>CAVVSO010000042.1:0-109712 GCA_963750745.1 uncultured Alphaproteobacteria bacterium | reverse complement strand
ATCGCCTCGGCCGCCCAGGCGCACGGCCCTGTGACGCCTGCCGGAAGCACGGCCTGCTCGTGCCCGGGCTGGCGCACCAGGCGTGACGCCGCGTCACTCGAGCGCTTGCGGATACACGAGACGGAGCCGCGTGCGGAACGGTCGGGTGCGCCTGCCGGGATGTAAGCAGGCGCAGGCCGTGCGGTCGCACGGCCAAAGATGTTGGCACCGTCAACGTGCCACCCCGACGCGAAGGGATCAGGCGGAGAAGGTATGAAATGGCGCGGCGCGGCAAGGCCCTGAGTTTTCTCGCCTACCTGCCCCAGCGGCTCCTGATCGGGTCGCGCGCGCCCTGCCCTACCGCGTGCGCCTCGCCTTCGCCTCCGGATTCGCCCGCGCGCTCGTCGGCCTGGTGCCGGACCTCCGCCGCCGGGTCGAGGGAAACCTCGGGCTGATCTTTCCCGACATGCCGCCGGACGAGCGCCGCCGCATCCGCTCCGCCATGGCCGATTCCTTCGGGCGCACCATGATCGAAGTGATGACGCGCCAGGCCTTCCAGGCGCGCCACGCCTGGACCGGCCCGGCCGGGCCGGGCTGGGAGGCGCTGAAGGCGGCGCGGGCGCAGGGCCGCGGCGCGCTCCTCGTCTCCGGCCACTTCGGCCAGTGGGAGGCGGCCCGCGCCGCCCTCCTCGCCGAGGGCATCGAGTTGGGCGCGATGATCCGCCCGGTGAAGAACCCCTTTCTCAACTCCGACTACCTCGCCAACGTCGAAGCCGGTGGCCAGCCCGTCATCGGCCGCGACGGCGCCGGCATCCGCGAGCTCGTCCGCCACCTCCGCGGTGGCGGCATCATGGCCGTGCTCCTTGACCAGTACACCAAGCGCGGCGCCCCCGTCGACTTCCTCGGCCATCCGGCGCCGAGCGGGCTCGCCATCGCCGAGCTGGCGATCAAGTACCGCCTGCCGATGATCCCGGTCTACGGCCCCCGCCAGCCCGATGGCCTCTCCGTCGCCGTGGAGTTCGAGGCCCCCATCCGCCCCGGCACCGCGCTCGAGATGACCCAGGCCGCCGCCGACAGCCTCGCCGCCCGCGTGCGCCGAACCCCCGGCCAGTACTACTGGCTCCACCGCCGCTGGGTGAAGGCCTTCCGCGGCGCCGTCTAATGCGAACTCCGCGTGATCGCCTCGGTCGAGTTGTCTGGCCTGTGTCTTGCCGACCTCCAAGGGAACGGGCGCGCCTGCCTGGGCGGGCGCGAATGCGCCTGCCCGGGGGCAGGCAGGCGCAGCCCGTGCTTTCGCACGGCCGGGGATGACGCGGCGGTGCGCCCTCCCGTCAGCCGGCGTGACCGAGGCGATCACCCGGAGGTCGTATAAGCCTTGTCTCATGATGAGCTTGCCGAAGCCGCGCTGGACCGCGCCGGCCGCGCAAGACTACCCCCGGTCGACCATCCCGCCGATCCGAAAAAGTAATTCTTCAATATTTCCGGCCTGGAGCACTGGCGAATACCTCACCGCTGGTCGAGAGCTGTTCAGCGACGATGCGCTCGTACCTTGACCATGCAGTTGAATGTCCTCTTAAGCTTCTTCCCATGCTACCTTGGGGAGGAGGACTACCGATGGGACGATCAGCGACGGCGGCGGCGCCTTTGCCGAGAGATGCCGCCACGAAGGCAAGGTCAAACGGGATCTCGCCCGCGCACCCGCAGGTCGGCGAACCCCTCGGACACGCACTCGATCCTAAGCCGTCAGCCTCTCGTCACAGATCAAGGTCATCGTCAGGGGCTCCCATAGCCGCTTCTCGGTGGAGCCATTCGTCCGGTGGCACCTCGGACAGTGCCGCACTTAGCACCCGACTGACGCAAGTCTCTTGCCCGTCACCGGACCTTGGTGGTCGGCAGCTCCTCGGCTTTTGGCAACGCGATGGTCAGGGCGCTGGCGCGGGCGTTCCGGTGGCGGAATATGCTGGACACCGGCGTGCATGGGACGCTGGAGGATTTAGTGCGGGCGAAGGGCGCCAACGCCACCTACGTCAGCAGGGTCCTGCGGCTGACGCTGCTCGCCCCTGCGATCGTGGAGGCGATCCTCGATTGGCTGCAGCCGGCTGGGCTTCCGCTGGATGATCTGCTGGAAGGGTTTCCGCTGGCCTGGGAAGGGCAGCTTAGGCTTGCTCCTGCCGTAGTTCCTCCTACGACCGCAACCGTTTGCTAGCATGGACGGCATTAGCGCGGATTCTGGGTCATCACCCGGCCTCCGCTATATCCAAAAGGTAGCATGGCCGAACTCCGCACCCGACGCCCTTATTCCTACCGAGACGATCCGGCGGTTCCCCACTTCGACGACGGCGGGCCGGTCGCCATCGTGGACGGTGAGTGCGTGCTCTGTGCAACCGGAGCCCGCGCGATCGCGAGGTTCGACCGAGAGCGATGCTTCCGGATCGGTCGGACCCAATCGGCCCTCGGCGCCGCATTGGTCCGGCACTATGGGCTGGAGGCGGACGACCCGGAAACCTGGCTCTACCTCGAGGATGGCCAAGCCTGGGCGGGGATGGAGGCGATCATCCGCATCGGGGCGCGTCTTGGCGGGCCGGGAAGGCTACTCGGGGTCATGCGCCTCCTTCCGCGCTCAGCGCGTGAATGGCTCTACCGGCGGATCGCTCACAACCGCTACCGCTTCGGCCGAACTGATATATGCGACCTTCCCGACCCGGAGCTGCGCACAAGGCTGCTCGAGTTCAGGGGACATCCCATGAAGCCGATGTCCGAACAGCACTTCGCGATCCTGCGCCGGCACATGGTCGAGCTGATCGGGATGCATATGGACTTGATGAGCGATGAGCTCGGCAAAACACGCTGGACCTCGCCCTCGCGGCCTCGGGCTGCGACGCCGCCAAGGTTGTCCACCGACCCCGGCTGCTCAGCGACAACGGCGCGTCCTACGTCGCGGGCGACCTCGCGCGCTGGCTCGAGGGAAACGGCATCGCCCATATTCGCGGCGCCCCGAACCACCCCCAGACCCAGGGAAAGATCGAGCGCTGGCACCAGACCCTGAAGAACCGGGTCCTGCTGGAAAACTACTTCCTCCCCGGCCAGTTCGAGGCCGCCGTCGCCGCCCTCGTCGACCACTACAACCACCGCCGCTACCACGAGAGCCTCGGCAACCTGACTCCCGCCGACGTCTACTTCGGCCGGGGCGCAGCCATCCTCGAGGCGAGGAAGACGATCAAGAAACTGACCATCCGAAACCGCCGCTTGAGCCGTCACGGTCGAGCAGCATAACCTGAACCAGATGAGCCAGCGTCCTCCGATGCTCGGTCAGCTCAGATGTCCCAAAAACCCTGACGACGGACACCCGGCGGCGACGATGGTCGTGGCCGGGCTCAACGAGCCGGAGATGAAGATCGAGATCGAGGTCACCGCGTTCCGGGGGTGACGTTCCTAGGCCACAGGCGTGGGAGAAAATTGCGGTCGCGACTGGACCAGGGCGGGGTCGAGGTCCATCATCCTCGCCAGCGTGAATTCAGCTAGGGGGTTTCGGTGAGACAGATTCAGAGGCTTCTGGTTGCGTCGGCGGCGCTTGCGGCCGGCGTGGCGCTTTCGGCGGGCGGCGCGGCCGCCCAGGGCCTGTTCGACGGTGGCTTGGGGTATGTGAAGGGCTTCGGCGGCGCCACCTGGCCGCAGAACGACAACTCCGAATTGGACATTAAAGGCGTGGCCACCCTGATTCCTGACTCGGGGCTCGACTTCGACACGGGTTATGTCCTCGGCATTGCCGGTGGCTACTATATCAGGCCGAACGTCTCGGCGGAGCTCGAATACACCTATCGCAACGCGGACGCGGAGCTGAAGGGGACGAACACCGACAGCCATACGACCGAGTCGAACGCCTGGATGGCGAACGCGATCTATTGGTTCGACCCGGTGGGAGTGGGCGCCACCGCCCAGCTGCGACCCTACGCCGGCGGCGGGCTCGGGGCGGCCGATTTCAACTTCGAGCAGGTCGACGAGTTGGGCGGCGGCGACTTCGACGGCGACTACGAGTTCGCTTACCAACTGATCGGCGGCGTCGCCTACGACGTCAATCCGAAGTTCAGCATCACGACCGAGGTGCGCTACTTCGGCATCAGCGAACAGGATCTCGAGAACGACTCTTTCGATTTCAAGAACAAGTACCAGACCTGGGATTTGCTAGTCGGCGCGGTCTATCGCTTCTGACGCCTCGGCCGGACGCGCCATGCGCGTCCGGTCAGGCGCGCGGCCGCGCATGCGGGTGACGGCGATGATGATGCCGAGCGCGAGGGCGAAGAGGATCCACAGGTACTGCTCGATGTAGGCCACGGCCGCGGTGCCGAGGCCGAGCGCGGTTCCGATCAGCACCAGCCGCCAGTTGGTATGCACGCCCGAGGTGAAGGTCCCGAGCGCCAGGATCGTGCCGTTGACGAGGCCGGTGTCGGCATTGGTCAGCCGGCCGGCGTCGATGAAGACGTAGACGAGCCGATGACCCGCCAGGAGGCCAGCCTGTTCCTCCGCCTGGTCAGTTACCGCTACGGCCGCGGCGCCATGCTCATCACCACCAACAAGAGCATCCGCGACTGGACCGAGCTGCTCGCCGGCGACGAGGTCCTGGCCACCGCCATCCTCGACCGCCTGCTCCACCGCTCGCACGTCCTCAACATCAAGGGTCGCAGCTACCGCCTGCGCGACCTCGAAGACGCGCTGAAGCTCGCCCACGCCTGATCTCCCGCCACGGCCGGCATGGGCGCGCGCAGACTCTTGCGGTCCGCGCGCCCATGCCGGCCTGCCATCCCCTCGCAAAGATAGGTGTCGCTTTATCTCGTAAGACTGGCTGTCGCTTGACATGTGTCCAGCCGGTTCGGGGATATCATCTCAGTTCTCGGGCCGCTGCCGGATGCCTTTGAGGACGACTGGATCACTGCGGTTTTGCAGGACCGAGCGGCGCTCAGGAACTTCTCGCAGCGGGTGGAAATCTCTCGCCCAGCGATGGAGCTTCGCTACGCTCGCCACGTCGCAGATGATCAAGGTCTCGATTGGGAGTTCACGGAGAAGGTGCTCTCATCCAGTGACATCGACGAGTGGATGCGAAAGGGCTGGTGACTTGCGGCCGGTGCCCGTTGCGGGGTGCGATCGAGACCGCAGCGGCACGCGGGGGCCAGTGCTCCGGTCATGGCTTCACTGGAGCGCGTCGATCAGGATGCAACGGGGACGACAATCAGGATGAGAGCGATACTTCGGGGTCGGACCGCAGGGAGGGCGTAGCCCGACCGTAGTTCCGCCCCCGAAGTATCGCCGCGCCGGTCTTGGAGCCGGTGCGGCGTGGTGATCGCGGCCGGTCGGGCTATGCGGGTGCTTTCCCTGTTCGGAGGAGCCGCGTGCCCGGCCGCCATGTGACCGATCACCAGATGAGGCTCTTCATGACGCATCGCGCGACCGCCCCGGTCCCCATCGCCGCCGCCCGTGCCGGATTCAGCCCGGCTACCGGCTATCGCATCGAGCATGACCCGCGTCCGCCCTCGGAGAAGCGTGTCCCGCGCGGTCGGCGGCGGCCCGATCCGCTGGCGGAGGTCTTCGACGCCGAGGTCGTCCCGATGCTCGAGGCGAGCCCGGGGCTGCGGCCGGTGGCTGTCCTCGAGGAGTTGCTGCGCCGGCATCCCGATCTCGGCGCCGGGATCCGGCGGACGCTGGAGCGGCGCATCCGCCAGTGGCGGGCGCTGCACGGCCCCGAGCGGGAAGTGATCTTCCGCCAGGTCCACGAGCCCGGGCGGCTCGGCCTGTCGGACTTCACCGACCTCGGCCGCCTTGGCGTCACCGTCGCCGGCGTGCCGCTGCCCCACCGGCTCTATCACTTCCGCCTCGCCTTCAGCGGCTTCGAGCATGCCCATGTCGTGCTCGGCGGCGAGAGCTTCGTGGCGCTCGCCGCGGGTCTGCAGGACGCGCTCTGGGCGCTCGGCGGCGCGCCGCGCGAGCACCGCAGCGACAGTCTCTCGGCGGCCTTCCGCAACCTCGCGCCGGAGGTCGACGAAGACTGGACCGTCCGCTACGCCACGCTCTGCGACCACTACGGCATGGCCGCCAGCCGCAACAACCGCGGAATCGCCCACGAGAACGGTGCGATCGAGGCCGCCCATGGCCACCTGAAGCGCGCTCTGGAGGACGCCCTGCTGCTGCGCGGCTCCCGCGACTTCGACACTCTCGCCGACTACCGCGGCTTCGTCGACGCCCTGGTCGGCCGCCGCAACGCCCGCAACCGCCGGCGCATCGACGCCGAGCGGGCCGCCCTCCAGCCGCTGCCGAAGCGCCGCGCCGAGGACGGCGAGGAGGTCATGGTCACCGTCACCTCCTCGGGCGGCTTCATGCTCCGGCGGGTCTTCTACACCGTGCCCTCGCGGCTCATCGGCCACCGCCTGCGCGTGCGCCTCCACGACGACCGGCTCGAGATCTTCCTCGGCGGGACGCCGGTGATGACCCTGCCGCGCGGCCGCGGCTACGGCGATCGCCGCCGCGCTCACGTCGTCGACTATCGACACGTCATCCACGCGCTGCGCGCCAAGCCCATGGCGCTGCCCGGCCTCGTCTACCGCGACCAGCTCTTCCCCCGCGACGCCTATCGCCGGCTCTACGACGCCGCCATGGCGGCGCTGCCGGCGAAGGCCGCCTGCCGGCTCGTCGTCGACGCCCTCGCGCTCGCCCACGACCGCGGCTGCGAGGCCGACCTCGCGGCGCTGATCGACGCCAGCCTCGACGAAGGCGTCCTGCCCGAACGCGACGCGATGCACGCCCGCTTCGCTCCCGATCCGGGCATCTTGCCCCGGGTGACGGTCTCGCTGACGCCCCTCAGCCTCTACGACGCGCTGACCGCCTCAACCTCCAGCGAGCTCGCGGGAGGAGAAGCGGCATGACCGACGACACCGCGCCCGTGAACGCCACCGATCCGATCGACGCCGCCCGCCTCGGCCTGCTGCTCGGCGACCTGCGCCTGCCGGCGATCACCTATATCTGGCCGCGCTTCGCCGAGCGTGCCGACCGGGAGGGCTGGCCCGCCGCCCGCTTCCTCGCCGCCCTCGCCGAGCACGAACTCGCCGAACGCGCCCGGCGGCGCATCGCTCGCCACCTCGCCGAGGCGCGCCTGCCGCCCGGCAAGACCCTCGACGCCTTCGACTTCGATCCCGTCCCCATGCTCTCCAAGGCCCAGGTCATGGCGCTCGTCGCCGGCGACAGCTGGCTCGAGAAGGGCGACAACCTGCTCGTCTTCGGACCCCCCGGCGCCGGGAAAAGCCACCTCGCCGCCGCCATCGGCCTCGGCCTCATCGAGAACGGCTGGCGCGTGCTCTTCACCCGCACCACCGACCTCGTCCAGCGCCTCCAGGTCGCCCGCCGCGAACTCGCCCTCGAGGCCGCCATCGCCAAGCTCGACAAGTACCACCTGCTGATCCTCGACGACCTCGCCTACGTCACCAAGGACCAGGCCGAGACCAGCGTCCTCTTCGAGCTGATCAGCGCCCGCTACGAGCGCCGCTCCACCCTGATCACCGCCAACCAGCCCTTCGGGGAATGGAACCGCATCTTCCCGGACCCGGCCATGACCCTCGCCGCGGTCGACCGCCTCGTCCACCACGCCACGATCCTCGAGCTCAACGTCGAGAGCTACCGGCGCCGCACCGCCGTCGAGCGCCGCAAGGGACCGGGACGACCCCCCACCCGCGCGACAATCAACACAGCCGCTGATTGACGCCCCGCGACAATCAATCTGCGAAAACCCTTGCTCGCGGCCTGCGCCGCCGCGATGATGACCAGCGCCGCGACGCATCGACTTCATCCAGATCGTCGCGCCCAGATCACCCTGATTGTCGCGCTACAGCTTCATGCCGAACCGTTGGAATTCAGGCTCCTTCGCCACCCACAGGTTTTGTCGAAATCTGCTCTCGATGCCGCAAAAAAATACCTAATGAAAACAGTGGCCTGAGGCACCCCACCAAATCACCCAAAGTCAACAGGTCCAGAGAATATCGGCCCTGAGAGAACGGATTTCGCCTTTATCGGCAAGGGCGCAGTGGGGAGGCCCCACCGCTACAACCCTCGAAAACAACGAGAAATTTCGGCCGACGCGAACGAGCGGAGAACAGGTTGTGTCGGGAGGGTTGGCGGAGGAACGGGAACTGGGGTCGAACATTCTCTGAGGCGTAAGCCGTTGATTTTACACGAGTCCATGTCTTCTGAGCCTGGTGATAGCAGGTATCGACCCATCGGAAGCTAGGAACCGGGATCCAACATGCTTTGGCGGTCACCTCACAGGCGCGGCGACCTCCTTGCTGAAAAACTGGAGCGCGCTGTTCGTTTTCGTTTCCTGGCTCACTTCGATCGGGATGCCGCACTTGGCCATGAATGCCCTAAATTCCACGCCAACCTGGAACGCCTCCTGGGTACCGCATTTTGTCGAGATTTCGAAGATGCGGGACCCGTCGGGATAGAGCCAAAGCTCGACGATGAGACGGCGATCGAAGGCCTTCGGCTGGTGCTTGATGCGGAGAAGGAACGTCGGGCCCAAGGGCACCAGAGCGTTCATCTTGATCTCCGCCGGGGCGTTGGCCGAGTAGAAGGTCCGCTGCTCACGCGAGAAGAGCGTCTCGAGCGGCGCCCTGCCTTCCGTCACGTCGAGCACCTCCTGGCCGGTGCACGCGCCCTTGTAGGAGGCCGAGCAAACGTACCCTCCCGGCATGGCGTCGAGCTCGATCTTGAAGCCTGCCGCCTTGCGCAACTCGGGATCCAGCTGCGCCGGGTCAACCGGGCGCAGCTTCACCACCGTATCCCCACCTCCGCCCTGAATCCTTCGGGCGCGGACCACCACGCCTGCCTTGTTCAAGGCGAGTTCGGGCGTGTCGAAAAAGTACGCCTGGCGCGGTTCCGCCTCGACAGGATCGAAGCCGAGAACCTTGACCGCGCCTCGGTGGGTAGTGTCGGGGACCGTCAGTTTCAATTCGACGCTGGTCGCTCCCTTCAGCAGCTCGAAGACCTTGAGCATGTCTTCACCAGACATGCCCGGAGCTTGCGTGGGAGAGCTTGGTTTCGGTGGTCGGGGGGCATTCATCTCTTCGGCTCCAGGTAAAGTTCCTTTGGCGACCAATCGCCTCCGCGGGTCAGGTTCCAAACCTTTCCGCGAGCACGCCGTGCCGCAGACCGCGGTCGCTGACCGTAAGGCTCGTCTTGCCGAGCTTATCCATAACCGTCCGCACGATGCAGGCCCCGGCGAGGATCACCTCCGCGCGCTTCGGCTGGAGGCCGATGATGGAGCGGCGGGCGTCCGCGTTACGCGACCGGTAGAGCTCGATCTGTCGGTCGATCTCGGCGTCGTCGAGCACCGTTCCCTGGACGATCGCCGGGTCGTAGGTGGCGAGACCATGCCTGACGGCGGTGATGTTCGTCACCGCGCCGCCCATGCCAACCAGCTCATCCGGCGCCGTGCGACCGTCGAGGCGGGCGAGGTCCGCCGAGATCGCTGCCATCGCTTCGCGCAGCACGTCTTCCGAGACGGCAGCGTCGAGCCCGAACCGCTCGGTATAGCGCGCGGCACCGACATCGACGCTGAAGCGCTCATCGATCTCGGTGGCGTGCCCGAAGGTGAACTGCGAGCTGCCGCCGCCGGTGTCGAATACAACGAGCGAACCGGCCGTCATGCCAAGTCCGGCCACCGTCGCCAGATAGGCCAGCCGTGCCTCATCCTCGCCCGAAATGACCTCGATATGCAGGCCGGTGCGCTCTCGGATGGCGGCGACTGCTTCTGCGCTGTTCACCGCGATCCTCAGCCCCGCGGTGCCCACCGCAGCGATCGCCCGCACGCCCTTGCGCCTTGCTTCGTCTACCATCCCGGAGATCGCCGCGACCGTCCGCTCGAGCGGAGCATCGCCGATCGCGCCGGTCTCGGCCAGCCCCTCGCCGAGGCGGGTCACCTCGGCGCGATCGGCGACGGTGCGCCACGTCCCTTGCGAGTCCCGCCCACCGATATGAAACTTGACCGAGTTGGTCCCGACGTCGATCACGGCATAGGACTCCGGCGCGTCGTCGACCAGCTCTGCCAGGGCGCGGGGATAGCTGATGTTCGTGTACCCGCCGAGCCCAAGACCTGCGACCGCGCGGACCACGGCCGCCGCATCCTCGGACTCGACGGCGATCGTACGGGCGGACTTGTCGTTCGCCAGGATGTCCGAAAGCTCGGCCATGCAGCCGTCGATCGCGTAGCGCACGCGCCGCTTGTGGACCCGAACGACCCGAATGCCGCTGCCCGGACCGGCAAACGCTTCAAGGAATTCCTCGAGCGTGTAGCTGTCACGCAGCCCTCCTGGCACCGACCGATGTAACGCATCCAGGACCTTCGCTGTGTCGCTCGCCGAGAGCGGAAATCCGGCCTTCATGACCGGCGTCCACTGTTCGAGGCCGTCGGCATTGACTTCCCGCAGAACCTTCACGTCCATCAGCGCATCGCGGACCTTGACGTTGTCGCCGCTCGCGGAAAGCAGGTAGATCTCGTCACTCTCCTGAACGCCGCTCGGCGTCAGCCGGGCGAGGCGCTCCTCAGCCGACGGGAAGCGGCGCCCGAAGGAGCGCCATTCCCAGCGCGGAATGATCTCGGACACGAAGCGCCCTCCGGTGGAAGACATTTTCCATTTTAGCACTTGGCAGACTTCGGTACGAGCGGTCCTTTACGCAGATCAAAGCGAGGAGCCAGTCCGGAGCCGATACGAGATGGTTACTCCTTGGGCTGACGGTTCGTCCCAGTCGCGGCTAAGGTCCAGGGAAGATCGTCATGGCACTAGCCCCCGGTACCCCGCGCAGACGAAGCCAGGATCATGGCGATACTGTGCCGAAAAGCCTAACCGATTGGACTGGTGAAATCAGAGTGCCGTTCCAGACATCGCCCGGCGATCACGAATTTCGCGAGCATCCACCGGACTTTTCGCTCGTTCTGGGGGGGCCGCTCTACCAGCTTCTGCGCCGGGCACATCTCTCCGACGACACAATGGCGATGCTGTATCGGCGGATCATTGTCCTCACGCTGATCTGCTGGTTGCCACTTCTGGTGCTGTCGGCCCTGCAGGGCCAGCTGCTTGGTGGCAGGTCCACCGTCCCCTTCCTGATGGACGTGGAGGTCCATATCCGATTCCTTGTCGTCGTCCCCCTGCTGGTCGCGGCGGAGCTCGTCGTGCATCGCCGGATGCGCCCTCTCGTGGCGCAGTTCCTCGAGCGTGATCTGATTGCCGACGTGGACTTGCCGCGCTTCAAATCCGCGATCGCCTCTGCCATGCGCCTTCGGAACTCGCTTTTAGCGGAGATCCTGCTGATCGTGGTCGTGTACGCCGTCGGTAGTCTGGTCATCTGGCGGCACTACACAGCGCTCAACATGACGACGTGGTACTCGATGTACATCGACGGGCACTGGTCGCTGTCCATTGCGGGTATTTGGTTCGTATTGGTGAGCCTTCCGCTTTTCCAGTTTCTGCTTATTCGCTGGTACTTTCGGATCTTCGTCTGGGCGCGGTTCCTTTGGCAGGTCTCGCGGATCAACCTGCGGCTGGTTCCAACACACCCCGACCGGGCCGGCGGCCTGGGGTTTCTTTCCGCTGTCGTCTACGCCTACGTCCCGCTGCTGCTGGCCCATGGCGCAATGCTTGCCGGACTCTACGCTCAGCGCATTTTCTATGTTGGTGACACTCTGCCGAGTTTCAAACTCGAGACCATCGCGATCGTGGTCTTCCTGCTCTTGCTTGTGCAGGGTCCGCTCTTAGTGTTTTCGCCGCAACTGGCCGCGGCAAAGCGGATCGGCAAGCGGGAATATGGCACATTGGCCCAGTCGTACGTGCGGGAGTTCGACGCTAAATGGCTACGCGGCGGAGCGTCATCAAACGAGCAGCTGATGGGCAGTGCAGACATTCAGTCGCTTGCAGACATGGGCAACAGCTTCGAGGTGGTTCAGTCGATGAGCATCTTACTGTTCTCCAAGGGGGCAGCCCTGACCTTCGCCGGCGCGATCGTTGCGCCGATCGTGCCACTGGCGCTGACCATGATGCCGCTCGAGGCACTCTTGTCGAGACTGTTTGGGGTACTGTTCTAGGACGGTAAGCTGTAATGGCTATCCGAATTGACCCACTCCAAGAGGCGTGTCGGGCGGAGAATTGTCCATGTCGTGCTCTCGTCGTTGCGCTGTCTGCTGCCGAGGCCAACGCCGCGACCACAGGCCGCGGGCCGGTCGCCAAGCATCGGCGTCACACTTGCGAGTTGATCGGCAGGAGCTTCACCAGGTTCGCGACGAGCGCCGGCGGAAGCCGGTTTCGGGCTCGTCCGGTAGCGGACGATGTCGCCGTCCCGCACCGTTTCCCAGACGATCCCGCCATTCGGGTCGAGGAGGACATGGTAGCTGTTGGCGGGCACGACGCCCGTCGCCATGTAGGCGATCAGCCTTTCGGCAAGCTCCGGGCTCTCGATGTAGAGGCCGGCTTCGGTGTTGATCACGGCCGAGCGAGGGTCGAGGTTGAAGCTGCCGATGAACACGGCTTCGCGGTCGAAGACCATGGCCTTGGTATGCAAGGCCGCTCGCGACCGCGCGGAGTGGAGCGACCAGCCCGGCCGGAAGGCGTCGGTATCCGGGCGCAGCTCGTAGAGCTCCATCCCGTTCTCGAGCAGCCGCCTGCGGGTCTTGGCATAGCCCGAATGCGCGGCGAGCTGGTTGTTCGAAGCGAGCGAATTGGTCAGCACGCGCACCCGGACGTTGCGATCGGTGAGCGCCTTGACCGTCGCCTGCGCCCCGGCGGGCAGGACGAAATAGGGCGCCTCGGCGAGCAGCTCCTCCTTCAGCTCGGCGACCCGTCCGCGGATGAACGCGACCACGACGTCGGCCTCCTTGCGGCGGGCGATGGCTTCCGGGTCGTCGGCGATGATCCGGCCCTGCGCCCACACGAGATTGTCGCGCAGCTCGGCGCCCCGGGCCGCCAGCTCGCCGAGATCCTGGTCGATCGGGTAGGGGTAGTCGACGGCGGCGATCTCCTGGCGCAAGCGGGTCCGGATGGCATCGAGATCGGCGGCACCATAGGCGCGCTCGACGATGGTCGCGATCGGCACGGTCGAGGCGCTGTTCCAGTATCGCTCGAACACCCCCGACAGATCGGGGACGACGGGCCCGACCGCCAGCACGTCCAGATCGCGAAAATTGGCGATGGTGTTCACGCCGTAGTAGTGGTCGCCGATATTGCGGCCGCCGACGATAGCTGCCGCGTTGTCGGCCACCATCAGCTTGTTGTGCATGCGGCGGTTGAAGCGGCGGAAGTCGACAAGGAAATCAAGCCTGGTCCATCTCCGGTTGCTGGCCGGGTTGAACAGACGAATTTCGACATTGGGGTGGGCGTCGAGGGCGGCTTTGACCGGATCGCTGGCCTTGTTGTAGTAGGGGTCGTCGACGAGGAGCCGCACCCTGACCCCGCGGTCGGCCGCCTTCATCACCCGCTCGACGATGATCCGGCCGGTGGTGTCGCCGTCCCAGATGTAGGACTGCATGTCGAGACTTCGCTCGGCCAGGTCGGCCAGCGCCAGACGGACGATGAAGGCCTCACGCGCGTGGCTCAAGAGGCTGAAGCCGGAAAGGCCGGGATGCGCGTCGGCCGCCGGGCCGAAGAACTGGCCCAGCCGGGTCGGTGCGGGGTCCTCGAACGCCGTCATACCGTGCGCGGATGGTCGATCTGGGGGCCGGTGGCGCGTCCGACTAGAACCCGGGCGAGCCACATCAGGACCGTGCGCGGGTGTCCGCCGGCAAGTGGCCGGGGCTCGGGCGAGCCGGATGAGGTGCCTTCACTCATTCCCTGTCCTCTGGAAGCCCGTCGTGACTGTCAGGTGTGCGGCAGGACATATGCGCGTCCGGCGCTACGAAGCCGCCGGCGCGACGGTCGGCCCTTGGGCCAATGCTACCCTTTCGCTAACGCGCCCACGTTCTGGGCGCCCTTCATCTCTGCTTGGCGGCCCTACGGCGGTTCTATTTCTCTTCGAGAAGCTTCATGATCTCCGCCTTCTTCGTCGCGTCGTCGGCGTCGGAGGCGAGGATTTGGTTGATGTAGCCCACGTCGTCCTGCTGGACGACCGCCGCGGTGTCGATCCCGAGGTCGGTCAGCTTCTGCGCCGTGGAATGGTCGAGCTGGACCTGCGCCAGAACCGGCGCGCCCAATATGAGCGCGAGAGAAAAGGCGGCAATGGACAGTGAGCGTGTCATGATTTTCCCCCGTTCGTGTCGTTTTGAACCAATAGCACGGTTCACCATGCAATGTCGTGGCCCTGAAGTGGGGTCGACTCCGCCGTCCGGTGGTGCCGCGGGTCGCGCATAACGCATCCGCCAGTCTCGGTGCGGGCGTGCTGAGCCTGGTCGCCTCTCAGCATCGGCGCATGCGTTTCATCAGGTGGAGACGTGCCAGCGTCCGCCCCGGCACGTCAGCATGCCGCCCCCCTTGAGCTCCGCTGCGATCACCCGAAGCCTCACTGCCCCACCATTCCGAATGTCTTCCACCACCGACGCCAGGTCCTGCGCATGCCGATCGGCGTTCCGCGCGATGGCCTCGCGCATCGGCGCACCGCCCTTGCCAGCCCGCCAGAGAGCTTGTGCGCCATTGGGGTTGCCCAGCTCCACCCCGCGGCTCCTCGCCACGCTCAGCGCCTCTCTGGTGCGCCTGGAGATCGCCTTCCGTTCCTGCTGCGCCACCAGCGCCATGATGCCGACCGTGAGGTCATCTGCCTCTGGCAGATCCACCGCCGAGAAGCGCACCCCGCTGTCCCGGAGCGTCAGCGGGAAGGCGGCGTTGCGCGACAGCCGGTCGAGCTTTGCGATCACCAGTGTCGCTCCGGTGACCTTGGCCAGATGCACCGCCTGCTTCATCCTCGATCGCCTGGCGCTGCGCTTCCAGCCCGAGACCGCTGGCGCCCTGCCTTGCGGTCGAGACCCGCTCGTACGCCCGCTTCCCCGAGCCCCAGAAGGACGGGGTTCCGGGAAGCCGAAGCCCTCCATCGCCACCACGGTTTCGTCCCTGAGGGGCCGGGCGGGCGAAGACACCCGTCCGGCCGCATGGACGTCGCTCGCATGCACAATGCCGCCGGGAGCATGCCTCAGCCTACCCGCTGTGTCAGCTTCCTCTCCGAGCCACGGACCGCCCCGCTGACGGGCGGCAGCGCCTCTGGGCCCCCGGCGACTGACAACGAGCAACGGGCCCACAGGCTCCGCAGGACGCGCCGCACGGCCAACTGAAGCGGGCCGGGGCGGTGAGTGCCAAGCCCCAGCCCTGACCGCTACCGTCGCAGTGAGGGGGACAGACCCACGGCTGATGATATAGAGTCTTGCCTGCTTGGGAACTGCCGGCGCGTCCGCGACGTTCCGCCTTGCGGGATGGGTTTCGTCTGGCCAGCAACGGGAAGGCCGACAATGATCATAGTGGGTAACGCTGCAGGCGACCTGTTGCGCGGGACATTCGCAAGCGACCAGCTCTCAGGTCGAGGCGGTAACGACACGCTGATTGCGCGATCTGGAAGCGACGCGCTCTCCGGCGGTGCCGGGGCGGACCGCCTCTCGGCTGGCGAGGGCCGCGATAGCCTCTCCGGCGGCGACGGCAACGATGTCATCTTTGGCTTTGCTGCCGCTGACACGGTCGGCGCGTCGGCGAACATCACCCTGACCAACGTCGGGGCGCGGTCGTTCAGCAACCCGGTCTTCGCGACCTCGGCGCCGGGCGATCCCGACCGGCTCTATGTCGTCGAGCAGCACACCGGGCGCATCCTGATCCTCAACACCGCCACCGGAGCCACCAACGCCACGCCGTTCCTCGACCTGCCGGACGTGAGCCTCGCCGCCGGCAACGAGCAGGGCCTCCTCGGCCTCGCCTTCGATCCCGACTACCAGACCAATGGCCGCCTCTTCGTCTATCTCACCCAGGCCGACGGCGACGTGGAGCTACGCTCGTACCAGCGCTCGACCACCAATTCCGATCTCGCCCAGGCCGCGAGCGGCAACACCATCCTCCTCATCGACAAGGACAACGGTGCGCTGAACCACAACGGCGGCTGGCTGGGCTTCGGACCCGACGGCATGCTCTATGCCGGCGTCGGCGACGAGGGCCTGGGCGGCGACCCGAACAACAACGCCCAGAACCTCAACGTCCTCTGGGGCAAGATGCTCCGCCTCGACGTCGGCGGCGACGATTTCGCGGCGGACCCCAACCGCGACTATGCCATTCCCGACGACAACCCCTTCGTCGGCTCCGGCGGCGCCGACGAGATCTGGGCGTTGGGCCTGCGCAACCCCTGGCGCAACAGCTTCGACCGGACCACCGGGAATCTCTACATCGGCGACGTCGGCCAGGGGCAACGCGAGGAGATCGACTTCCAGCCCGCCAGCAGCGCCGGCGGCGCCAACTACGGCTGGAAGGTGAGGGAGGGCGACATCGTCTTCGACGGCAGCGTCCCCGGCAATCCGCCGCCGGACAGCCCGGCGCTGGTCGACCCGCTGGTCGCCTATCCGCACGATGCCACCGGCGGCTTCGCGGTCGTCGGCGGCTATGTCTACCGCGGCGAGAGCGGCGGCATGCAGGGCCGCTACCTCTACGCCGACTACGTCAGCGAGCAGCTCTGGAGCTTCCGCACCGTCGGCAACACCGCGGTGGACGTGACCAACCACACGGCGCAACTGGTCTCCGACGGCGGCACCATCGCCGACATCACCTCCTTCGCCGAAGACGGGCGGGGCAACCTCTATGTCGTCAGTCTCAGCGGGACGGTGTCGCGGCTGACCTTCGGAGACGGCGCCGGAGACGCCGCCGACAGCATCAGCGGCGGTGCCGGGAACGACCGCATGTTCGGAGGCGCGGGCCGCGACACCATCGACGGCGGCGCCGGCCAGGACTTCCTTTCCGGTGGAGCCCAAGGCGACACCCTGCGCGGCGGTGCCGACGTCGATGTGCTCGACGGCGGCGGCGGTGACGACTTCCTCGACGGCGCTGCCGGCAGGGATACGCTCACCGGCGGCGGCGGCGCCGACGCCTTTTTCTTCGCACCGACGTCAAGCGCCGACGCCATCACCGACTTCGGCAACGACATCGACACGATCCGCATCGGCGACGGCTTCGGCTTCACGACGGCCGGCCAAGCGCTCCAGTTCGCCGACGAAGTGGGAGACGACGTCGTCTTCAGCTTTGCCGGCGGGCAGGTCCTGACAGTTCTCGGAGCCACCATCGCTGCCCTGAGCAACGATCTGATGGTCTGAAGCCCCGGGACGGGAACTGCTCCGCAAGCGGAGCGGCTTCGGGCCGCGCCGCCAGAGGCGGCGACCATGAGACCCCAGCGAGGTCGCGCCTGCCGGCATTCAACCGCGTTTGCGCCACGGCGGCCGCCGATGCTAGGGCTATCCTTGGGGCGGCCTCCGCGGCATCATCGGAGCTTGGATGGATCGGATCGAGACGGCGACCGCGTCGGCATCGCGCCGGCCGATACGGACGGAGCAACCGGGAGCCGTCGCAGGGTGAGCGACCTCGTCGACGTGGCCATCGTCGGCGGCGGCGCGGCGGGGATCGCCGCAGCCCGCTGGCTTTCCCGGTCCGGCCGATCGGTCCTGCTGATCGAGGCGCTGCCGGAGCTCGGCGGACGCGCCCGGACCCGGCGCATCGCCGGCCTGCCGCTCGATCTCGGCTGCGGCTGGCTGCATTCGGCCGAGCGCAACCCGCTCGCCCACCTGGCCGAGACCGAAGGCCTCCCCCTCGACCGCAGCCACGCCGCCTGGGGCCGGCAGCTCGGCGACCTCGGTGCCTCGCGAACCATCCGGCACGAGGCCTGGGAAGCCTACGGGGCCTTCGGCCAGCGGATCCGCCACGCCGCGCCTGCGAGCGATCGCGCCGGCGACGCCATGGCGCCGGACGACCCTTGGCGGCCCTTCATCGACGCGCTCAGCGGCTTCATGAACGGCGCGGGGACCGACCGGCTCTCCGTCGCCGACTTTCTCGCCTACGATGAGGCGGCCGGCGCCGCCAACTGGCGATTGCCCGCGGGCTACGGCGCCTTCATCGCCGGGCTCGGCGCCGGGCTGCCCGCCGCCCTCGGCACCCGCGTTACTGCGATCTCCGGCAGCGGCGCCTGGATCAGCCTGCACACCGACCGTGGCCCGATCGACGCGCGGGCGGCCATCGTCGCCGTCTCGAGCGCCGTGCTCGCCAGCGGCGCGATCCGCTTCGACCCTGCCGCCGACGGTCATCTGCACGCCGCCTCCCGCCTCCCGCTCGGCCTCGCCGACAAGATCTACCTCTCTCTCGCCGCGCCCGCGACCGTCCCGCCGGAAAGCCACCTCCTCGGCCGCTTCGACAGCGTCCGCACCGGCAGCTACTACCTGCGGCCGTTCGGCCGTCCCGTCGTCGAATGCTTCCTCGGCGGCCTGCTCGCTCACGAGCTCGAGGCCGCGGGCGAAAAGTCCGCAGTGGCCTTCGTCATCGGTGAGCTCCGTGACCTCCTCGGCGCCGACTTCGCCCGCGGCCTCGCGCCGCTGGCGGTCACCGCCTGGGGGCGCGAGCCGACGATCCTCGGCTCCTACAGCCACGCCCTCCCAGGCTCGGCCGGCGCGCGCACCATCCTGGCCGCGCCGGTCAGCCCGCGGCTCTGCTTCGCCGGCGAGGCCTGCTCGCCGCAGGACTTCTCCACCGCCCACGGCGCCTGGCAAAGCGGGCTCGCGGCGGCGGACCTGATTGCGGCAGCCCTTTGATGCAGGCCACCACTGGCGTAGCCTCCACCGCGGTCTATCTCTCACCTCGAGGCTCACGCCCTGAGTTTCTTCGAAAGCCTGCTACTTCTCCTCGCCGTCGCGATCCTGCTACTGCAGGTGACGCGCCGCCTGTCGATTCCCTACCCGACGATGCTGGCGGCGGCCGGCGTCGGCCTCGCGCTGATTCCGGGTGTGCCGCAGATCGCGCTGGAGCCCGAGACTGCGCTGGCGCTCTTCATCGCCCCGGCGCTCGTGGACGCCGCCTTCGACTTCCCGGCCGGCGCGGCGCGCAGCCTCTGGCAGCCGCTTTTCGCGCTCGCGGTCTTCGCCGTCGTGCTGAGCGCGGTGGCGGTGGCCGGCCTCGGCGTAGCACTCGCCGGCCTGCCGCTCTACGCGGCACTGGCGCTCGGCGCCATCGTCGCTCCGCCGGACGCCGCCGCCGCAACCGCGGTCCTCGGCGGGGTCAACATGCCGACCCGGGTGGTCGCGGTGCTGAAGGGTGAGAGCCTGCTCAACGACGCCTCGGCGCTGCTCCTCTTCGCCGCCGCCACTTCGGTCCACCACCAAGGCGGCGGCGACGCCGCCTTCGCGCTCCGGGTCGCCATCGCGGTGCCAGGCGGCGTGCTCCTCGGCATCCTCTTCGCGCTCTTCTTCCGCCGCTTCGTCGCGCCCTTCGTCGCAGGGACGCTCGGCGGCAACCTCTTCGAGTTCGTCGGCACCTTCGGTGTCTGGATCATCGCCGAGCGGCTCGAGGTCTCGGCCGTTCTCTGCCTCGTCGCCTTCGCGATGACCATCGCCCGCGGCGCCGGCCTCACCACCCGTGCCCGGTCGCGCATCCACAGCTTCGCGGTCTGGGACACCGCGGTCTTCCTGCTCAATGTGCTGGCTTTCCTGCTCATGGGACTGCAGGCGCGCAGCATCGTCGGCGGGATGTCGCCGGAACGGCTGCGCGAGGCGGCGCTGTTCGCGCTGGCGGTGATCCTCGTGCTCGTGCTCGTGCGCATGGCCTGGGTGCTGGCCTACGACCGGCTCGCCAACCGCTTCCACGCCATCGGCGGCGCCGAGCCGCCGCCGACCAAGCGCGAGGCCGTGCTGATCGGCTGGAGCGGGATGCGCGGCCTGGTGACGCTCGCGACCGCCTTCGCGCTGCCGTCGGATTTCCCGCAGCGCGACCTGATCGTGCTCACCGCCTTCGCCGTGGTGATCGCGACCCTCGTGGTCCAGGGCCTGACGCTCGCGCCGCTGGTGCGCCTCCTCGGGCTCGATGGTGAAAGCGGCGTCACAGAGGAGTTGGCCAGCGGTCGGGCCGAGCTCGCCGAAGCCGCGCTCGCGACACTAGACGGCCGATCGGGAGCAGCCGCCGACCACTGGCGCCATTCCTTCGAGGCCGCCCGCGCCGCCGCACCCCCGACCGGCGACACGACCGCGCTGCGCGACAAGCGCGCGCTCGGCCTCGCCGCCCTCCGCCGCCAGCGCGAACGGCTGGAGGAGCTGCGTGCCCAGCGCCGGGTCGGTGCCGAGGCCTTCCTCATCCTCCAGGAGGAGCTCGACTTCCTCGAGGTGACGCTCATCGACGAGGACGGCCGCCGGATCGAGGCGAGCTGACGCCGCTCAGCGCCAACCGAGCGCCGGGGCCACGTGTTTCAGTACCGCCTCCAGCACGTGCGCGTTGTAGTCGACCCCAAGCTGGTTCGGCATGGTCAAAAGCAGGGTGTCGGCCTCGGTGATCGCCTCGTCCTCCGCCAACGCCTTCACCAGCTTGTCCGGCTCGTCGGCATAGGAGCGGCCGAAGATCGCCCGGGTGTTCTCGTCGAGATAGCCAATCGAATCCGCGCTCTCGCCCGAGCGGCCGAAATATGCCCGATCCTGGTCGCTCACCAGGGCGAAGATGCTGCGGCTGACCGAGACCCGCGGCTCGCGGCCGTGGCCCGCGGCCTTCCAGGCAGCGCGATAGCCGCGGATCTGCTTGGCCTGCTGGATATGGAACGGCTCGCCGGTTTCGTCGAACTTCAGCGTCGAGCTCTGCAGGTTCATCCCCCGCTCCGCCGCCCAGACGGCGGTGGCATCGGTGGCGGCCCCCCACCAGATGCGCTCGCGCAGCCCCTCGGAATGCGGCTCGAGCCGCAGCAGGCCCGGCGGGTTCGGGAACATCGGCCGCGGGTTCGGCTTGGCGAAGCCCTCGCCGTCGAGCAAGCCGAGGAAGACCTCCGCATGGCGCCGGGCCATCTCGGCATCGGTCTCGCCTTCGGCTGGTGCGAAGCCGAAATGCCGCCAGCCGTCGATCACCTGCTCTGGCGAGCCGCGGCTGATCCCGAGCTGCAACCGCCCGCCGGCAATCGAGATCCGCCGCCCCCGCGTCCTCGGCCATGTAGAAGGGGTTCTCGTAGCGCATGTCGATGACCGCCGTGCCGATCTCGATGCGGCTCGTGCGCGCGCCTATCGCCGCGAGCAGCGGAAACGGCGAGGCGAGTTGCCGGGCGTAATGATGCACCCGGACATAGGCGCCGTCGGCCCCGAGCTCCTCCGCCGCCACCGCGAGCTCAATCGACTGCACGAGCGCATCCTGCGCCGACCGGGTCCCCGACCCATGCGCCGGCGACCAGTGGCCGAACGACAGAAACCCGATCCTCTTCACGCCCACCTCCGCTGCCGCCGCCGCCCACTGCTGGCAGCCGCCCGACCCTACGGCCGCCGGAGGTGGATGCAAAGCCACCGAAAGCGGCGCGGGAATCGCTCGGGAGTGCTATAAAGCCTGCCCAAAAACGGAGGGCGACATGGCAACGTTCAGCGTCGGTCGAGGCTTCTTCGCCAACTTCGCGTCAACGCCGATCGCGACCGCCGACGGCGAGATCACGGTCGCGGACTCGACCCTGATCCGCATCAGCGTCGACCGCGTGCCCGCCGGCTTCGAAAACTTCATCGGCGCCTTCAGCTACACCGACGCGGGCCTGCCGCTCGGCACCGTCCGGGAGTTCCGCCTCACTTCCGGCGCCGAGCTCATCTACCGGATCGCCCAGGCCGACATCGACGTCCTCGAGCTCAGGCGCATCGCCGGAGCCGACGATCCCCAGGCCTTCCTCCGCTACATCTTTCGCGCCGACGACCGCCTGACCGGCGCCGGCCTTGGCGACCAGATGTCTGGATATGCCGGCGCCGACAGGCTCCTCGGCCTGGCCGGCGACGACAGCCTCTTCGGCGGTCGCGGCCGCGACCTCCTCCGTGGCGGACCCGGCTCGGACTGGCTGGACGGCGGCCCCGGCGCGGACCGGCTGACGGGAGGCGGCGGCCGCGACACCTTCCTCTTCCGCGAGCATTGCCGGGCCGACACCGTCACCGACTTCGGCGCCTGCGACCGCATCGGCCTCGGCTTCGACGGTCTCGGCCCCGCCGGCCCGCTCGACCCCGCCGCCTTCCACATCGGCGCCCAGGCGCTCGCGCCCGAGCAGCGCATCCTCTACGACAGCGACACCGGCTGGCTGCTCTACGCCGCGCAGGGCTCCGACACCGACCACCCCGCCCGCTTCGCCCACATCGGCGAGGGCCTCGCTGACCTCGACGCGGCGGACTTCCTCGTCCTCTGACCTCGCCCGAGTCCAGCGTACGCTTGCGGCACTTCGCCGGGGTTGTTAGCGACGGCTCCGCAGGTCGGGCTCCCGATCCCATCGCTCGGGAGGACCGACCACATGAAAGCCATCGTCTGCCTCGCGCCGCGCCAGATCGCGCTCGAGCCGTCCGGCCCCGGCCCGCGCCGAAGGCGAGGTGCTGGTGCGGATCCGCCGCGCCGGCATCTGCGGCACCGACTACCATATCTTCGAAGGCACCCACCCGTTCCTGGCCTACCCGCGGCTGATCGGCCACGAGCTCTCCGCCACGGTGGAGGAGGCGCCCGCCGGCAGCCGCTTCCGCCCCGGCGACGACGTGGTGGTCAATCCCTACCTCGCCTGCGGCGCCTGCCACGCCTGCCGCGACGGAATGCTCAACTGCTGCATGCGGATCGCCGTGCTCGGCGTGCATTGCGACGGCGGCATGTGTGAGCGGCTGAGCCTGCCGGAAGGCAATCTCCTGCCCGCCGCCGGTCTCTCGCTCGACGCCGCCGCCACTGTCGAGTTCCTGGCGATCGGCGCCCACGCGGTGCGCCGGTCCGGCGCCGGCCACGGCCGCCGCGCGCTGGTGGTCGGCGCCGGCCCGATCGGCCTCGGCACCACCATCTTCGCCGCGATCGCCGGCGCCGAGGTCACCCTGATGGACCGCGACCCGACCGACTCGTGCTCGCCCGCAGCACCGCCGGCATTCCCCGCACCGTCACTACCGACGAGGCGGCCCGCGGCGCGCTCCAGGCGGCCACCGACGGCGACGGCTTCGACCTCGTCTTCGACGCCACTGGCAACCGCGCCTCGATGCAGGCGAGCTTCACGCATGTGGCGCACGGCGGCACCTTGGTCTTCGTCGGCCTCCTCGATACCGACATCACCTTTTCCGACGCCGAGTTCCACAAGCGCGAGATGACGCTGGTGGCGATCCGCAACGCCACCCTCGTGGATTTCGAGCACGTGATGGCCTCGATCCGCGCCGGCGCGGTGCCCGTCGAGGCGCTGATCACCAACCGCACGCCGATCGACGGGGCGGCCGCCGCGCTGCCGCGCTGGGCCGAGGACAAGTCCGGCCTGATCAAGGCCGTCGTCGAGGTCGCCTGAGCGGCCGTTCCGTTGCCGCGCGAGGTCGATTGGGATTGCGGGGCGCCGGTCTCGGACCTAAGCTCGGCCCAACTGGAATTCTGCACGAGCGGAACGCGCGCGGTGGAAAATCGCGCCGATCATGGGAGGAAGCCTTGAGACAATACCTGTGCTGTGCCGCGACGTCGGCGTTGATCCTCGGGGGGTCGGCAGGATTTGCCGGCGCGCAGATGGTGGAGCCAGCACCGGTTCCGGACCCGCCCAAGTTCGAAGCGCAGGAAAGTGTCACCCCCGTCAAGCGCAGCGACATCTACGAGTATAAGGCGCTTCCCGCCTATTCCGAGCCCGACTGGATCACCAAGCAGTTCGTCGACACCGGCAAGCTGCCGCCGGTCAAGGACCGCCTGCCGAAGGAGCCGCTGGTCTTCAAGACCGCCAACATGCCCGACGGCCTCGGCGCCTATGGCGACGTGATGCGCCACGTGATCGGCGGCCGGCCCGAGGGCTGGAACTACTGCGCCGGCCAGACGCAAGGCTGGGGCGGCATCGACATCGGCCTTTCCGAGTGCCTGACCCGCACCGGGCCGCTCTTCGAGGTCAAGGCCGACGACCTGGAGCCGCTGCCGAACCTCGCGAAGTCCTGGGACTGGGCGGAGGACGGCAAGAGCCTCACGATCCACCTGATCGAAGGCGCCAAATGGTCCGACGGCGCGCCCTTCGGCGCCGACGACCTGATGTTCTACTGGGAGGACAACGTCCTCGACCCGAACGTCACGCCGCTCAACGGCGCCAGCCAGGAGACCTTCGGCGAGGGCACCACGCTCGAGAAGATCGACGACACCACGGTGAAGATGACCTTCACCACGCCTTCCCGCGGCAGGTGATCTTCGCGCTCGCCTACGGCACCTTCTGCCCCGGCCCGGCGCATATCCTGAAGCCGCAGCACCCGAAATACTCGCAAGAACACCTACGAACAGTACCGCAACGCCTTCCCGCCGACCTACATGAACATGCCGGTGATGGGCGCCTGGGTGCCGGTCGAATACCGCTCGGACGACATCGTGGTGATGCGGCGCAACCCCTACTACTGGAAGGTCGACGAGGAAGGGCACCAGCTCCCCTACCTCAACGAGCTGCAGTACCGCCTCTCGACCTGGGCCGACCGCGACGTGCAGGCGGTGGCCGGCACCGGCGACTTCTCCAACCTCGAGCAGCCCGAGAGCTACGTCGAGGCGCTGAAGCGCTCGGCCGATCCGGCGGCGCCGGCGCGGCTCGGCTTCGGGCCCGCGCTCGATCGGCTACACCCTCTTCCCGAACCTCTCGGGCAACGGCTGGGGCGAGCCGGACGCCCGCGGCCAGGCGGTGCGCGAGCTCAACCGCAACCTCGACTTCCGCAAGGCGGTCACCATGGCGATCGACCGGCAGCGGCTCGGCGAGTCGCTGGTCAAGGGCCCGTTCACCGCGATCTACCCGGGCGGGATCCTGAACGTGACCGGCTTCTACGACAAGGACTCGACGGTCTACTATCCCTACGACCTCGACGGCGCGAAGGCCGAGCTCGAGAAGGCGGGGCTCAAGGACACCGACGGCGACGGCTTCGTCAACTTCCCGGACGGCGGCGAACGTCGAGATCACGCTGCTGATCAACGGCGACTACGCCACCGACAAGAGCCTCGGCGAGGGCATTGTCGCGATGATGGAGCCGCTCGGCCTTCGGGTCATCCCGAACATCCTGTCGCGGCAACGACCGCGACGCGGCGCAGCAGCCGGGCAAGTTCGACTGGCTGGTGATGCGCAACGACCAGGAGCTTGGTCACCGTGGTGCAGAACACCAACCAGCTCGCGCCGGTCGGCCCGCAGACCGCGCAGAGCCACCGCGCCAACGACAAGGGCGAGCTCGACCTGCTGCGACTTCGAGCAGAAGATGGTCGCCGACCTCAACGCCTTCAGCGGCACCGACGACGCCGCCAAGCGGTGGAGGCGATCAAGGACTTCCAGAAGACCTACACCGAGAACCTCTACGGCATCGGGCTGACGGCCTATCCGGGGGCGCTGATCATCAACAAGCGCTTCTCGAACATCCCGCCGGGCACGCCGATCAACATGTACAACTGGGCGGAGGACAGCATCATCCGCGAGCGGGTGTTCGTCGCCGCCGACCAGCAGAAGGACTACGAGCTCTTCCCCGACACCCTGCCCGGCGCGCCGGGCGGCGAAGGCCCGGTGAAGTAGCCCGATCCTCGCCGGCTGCGAGAGCCGCGCGGGCCGCCGTCGCCCGCGCCGACCGAACGCCGGCACTGCGGAGGATCGTCGGCCATGCTGCGCTTCCTGCGCATGCGCATCCTCGCGTCGATCCCCGTGCTCTTCATCATGAGCATCATCACCTTCGCGATCATCCAGGCGCCGCCGGGCGACTACGGCGACTACATCCGCAGCATGATGATCACCCAGGGCCACGCCACCAGCGCCGTGGCCGACGCCGCCGCCCAGCAGTACCGCGAGCAGCACGGCCTCAACGACCCGATGTACGTGCAGTACTTCCGCTGGATCTGGGGGATGGTCACCCGCGGCGACTTCGGCCACAGCTTCTACTACAACAAGCCGGTGGCCGAGGTGGTGGCCGAGCGGCTGCCGCGCACGCATCGCGCTGGCGCTGACCTGCCACTTCCTCGCGACCGTCTTCGGCGTGACCTTCGGCGTCCTGGCCGCGACCCGGCAATATTCCTGGGTCGACACCACTGCTCTCCTTCGTCTCCTTCCTCGGGATGACGATCCCGCGCTTCCTGCTGGCGCTGATCATCCTCTACATCCTCGCCTTCAAGCTGAACGTGCAGGAGATCGGCAGCTTCTTCTCCGTCGAAGTACGGCGGCGCGCCCTGGTCATGGGACAAGTTCGTCGACCTCGTGAAGCACATCTGGCCGGTGATCGCGATCGCGACGCTCGGCGGGCTCGCCTACAACATGCGGGTGATGCGCGGCGAACCTGCTCGACACGCTCAACGCGCAGTACGTCGAGACCGCCCGCGCCAAGGGCCTGACCGAGAGCGCGGTGATCTGGCAGCACGCGGTGCCGAACGCGCTGCATCCGCTCGTCGCCTACCAGGGCGTGGTGCTGCCCTACATGCTGACCGGCGAGGTCGAGGTGGCGATCGTCTTCGGCCTCGCCACCGTCGGCCCGGCGATCGTCGGCTCGATGAGCATCGGCGACGTCTACGTCACCGCGACGCTCCTCCTCGTCCTCGGCGCGACGCTGATCGTCGGCAACATCATCGCCGACATCCTGCTTGGCGCTCCTCGACCCGCGCGTGCGGCTGTCGGAGGGCTGAGCCATGTCCGACGCCTTCGACCCGCAGCCGACCGTCGTCAACGAGCCGCTGCCCGATCACCTGATCGAGGGTACCGACACCCGCACCCGCACCACCGGACGGGAGCTCGCAGAGCTTCGCGCGCTGGTCTGGCGGCGGCTCAGGCGCTCGCTGCCCGGCATGATCGGGCTGGTGCTGGTCTGCCTGCTGCTCTTCGTCTCGGTCTTCGCCTACTTCTTCGCGCCGGTCGATCCCAAGGCGCAGAACGTCGCCTTCGCGCCGCCCGACAGGATCAGCTTCTACGTGCCCGACCAGGGCTGGCGGTCTCCTGCCTGTGGCCTTCCCCACCGTCGAGACCGACGAGCTCGACCCCGTCACCTTCCAGCCGCTGATCGGGCCGGACTACGCGAACCCGCGCCAGCTCGGCCTCTTCGTGAAGGGCTTCCCCTTCAGGCTCTTCGGCATCCCGCTCGACCGGCACTTCATCGGCGCGATCGACGGCTCGCCGATCCACATCCTCGGCACCGACAAGCTCGGTCGCGACATCCTCTCCCGCGGCATCGTCGGATCGCAGATCAGCCTCGCGATCGCGCTGATCTCGATCGCGCTCATCACCGTGATCGGCACGCTCGCCGGCATTGCCTCGGGCTACATCGGCGGGCGTTTCGACAACTGGCTGCAGCGCTTCGTCGAGATCATCCTCGCCTTCCCGCAGCTGCCGCTCTACCTCGCGCTGACCACGCTGATCCCAGTCACCGCCCCCTCCAGCCTCTTCCTGAGCTTCGTCGTCCTGGTAATCGTCGGCCTCGGCTGGGCGCGGCTCGCCCGCGAGGTCCGCGGCAAGACTATGGCGCTCGCCCGCGTCGATTACGTCCGCGCCGCGATGGCGGTCGGCGCGTCGGACTGGCGGATCATCACCTCGCACATCCTGCCTAACGTCATGAGCCACGTCATCGTCGCCATTACCCTCGGCATCCCCACCATCGTGCTCCTCGAAAGCTTCCTCGGCTTCCTCGGTTTCGCGGTGAAACCGCCGCTGATCTCCTGGGGCCTGATGCTGCAGGACGCCGGCACCTTCTCGGTGATCGGCTCCTACCCCTGGATCCTATCGCCGGTGGGCTTCGTGCTCCTCACGGTCTTCGCGTTCAACGCGCTCGGCGACGGGCTGCGCGACGCGATCGACCCCTATTGACGCCGGAAGGAGCGCCATGACCTACCAGACCCGCGTCGCCGGCGAAGACCGCATCGACCTCGGCTCCGACAACCGGGAGATCGTGCTCGACGCGCGCAAGCTCGGCGTCACCTTCAAGGTCGAAGGCGGCACCGTCGAGGCGGTCCGCGACATGAGCTTCCAGGTCCATCGCGGCGAGACCGTCGCCATCGTCGGCGAGAGCGGCTCGGGCAAGTCGGTGACCGCGCGCTGCGTGATGCGGCTCCTGACCAAGCGCGCGACGATCCAGAAGGACACCCGTATCACCTTGGCAGGCCAGGACATCCTGGCCCTCTCGGAGCCGGCGATGCGCGCCATGCGCGGCAACAAGGTCTCGATGATCTTCCAGGAGCCGATGAGCTCGCTGAACCCGGTCTACACCATCGGCACCCAGATCGCCGAGGTGCTGCGCCTGCACAACCGCATCTCCCGGGCCGAAGCCCGCGAGCGCGCGCTCGCCCTCCTGCGCGAGGTGCGCATCCCCGACCCGGAGGCCCGCATCCGGCAATACCCCCACCAGCTCTCCGGCGGCCAGCGCCAGCGGGTGATGATCGCGATAGCACTCGCCAACCGCCCCGAGCTGCTGATCGCCGACGAGCCCACCACCGCACTCGACGTCACCGTCCAGGCCCAGATCCTGACGCTGCTTCGCGACCTCAAGGACAGCCACGGCATGTCGGTGGTGCTGATCACCCACGATCTCACCATCGTCCAGCGGTTCTCCGACTACGTCTACGTCATGCAGCACGGCCGGGTCTGCGAACACGGGCCCACGCCCGAGCTCTTCGCCCGCCCCCGTCACGCCTACACCCAGCGCCTGCTCGCCTCCGAGCCGAAAGGCGTCGCCCGGCCCTTCGACGGCAGCGGCGCGCCGGTGCTCCAGGGCGACAAGGTCCGCGTCGCCTTCACGCTGAAGAAGGGCACCTTCTTCAAGCCGGTCTACGTGCCGCTGATCGCCGTCGACAATCTCGACATCGCCGTGCGCCGCTCCGAGACCCTCGGCATCGTCGGCGAAAGCGGCTCGGGCAAGACCACCTTCGGCCAGGCGCTGCTGCGCCTCATCCCCTGCCAGAGCGGCGAGATCTCCTTCGACGGCGCCCGCATCGACGGCCTCGACCGCAAGGCACTGCGGCCGTTCCGCTCGCGGATGCAGATCGTCTTCCAGGACCCCTTCTCCTCGCTCAACCCGCGCCAGAGTATCCGCGGCATCCTCGAGGAAGGCCTGATCGTCAACGGCATCGGCTCCGGCGCCAGGGACCGCCAGGTCCGGATCAAGGCGGCGCTGGTCGACGCCGGGATGCCCGACAACATCCTGCAGCGCTTCCCGCACGAGTTCTCCGGCGGCCAGCGCCAGCGCATCGCCATCGCCCGCGCCATCGCGCTCGAGCCCGAGTTCATCCTGCTCGACGAGCCCACCTCCGCCCTTGACCTCTCGGTGCAGGCGCAGATCATCGAGCTCCTGCGCAAGCTGCAGCACGAGCACCAGTTGTCCTATCTCTTCATCTCCCACGACCTGAAGGTCGTGCGCGCGCTCTGCCACCGGGTGATGGTGATGCAGAACGGCCAGATCGTCGAGCAAGGCCCGGTCGCCGAGGTGCTGACCGCGCCCAAGACCGAATACACCCAGCGGCTCGTCCGCGCTGCCTTCGAAGTCGCCGCCTGATCACGGAGCCCGCCATGCCTGCCAATCCCACCATCACCTTCATCGGGGCCGGTTCGACCGTCTTCATGAAGAACATCATCGGCGACGTCCTGCAGCGCCCCGCGCTCGCCGGCGCCGAGATCCACCTGATGGACATCGATCCCAAGCGGCTCGAGGACAGCGAGGTCGTCGCCAGGAAGATCGCCTCGACGCTGAAGGTCGGGGCCAGCGTCAAGACCTTCACCGACCAGCGCGCCGCGCTCGACGGTGCGGACTTCGTCGTCGTCGCCTTCCAGATCGGCGGCTACGAGCCCGCCACCGTCACCGACTTCGAGGTGCCGAAGCAGTTCGGCCTGCGCCAGACCATCGCCGACACCCTCGGCATCGGCGGCATCATGCGCGGCCTCCGCACCGTGCCGCACCTCTGGAAGATCTGCGCCGACATGATGCAGGTCTGCCCCGACGCCATCCTGCTGCAATACGTCAACCCGATGGCGATCAACACCTGGGCGATCGCGGCGAAATACCCGAAGGTCCGCCAGGTCGGCCTCTGCCACTCGGTGCAGGGCACCGCCGAGGAGCTGGCCCGCGACCTCGACCTGCCGGTCGAGAAGATCCGCTACCGCAGCGCCGGCATCAACCACATGGCCTTCTACCTGACCTTCGAGGAGATCCTCGACGACGGCAGCACCCGCGACCTCTACCCCGCACTCCGTCAGGGCTACGCCGAGGGCCGCATCCCGAAGCCCTCGTCCTGGAACCCGCGCTGCCCGAACAAGGTGCGCTACGAGGTGATGACCCGGCTCGGCTACTTCGTGACCGAGAGCTCCGAACATTTCGCCGAATACGTGCCCTGGTTCATCAAGCGCGACCGCCCGGATCTGATCGAGCGCTTCGGCATCCCGCTCGACGAATACCCGGTGCGCTGCATCGAGAATATCTCGCGCTGGGCCAGGCAGGCAGAGGAGTACCGCGAGGCCAAGACCATCGAGGTCAAGGCCAGCCACGAATACGCCTCCGAGATCATGAACGCAGTCTGGACCGGCACGCCCTCCGTCATCTACGGCAACGTCCCGAACCGCGGCCTGATCACCTCGCTGCCCGAAGGCTGCGCGGTCGAGGTGCCCTGCCTCGTCGACCGCAACGGCATCCAGCCCACCCACATCGGCGCCCTGCCGCCGCAGCTCGCCGGCCTGATGCGCACCAACATCAACGTCCAGGAGCTGACAGTCGCCGCGCTGATCGAGGAGAACCCCGAGCATATCTACCACGCGGCGATGCTCGACCCGCACACCGCCGCCGAACTCGACCTCGACCAGATCTGGCAGCTCACCGACGCGCTCCTCGCCCGCCACGGCGACTGGCTGCCGGCTTGGGCGCGGCCCAAGGGCAGGCGCACCGCCGCCGAGTAGATGCCGGCTGCCTGACCAAGGAATACCGGCTGGCGGCGGGCAAGACCCTGCCGCGCCGCGCCTTCCTGCAATCGCTTCACGAGGATGCAAGCGCATGACCCCCGACTTCAAGATCACCATCATCGGCGCGGGCAGCGTCGGCTTCACCAAGAAGCTCGTCAGCGACATCCTGAAGGTGCCCGAGTTCGCAGGCATCGAGATCGCGCTCACCGACCTCAGCGCCCACAACCTCGAGATGATCGAGCAGATCATCCGCCGCATCGTCGAGGTCAACCGGCTCCCGCACGAGGATCACCGCCACCACCGACCGCCGCAGCCGCGCTCGACGGCGCGCGCTACGTCATGAGCTGCGTCCGCATCGGCGGCCTCGAAGCCTTCGCCGACGACATCCGCATCCCGCTGAAATACGGCGTCGACCAATGCGTCGGCGACACCATCTGCGCCGGCGGCATCATGTACGGCCAGCGCACCATCCCGGCGATCGCTCGACTTCTGCAAGGACATCCGCGAGGTCGCCGAACCCGGCGCGCTGTTCCTCAACTACGCCAACCCGATGGCGATGAACACCTGGGCCGGCGCTCGACTACGGCGGCGTCGAGACCATCGGCCTCTGCCACGGCGTGCAGCACGGCTGGCGCCAGATCGCCCAGGTCCTCGGCGTCGCACCGCACACCGACCTGCGAATACGTCTGCTCCGGCATCAACCACCAGACCTGGTACATCGACATCAACGCCGAGGGCCGCGAGATCGAGCCGCGACGAGCTGATCGCCGCCTTCGAGGCGCACCCGGTCTACTCGCAGCAGGAAAAGGTCCGCATCGACGTGCTGAAGCGCTTCGGCTTCTACTCGACCGAATCGCAACGGCCACCTCTCCGAATACCTGCCCTGGTACCGCAAGCGCCCGGACGAGATCAACCGCTGGATCGACATGTCCGACTGGATCCACGGCGAGACCGGCGGCTACCTGCGCTACTCGACCGAGACGCCGCAACTGGTTCGAGACCGACTTCCCGAAGTTCCTCGAGGACGCCGGCAAGCCGCTCGTCCGAGTACGAGCGCACCGACGAGCACGCCAGCCACATCATCGAGGCGCTGGAGACCGGGCGCACCTATCGCGGCCACTTCAACGTCAGCAACAAGGGCGTCATCACCAACCTGCCCGACGACTGCCATCATCGAGAGCCCCGGCTTCGTCGACCGCTTCGGCATCAACATGGTCGCCGGCGTCACCCTGCCGAGGCCTGCGCCGCCACCTGCTCTGCCTCGATCACCGTCCAGCGCATGAGCGTCGACGCCGCGATGACCGGCGACGTCGACCTGCTGAAGCTCGCCGTGCTGCACGACCCGCTGGTCGGCGCCATCTGCACCCCCGACGAGGTCTGGCAGATGGTCGACGAGATGCTCGTCGCCCAGGCGCAATGGCTGCCGCAGTACGCGGACGCCATCGCCCGCCGCCGAGCGCCGCCTGCGCAACGCCAAGGTCAAGACCCGCGACTGGCAAGGCGCCGCCCGCCTCGCGGTCCGCTCGGTCGAGGAGCTGCGCTCGGCGAAAGCCGCCAAGGCCGCCCCGGCCGAAAGCCTCGGCACCGGCGGCGTCGCCTGACGCAGCCGTCCCGCCCACGACGGGAGCCGGTCAAGCGGGGCATCGAGCCCCTCTCGACCGGGCGGTGTCCGCCGCGGCCTCCCCCGCACCCGCCCGTCCCGCCCGGCGCCCCCGCCAGCGTCAAGGGCAGCGGCCCGGGCAAGAGGCCACCGCAGCAAAGCGTCGTAAAACCTTGTCAATCGACAGCATAAACGTTGAAAGCCAATCCCTTACAACACGATATGCCACCCACAGCGCACCTGAGGTCGATCCCGGCACCTCGCTCGCAGGTTGTGCGGCGCCGGCCCCGCCGCTATAACGGCCCCGCCCCGCTCGCCGAGCCGCACGAGACCATGACACCGCCCCGCAACCTCGCCCGCGAGATCAGCTACGCCTCCACCGCCCGCACCCGCGCCGGCCGGGCGGTGATCCGCTCGCTCGAGAACCTGACCGGCCGCTTCCGGCTGATCCACCTCGCCCGCGACTACGACCTCGAGGTCGCCGCCGGGCGCGACTTCTGGGAGGTGATGGTCGAACGCTACGGCCTCGGCCTCGCGGTCACCGGCGGCAGCCTCGACAACATCCCCCGCGACGGCCCGCTGGTGGTGATCTCCAACCACCCCTACGGCATCCTCGACGGCCTGATGCTCGGGCTGATCCTGTCGCGCAGCCGCGGCGACTTCCGCATCCTCGCCCACCGGGTCTTCCGCAAGGCCGCCGAGCTCGACCGGGTGATCCTGCCGATCAGCTTCGAGGAGACCCGCGCGGCGCAGGAGACCAACCTCGAGACCCGCCGCCGCGCGCTCGCCTATCTCTCGAACGGCGGCGCCCTCGGCATCTTCCCCGGCGGCACCGTCTCGACGGCGCTCAAGCCCTTCGGCCGGCCGATGGATCCTTCCTGGCGCCGCTTCACCGCCCGGCTGATCGCCAAGTCCGGCGCCACCGTGGTGCCGGTCTTCTTCGAAGGCCACAACAGCCGGCTGTTCCAGCTCGCGAGCCACCTGCACCAGACCCTGCGCATGGCGCTCCTGGTCAACGAGTTCAAGATCCGCGTCGGCGCGCCGGTGCGCGTGGTGATCGGCCGGCCGCTCGACCCCGGCGAGATCGCCGCCCGCACCGCCGACGCCCGCGCCCTGATGGACTATCTGCGCGCCGCCACCTACCGCCTGTCGCCGACGCCGATCACCGACCTCGGCTACGGCTTCGAGTTCGAGGAGGTGCGCTAACCCATGCCGATCGGCGTCTTCGACAGCGGCCTCGGCGGCCTCACCATCCTAGGCGCCTGCGTCAGGGCGCTGCCGCAGCAGGACTTCGTTTACCTCGGCGACAACGCCAACGCGCCCTACGGCATCCGCTCGCCGGCCGAGGTCTACAACCTCACGGTCGCCGGCGTCGAGCGGCTGTTCCACGCCGGCTGCGGCCTCGTCATCCTCGCCTGCAACACCGCCTCGGCGGTGGCGCTGCACGACCTGCAGGTGAACTGGCTGAACCCCGCCACCCACCGCGTGCTCGGGGTGTTCGTGCCGGTGATCGAGCATCTGACCCGCCGCGACTGGGGCGACAACACCCCGCCGACCCACACCGGCCTCCGCGACGTCGCGCTCTTCGCCACGCCCGCGACCGTTCGCAGCGGCGCCTTCCCGCGCGAGCTACGCTTCCGCGCCCGCGACGTCACCGTGGCGCCGCAGGCCTGCACCGGCCTGGTCGAGGCGATCGAGGCTGGCGATCTCGACCGCGCCGGCGACATCGCCCGCGAGCATGTCGCGGCGCTGCTCGCCCGCTTGCCGACGCCGCAGTCGGCGGTGCTCGGCTGCACCCACTACCCGCTGGTCGAGGCCGCCTTCCGCGCCGCCCTGCCGCCGGCGACGACGCTGGTCTCCCAGCCCGACCTGATCGCCGCCAGCCTCGCCGACTACCTCGAGCGCCACCCACCGTTCCGCGGCGGCGCCGGCGCCGTCAGCTACCTCACCACCGGCGACCCCGCCGAGGTCGGCCGCCGCGCCGCCGTCTTCACCGGCGACGCGCTGCCGTTCCGCGCGGCCTGAGGCCTTCGCGCATCTGTGAACGCTACGTCAGCTTGTCGGGTGTGATCCCGGAACAGCCAGGGCGCGCACTGATCGGATTCGCCGCCGATGAGCCCGTAGAAATAGTCGAAGCCCATGCCCGAGGGCCATTGATCGAACGGACCCGGGGTCGAATAGGCACAAGTCGGCGTGTTGTCGTTCTTCCCGAACCACGAGGTGGCGTAGCCGTGGTCCTTGAGGATGTTGCCGACCGTGGCGTTGTCCGCGCCGATGATCGAATTGTGCCGGGAAACCCGGTGGTGCTCGGCGATCACCCCGAAGCCCGCCGAATGGTGGTTGCGCCCGGTGATCAGCGCCGCCCGCGTCGGCGAGCAGAGCGCCGTGGAATGGAACTGGGTGCAGCTTAGCCCGTCGGCCGCGATCTGGTCGAGCGTCGGCGTCCGGATGACCCCGCCGAAGGTCCCCGCCACCCGGCGTCGCCGGTGACGATCAAGAGCACGTTCGGCGCGCCCTTCGGCGGCACCACGGGTCGGCGGTCCAGGGCGTCGAGTGCTCCGCGTCGAGGTTGATCCCCTCGCCCAACGGCCGGGGCGCCGCCGGCAGCGACTGGCCGTCGATCGGCGACGTGGCGCTCGGCGACCCGAGCGTGCCGGTCACCTGCTGCTGGAAGCGGCGGGGAGGTAGGCGAGAAAGAGCCGCGTCTTCATCCTGCAATTTCCCCCGAGCGCGCCACCGCGATTGACGGTGACAGCGCCGACCCTGCCTGAGTTCGCGAGTCCCAACAACTGGCCTCGGCAGGCCTTGCACGGTGATCGCCTCTGGCGGGGCCGTTTCGTCAAGCAACCGCTGACAACCATGCATATTGGTTCTGCATGCGTTGTGCGGGTCCTGTGCATCCGCTTCTCACCCCGTTTCGCGATCCCCCTGGCGGGTCGTGGCGTCGCAGGCACGCTCGCCCGATGCGTTCGGCTACGCCGCAAAGACCCTGGTCCGACGGACCGCACGACCACGCCCTTCGGCCTCCACTGCACTGCGAGCGCCGGCGACATCGCCCGTGAGCACATCGCCACCCTCCTCGTCCGCCCGCCGACGCCGCGGTGGCGGTGCCCGCCTGCACCCGCTACTCACTGGTCGAAGCCGTCTTCCCCACCGCCCTGCCGCCGTCGACGACGCTCGTCTGCCAACCCGACCTCTCGCCCCGAGCCGCGCCCTCTGGGCGAAAGCCGAATCATGTTGGGTGGCGGATTTGGTGCGCGCGACTTAAGGGTTGGCGGTTTTCGAGGATATGCCTAGGCTTAGTCGTGACCCTCGTCGAAGGAGTTGCCGATGCGCTCGGCCATCCGCACAACTTGCCTGTTCTTTCTCCTTGCCCTGCCCGGCCACGCTCAGGAGGCGCCGGAGCACGCCTCGGCGATCGCCGAGCGCCAGGCCGTCAAGGCGCAGGCGTTCATGATCGCCACCGCCAATCCGCTGGCGACCGAGGCCGGGCGCGACGTGCTGGCGGCGGGGGCTCGGCGGCAGATGCGGCGATCGCGGCGCAGATGGTGCTGAACCTGGTCGAGCCGCAGAGCTCCGGCATCGGCGGCGGCGGATTCGCGCTCTACTGGGACGCAGCACTCGACCAACTCGCGAGCTTCGACGGCCGCGAGACCGCGCCGGCGGCGGCGATGCCGGCCTACTGGCTCGACGATGCCGGCGCGCCGCGGGAGTTCTGGGACGCGGTGGTCGGCGGCCGCTCGGTGGCGGTGCCGGGCACGCTCAAGCTGATGGAGACGCTGCACGCGCGCTACGGGCGGCTGCCGTGGGGCGATCTCTTCCGGCCTGCGATCGCGCTCGCCGAGGACGGCTTCCCGATCTCGGCGCGAATGCATGCGGCGATCGTCGAGGCTGCCAAGCACCGGCTCGACGACTTCCCGGCCGCCCGCGCGCTCTATCTGCATCAGGACGGCAGCCCGAAGGCGGTGGGCGAGATCCTGATCAACCCGGATCTCGCCCGGACACTGCGGCTGATCGCCGCCGAAGGTAGCGAGCCCTTTTATCATGGTGCCATCGCCCGCGACATCGTCGCCGCGGCGCGAACGCCGACCAACCCAGGCGTGCTGATGCTCGCCGATCTCGCCGCCTACGAGGTCAAGGAGCGGCCGCCGGTGTGCATGGCCTATCGGGCCTACGAGGTCTGCGGCATGGGGCCGCCGTCGTCGGGCGCGCTAACCGTCGGGCAGATGCTGGGGATTTCTGTCGTACTTCGATCTGGCGGCGCTGGGGCCGGGCCTGCCGGCCACCCACCTCTTTCTCGAGGCGAGCAAGCTTGCCTTCGCTGACCGCGGCCTCTACATGGCCGACAGCGACTTCGTGGCGATGCCGGAGGGCCTGCTCGACCCCGGCTATCTCGCCGGCCGCGCCACGCTGATCGATCCCGCCCACGCGATGCCCAAGGCGGCGCCGGGCGAGCCGCCGTGGAAGAAGGCCGAGCTGCGCGCGCCCGACGCCGGCGGGCCGGAGCATGGCACCACGCATTTCGTCATCGTCGACCGCTACGGCGGCATGCTGAGCGCGACCACCACCATCGAGACCAACTTCGGCAGCCGGGTCGTGGTCGACGGCTTCCTGCTGAACAACGAAATGACCGATTTCAACTTCGCGCCCGAGGCGGACGGCAAGCTGGTGGCAAACCGGGTCGAGCCGGGCAAGCGGCCGCGCTCGTCGATCTCCCCGACAGTGGTGCTGAAGGACGGCCGGCCGATGCTCTTGATCGGCTCGCCGGGGGGCGCCAACATCATCCCCTTCGTCGCGCAGGCGCTGGTCGGGATTCTCGACTTCGGCCAGGATCCGCAGACCGCGATCGACGCGCCGCATGTGCTGAACCGCAACGGCACGACCCAGGTCGAGGCCGGGCCGGAGGCCGAGGTGATGCTCGCCGGGCTGAAGGGCCTGGGCGACGCGGCGGAGACGGTCGATCTGAACTCCGGGCTGCAGGCGATCCTGATCGGCGAGGAAGGGCTGACCGGGGCCGCCGACAAGCGCCGCGAGGGGTTGGTCCTCGGCGAGTGAGGTCGCGGGCGCTAGACTAGTTGCTCTCGCCCACGGCGCGCTCGGCGGCCCGGATGGCCGCCTGCCGCTTGGCGATCAGATCGCCGAGCGGCGGGCCTTGGAAGCGACGCTTCTCGAAGGCGAACCAGACGATCGCGGTCAGGATGAAGAAGCCGACGGTGATATAGAGCGCCCAGTCGTTCGGCGGCTGGATGCCGATGACGAAGATCAGGATCATCGAGATCACCGACAGCACGGCGAAGAGCGTGAAGACGCCGCGGCCGAGGTCCCACGGACCCATCTTGTCCCATTTCGGCGTTCCCCAGGCGAGAAGGCCGAGCACGATCGGGAAGGTGAACGAAAGGAAGAGGAAGATGACCGTGCACGAGACGACGATGGTGTAGGCCGAGGTGCCGGCGACCGAGACCAGCGACGAGCCCCAGACGAACAGCACCGACAGCGCCGCGCCCGTCCAGATCGCCGCCACCGGCGTGCGGTAGGTCGGGCTGACCTTGGCCAGCGCCTTGGAGCCAGGCAGGCCGCCGTCGCGCGAGAAGGCGAAGATCATCCGCGACGCCGAGGTGACGGTAGCGAGACCGCAGAGGAGCTGCGCGACGAAGACGACGAGGTAGACGAGCCACTTCACCGCCCGCGTTCACCTGCTGGTCGAACGCCCAGAAGAACACGTTCCAGCCCTGCGCCGCGGCCTGGTCCATGTCGGGAATCATCACCACGAAGGCGGCCAGGAACAGATAGCCGAAGAGCGCCGACCAGACCACCGACATCACCATCGCCCGCGGCACCGAATGCGCGGCCTTGAGCGTCTCCTCGGAGGTATGCGCCGAGGCGTCGTAGCCGGTGATAGTGTAGATCGGCAGCAAGAGGCCGAGCGCGAAGACCCAGCCGTTCGAGACCGCCGGCCAGACGCTGCCGCCGGCCTCGCCGGAATAGTTCTTGAAGGTGAACAGCCGCCCGAAGTCCCAGGTGTCGGCGGCGGCGAGGCAGACGATGGCGATCAGGATCGAGCCGCCGAAGATCAGCCAGCCGGAGAAGTCGGTGAGCTGCGCCGTCAGCCGGATGCCCATGTGATTGATCAGCGCCTGGCCGCCGGTGATGATGATCAGGAAGATCGTCTGGGTGGTGATGGTGTTCTCGATGCCGAGCGCCGCGCCGAAGGCCCCCATGAAGAAGGTCCAGGTGCCGACGTTGATGGCGCCGAGCACGGTGATCAGGCCGAGCAGGTTCAGCCAGGCGGTCACCCAGCCGGTGCCGCGGTTGCCGAGGATCGAGCCCCAGTGATAGAGGCCGCCGGCCGTCGGGATAGGCCGAGCTGATCTGCGACATCGCCACCGCGAAGACCAGGCTGACGAAGCAGCCGACCAGCCAGCCGATGCCGATGCCGATGCCGCCCGAGCCCGAGGTCGCCTGCGCCAGCGAGTTGATGCCGCCGGAGAGGATGCAGATGATCGAGAAGGAGATGGCGAAGTTGGAGAAGCGGCTGAGGTTGCGCTGCAGTTCCTGGGCGTAGCCCATGCCGTGCAGGACCTTCATATCCTCCGTTCGGTCGTCTTCCGAGTATGACATGGTTGTACGTCCGGTTTCTCCGGACCTCCCTGCTGGCCGGCGGCGCTTGCGTCGGCTTCGCCCGGTCGACGGGCTCCTCGCTCGGCCGCGGTGCGGCCGCAAGCCAGCCGATCATGCGGCATGCCACGAGTCAACAAGAAGCGCGCAAACTGCTTAACTTTCAGGCAGTTGCTGCGTGGGTAATCGTCAGGCGCCGAGCTTCAGCGCCACCAACCCGCGAAAGTGGTAGCGGTCGGCAAAGACCGGCGGCGACGCCAACCCGAGCCCTGGCAGTCGAGCGAAGAGGATCGGCAGGGCGATCGCGAGCTCGGACCGGGCGAGCGGCGCGCCGACGCAGAAATGAATGCCGGCTCCGAATGCCAGGTGAGCGCCACCGCTGCCCGGAGCGAAGCGGTGCGGATCGGGAGATCGCGCCGGGTCGCGGCCGGCGGCGGCGAGAAGGCAGCCGACGGTATCACCGCGACGAAAGCGGTGGCCGAACGCCTCGGTGTCGGCGAGCGCAAAGCGGGTGAAGAGGTGGAGCGGCGGGTCGAAGCGCAGCACCTCCTCGACGGTGGCCGCCGTCGCGGCGGCGTCGGCAAAGAGCCGCGCCGGATCGGCGCCGGAGGCGAGGATGGCGGCGACGCCGTTGCCGATCGTGTGCACCGTCGCCTCGTGGCCGGCGTTGAGCAGGAGCGCGCAGGTGGCGATCACCTCCTCGGTGTCGAGCCACTCGCCCTCGGCCTCGGCAGCGATCAGCGCGGTGATCAGATTGTCGCCCGGGCGATGTCGACGGCCGGCGAGGTGGCCGCGGAGGAAGGCCGCGAAATCGCGCGCCGCGGTGTTGGCGGCCTCCTCGACGCCGCGGTCGCGCCGGGCCTGATACATCGCGACCATCGCGTGCGACCAGGCCAGGAGCTGGTCGGTCATCGCCTCGGGCACCCCGAGCAGGCGCGCAATCACCACCACCGGCAGACGCTCGGCGAAGACCGGGAGAAGGTCGAATTCCTTCGGGTCGATCCTGTCGATCAGACCATGCGCAAGCGTCGCGATCTCGGGGCCGAGGCCAGCGATCCGGCGTGAGGTGAAGGCGCGCAGCACGAGTCCGCGCAAACGGGTGTGGATCGGCGGCTCGCGGTCGAGCATCGAACGGTCGTCGAGCGCATAGAAGTCGGCGAGATGCCTGGGCCGAGCGGGCTTGAGGTCCGGCGGCAGCTCGCGGCCGAAGCGGCGATCGCGGAGCAGGGTGCGAACTGTGTCATGGCCCGCAGCGCAGGGAAAGCCATAGTCTTCCCAGAGAAACAGCGGCCCCAGCGACCGGGCTCGATCGTAGAAGGGATACGGGTCCTGGACGAAGTCCGGATCGCGCGGCGATGTGCTGAGGCTCAGCATCGGAAGTTGGCCATCGCGTGCCGCAGCGGTAAGCCCGCGAAATCGTCCCGCATCGTCGCCTCCTGGGGGTCGGTCGCGCCGTGGTGAGGCGCGGCATCAGGAGTTGCAAGGCTGGATCTCGCCCGCAGCGTCGACAAGGGCCGCCGGGTCGGGGATCGGGGCGCCGGTGGCGTAGCCCTGGGCGTGGGTGAAGCCGGCGCGCCGCACCAGTGCCAAGTGCTCGGGCCGCTCGACGCCTTCGGCGGTCACCGCGATCCCCTGGGCGCGGGCGAGCGCGATGATGGCGCGGATCAGCTCGGCGGTTGCGGGGTTGGCGAGATCCTGCACGAAGGCTTTGTCGAGTTTGATCCGGTGGTGCGGCAACCGTGCCAGGTAGGCCAGCGCGCTGTAGCCGGTCCCGAAATCGTCGAGAGCGATGCGGATGCCGCGGGCGATCAGCGCCCTGAGCTGCCCGATCGTCTCCGGATTGTCGCGCATGAGCACCGTCTCGGTGATCTCGAGTTCCAGCCGCTCTGCCGGAAAGCCGGTGTCGGCGAGCGCGGCGTCGACCTCGGTGAGAAACCCCGGCTGGTGGAACTGCAGCGGCGAGATGTTGACCGCGAGCTCCAGCCGGCCGGGCCATTGCCTGGCGCGCGCCAGCGCCGTGCGGAGCGCCCAGCGACCCATGGGCAGGATCAGGCCGGTCGCTTCGGCGAGCGGGATGAAGGCGGCGGGCTGCAGCTCGCCGCGCACCGGGTGCCGCCAGCGGAGCAGCGCCTCGACGCCGCTGATCCGGCCGTCGCGCAAATCGACATAGGGCTGGTAGACGAGGTGCATCTCGCCGTTATCGACGGCGTTGGCGAGATCGAGTTCGAGCCGGCTTTTCTCAACCATCAGCGCGTCTTGGGTGGGTTCGTGGAGGAGGAAGCGCGCCCGGCCCTCGATCTTGGCACGGCGAAGCGCGGTGTCGGCCTGCATCAAAAGCAACGACGTCGGCTCTCCGGCGTCGGCCGCCACGATTCCGATGCTCGCCTGCATCAGGACGGTGCGGCCGTCGAGCACCGCCGGCTGCCTGACCGCCTGCAACAGTCGGTCGGCCAGCGCGCGCAGTCCGACTGCGTCGCGTGGCGCGACGATGACGAAGCGGTCGCCTTCGAGGCGCAGCAGCCGGTCGCCGGAATCGAGCGCCTGCTGGAGACGGGTGCCGGTGACCGCCAGGAGCGCGTCGCCGGCCGCTGCGCCGAGCGCCTCGTTGACGGCGCGGAAGCGATCGAGATCCAGGATCATCAGGCCCGCCGGGGTCGAAGGTCTGCGAGCGCGGAACGCTGTCTCGACGAAACGCTCGGCGGCCGCGCGGGGTCGCGCCGTGACCTTGGGCGTGGCGCCGGCAGCGGCGCCGGCGCCGACCGGGCCGGGCGCAAGCAGGGGAGCGGCGAGCGCCGCCGCGTCGGCCATCCACCTGCTCAGCGCCGGCGTCAACCGCCGCGGCTCGCGAGAGGCGATCACCAGGAAGCCGGCGATGCCGGTCCCCTCCGAGGCCCCGATCGGAGCCACGGCGGCGAAGCGCGCGGCGAGCCCGAGGCGAGCGGGATCGACGCGGGCCGGCGCTGTGGCGGAGGCGGGTATCGGCCACCCATCCTGCGGCCCGGGGTGGCGCAGCCCGCTCAGCTCCGGCGTTTCTGTCACCGGTTGGCAGATGGGACGGTGCAGTGCCAGCACACCCACCGCGCGAAAGCCCGGCCGCGCCGCCAGGAGGCGAAACAGCGCGGTCGCGAAACGGTCGTGGGAGCGATCGGGCATTCCGTGCGGCTTCCTCCGGCGATGCGCTCGGATGGGCAGTGCGATACAACCTATAGTAGCATAGATCGGCTCGAATTGCCTAGCATAATCAACGTAAGGTTGCCGAAATCGACAAGGGACGCGAGCCCCAAAGGTCGTACTCGCTGGCATCGTCAACCTGAACCATCAAGATATCGCCCGGCTTCAGATCGGAAAAGCCCTGATCGACGAACAAGTTGCCATCTATTTCGGGCGCATCGCCGCGCGTCCGGCAGGTGGCGCCGTCCTCGTCCACCTCGTCCACGATGACCTCGATGCGCGTGCCGACGCGCGCTGCGAGCTTCGAGGCGCTGATCACTTGCGCCTTGGCCATGAACCGCTGCCAGCGCTCCTCCTTTACCGCCTCGGGGACGTGATCTGGCAGGGCGTTGGCGCGGGCGCCTTTGACGTTTTCGTAGCGGAAGCAGCCGACCCGGTCGAGCTGGGCGGCGTCGAGCCAGTCGAGGAGATGAGCGAACTCGGCCTCGGTCTCGCCGGGATAGCCGACGATGAAGGTCGAGCGCAGCACGATCTCCGGGCAGTCGGCACGCCAGCGGGCGATCTCGTCGAGCGTCCGGGTGCCGGCGGCGGGGCGGGCCATCCGCTTCAGCACGTCGGGGTGGCTGTGCTGGAAGGGGATGTCGAGATAGGGCAGGATCCGCCCCTCGGCCATCAGCGGGATCAGCTCGCGGACGTGCGGGTAGGGGTAGACGTAGTGGAGCCGCACCCAGGCGCCGAGAGTGCCGAGCTCGCGGGCGAGGTCGGTGATGTGGCTCCTGACCGGGCGGCCGCGCCAGTCATGGGCGTCGTAGCGGCGGTCGGTGCCGTAGGCGCTGGTGTCCTGGCTGATGACCAGGAGCTCGCGCACACCGGCGGCGACCAGCCGCTCCGCCTCGCGCAGCACGGCGTGAGCGGGCCGGGAGACCAGCTTGCCGCGCATGTCCGGGATGATGCAGAACCGGCACTTGTGGTTGCAACCTTCGGAAATCTTGAGATAACTATAGTGGCGAGGCGTGAGGGTGACGGCCGTCGCTGGCAAGAGGTCGATGTAAGGGTTGGGCGCGGGCGGGACGGCGGAATGCACCGCGTCGAGCACCGCCTCGTATTGTTGCGGGCCGGTCACGGCGAGCACCGACGGGTGCGCCGAGCGGATCAGGCCTTCGTCGGCCCCGAGGCAGCCGGTGACGATGACCCGGCCGTTCTCACCCAGCGCCTCGCCGATCGCTTCGAGGCTTTCCGCCTTGGCGCTGTCGAGAAAGCCGCAGGTATTGACGATCACCGCATCGGCGCCGGCGTAGTCGGGCGAGATCGCGTAGCCTTCGGCGCGCAGCCGGGTCAGGATACGCTCGCTGTCGACCAGGGCCTTGGGGCATCCCAGGCTGACCATGCCGACGCGGCGCTGGCCCGGGCGGGCGAGCGGCTCGAGCCGGGGCGAGGGGGCGCGGTCGGAGCGAAGGTCGGGGGGGTTGAGAGCCATGCGCGTGCGCATAGCGGCCTCCGCCGGCGCTGGCAAGCGCTGCACGGGGCATGCACAAAGCGTACACAAACATTACCGGGCGTATACACCGCAAATCGGTCAAAATATGGGCCCGGGCGGCGTCTTTGCTGGCGAAATGGGCCATGCACAAGGCACGCACCAATCGTATGGAATGCGTATGCCGGAAAAGCCGGTCGGGATGGCGCTCACATCGCGCCGCCGCTGGCCTCGATGTAGGCGATGACGGCGTGGCGGTCGTCCTCGGACTTCAGGCCGGCGAAGGCCATCTTGGTGCCCTTGACCAGCGCCTTGGGGTCCGCGAGGTAGGCAAGGAGCGTCTCGTCGTTCCAGACCAGTCCGCCCTCGCCGGCCTCCACCATCGGCTTCGAGAACTTGAACCCCTCGAGGGTGCCGGCGGTGCGGCCGATCACCCCGGTCAGCATCGGGCCGACGCGGTTCTCGGCGTCCGGGCCGATCTGGTGGCAGGCGGCGCAGCGACGGAAGACCTTTTCGCCCGTGGCGACCTGATCGGCGTCCTGCGCCAGCGCCGGAGCGGTCGACAGCGCCGCGAGGGCGAGGGCGAGCCAAGTTCGGTGAGCCATGATGTTCCTTCAAGCACTGCGGAAGGTGGAGTGGCGGGCCAGCATAGGCAAATGACGCCGGCCGGCAACCCGGCAGGGCTCAGGCGCCTCGTCGCGCCGTGGCGGAGGCCGCGCTGGGGCGCTAGGCTCGGCCGGTGAGCTGCCGGGGGAGCCGATGCGACGAGAGATCACCACGGGGTCGCCGTTCGAGGCGGAATTCGCCTACAGCCGGGCCGTGGTCTGCGGCGACTGGTGCTTCGTCGCTGGCACTACCGGCTACGACTATGCGACGATGACGATGCCGCAGCTCGCGGTCGAGCAGGCGCGCGCCGCCTTCGCGACCATCGCCCGCACCCTCGATGAAGCGGGCTTCGGGCTGCGCGACGTGGTGCGCGTCCGCTACATCGTCACCGACGCCGCGTTCCGGGGCGAGATCGCGCCGGCACTACGCGAGGCGCTCGGAGCGGTGCGGCCGGCGGCGACGATGCTGGTCGCCGGGCTGAACGAGCCGGAGATGAAGGTCGAGATCGAGGTGACCGCCTTCCGCGGCTGAGCTGTCGTCGCGACGACTGGCGCGCCGCGATCAACATTGGGTGGCCGACCCGGCTCGAAGGCGTAGGATAGCAAAGGCAAACGCGGGGGATCAAATGATGATCGGGATCAGAAGCGCAACCATCGCCGCCGCCCTTCTGGCGGCTTTCGCCGGGACGGCCTCTGCGCAGGGACTGTTCGACAGCGGACAATGGTACGGGAAGGCCTTCGGGGGCGCGACTTGGCCGTCCGGAGAGGACACCAACTTTCGCATCGGAGGCGTGACCGTCGCCCAGCCGAAGCTCGATTTCGACACCGGCTACGTGCTCGGCGCCGCGCTCGGCTACGACTATACCTCGAATTTCGCGCTGGAGCTCGAATACGCCTACCGCAATGCCGGCACTTCCGGGGACTTCAGCGGCGACGCCTCTTCGAACGCGTTCATGCTGAATGCCCTCTACAAGTTCAATCCGATGGGCGCGAGCGGGCAGATCCAGCCCTATATCGGCGGCGGCCTCGGCGTCGCGAACCTCGACGTGCACGAGGATAATCTCGGCAGCTTCAAGACCAACGGCGATTTCGCCTACCAGGCGATCGCCGGCGTCTCCTACCAGTTCAATCCGTCGTGGAGCCTGCTCGGAGAGGTTCGCTGGTTCGCGATCGACACCAGCCGGCTCGACGGGCCGCAGAACACCTCCCTCGATACCGACTTCTCGACGTTCGACCTCCTGGTGGGCGCCAGCTACCACTTCTGACTCGAGGCCAGGCGCCGCGCGCGGCGCCTGGGACCAAAGGTCGCAATCGCGCCATCGTGCATTGAAGGGCCGCGGGTCGGCCCCAGATCCCCGCCTTCTCAGGCTCTGAAGGGGTATCTGGAATGTATCGAGCAAAGATTGTCGCCGTTGCCGCGGCCGCCGCAACGCTGGCGGGCGCAGGCGCGGCGAGCGCGCAGGATCTGAGCAACTTCTACGTGAAGGGCTTCGGCGGCTGGACCATCCCGCAGAACGACGACTTCAGGCTGGAGGAGAAGGCCACCGGCAACTCGCTCCCGACCGGCCTCGACTATGACACGGGCTATGTCCTCGGCGCCGCCGCCGGCTACCAGGTGTCGCCGAACGTCGCGGTCGAACTCGAGTATGCGTTCCGCAACGCCGACGCCGACTACAAGAACATCACGGCGAAGGGCACGGCGCAGTCGAACGCGATCATGGCCAATGCCATCTATACCTTCGACGGCATGGGCCCGAACGGCGCGTTCAAGCCGTATCTCGGCGCCGGGCTCGGCGCTGCGGACCTGAACGTCGACGGCAGGAGCGGCACGCCGGACTTCGACGGGAGCTTCAATTTCGCCTACCAGGTGATGACCGGCGTCGCCTACGACCTGACGCCGAACTGGACGCTGAACGGCGAGGTCCGCTATTTCGGCATCAACGGCCAGGATCTCGAGACCAGCGACCTGAAGTACAAGACCAGCTTCCAGACCTTCGACGCGCTGTTCGGCGCGACCTACCACTTCTGAGCCGGCGGCGGGCCCGGCGATGGGCCCGCCCCGCTACAACGCGGCGCGGCCGCTGTGGCGGCCGCGCCAGCGCGCGACCAGATAGATCGCGGCCAGCGCGAGCACGGCCAGCGCGAAGAGGATCCACAGGTACTGCTCGACATAGGCGACCGCCGCGGTGCCGAGGCCGAGCGCCGCGCCGATCACCATCAGCCGCCAGTTGGTCCGCACGCCGCCGCTGAAGGTGCCGAGCGCGACGATGACGCCGTTCAAGAGGCCGATGTTGGCGTTGCTGAGGCGGCCCGCGTCGATGAAGACATGCACGAGCTCGATCGCGGCGAGGACGCCGAGCCAGTGCACCGCGGTGAGCAGCATCGGCGCGGCCCAGGCGGTGCCGGGCGGCTCGTGCACCCAGTCGAGCAGAATCGACAGCAACCCGAAGGCGACGGCGAGGACCAGCCAGTAAGTCTGGGTCCGGCCGCTGGAGACGTCCGAGGCGGCGATGCCGATGAAGGCGAGCAGCAGCATCGCCCCGCCGATCGACACATCGAACATCGGCCGCCAGGCTTCGAACCGACGGTTCGGGGCAGGCCGGATCGGGGCTGGCCGGCTCGGGTCAGAGAGGTTCGGGTCAGGAAGGTCGGTCATCGGCGCCGGGCTCCCTCGATCGCTGCGGCGCCACTCTGGGGCGTCGGGCGGCCGATTGGCAACAGGCTTCCGTGGAGCCAGGAGACCTCGCGGGCGAAGCAACTGTTGTTGCGGTGCGTCAGCGGCTCTGCCAATGGTTATGCGAAGTGCGAGGGGAGGCTGGCGTGAAGGATATCCTCGACGAGCTCGAGGCGCGGCGCGCCGCCGCCCGGCGGGGCGGTGGCGAGGAGCGTATCGCCGCGCAGCACGCCAAGGGCAAGCTCACCGCGCGCGAGCGGCTCGAGGTTTTGCTCGACGAGGGCAGCTTCGAGGAGTTCGACATGTTCGTCTCCCACCGCAGCACCGACTTCGGCATGGCGGCGACGCGCTTCTCCGGCGACGGCGTGGTCACCGGCTGGGGCACGGTCAACGGCCGGCAGGTCTATGTCTTCAGCCAGGACTTCACGGTGTTCGGCGGCTCGCTCAGCGAGACCCACGCCGAGAAGATCTGCAAGATCATGGATATGGCGCTGCAGAACGGCGCGCCGGTGATCGGGCTCAACGACAGTGGCGGCGCGCGGATCCAGGAAGGGGTGGCGAGTCTGGCCGGCTATGCCGACGTCTTCCAGCGCAACGTGCTCGCCTCCGGCGTCATCCCGCAGATCAGCGTGATCATGGGGCCCTGCGCTGGGGGTGCGGTCTATTCGCCGGCAATGACCGACTTCATCTTCATGGTGCGCGACAGCTCGTACATGTTCGTCACCGGGCCGGACGTGGTGAAGACGGTGACCAACGAGATCGTCACCGCCGAGGAGCTCGGCGGGGCGCGGACCCACACCACGAAGTCCTCGGTCGCGGACGGGGCGTTCGAGAACGACCTGGTGGCGCTGACCGAGGTGCGGCGGCTGATCGACTTCCTGCCGCTCTGCAACCGCGAGAAGCCGCCGGTGCGGCCGTTCTACGACGCGAACGACCGCGAGGAGCCGAGCCTCGACACCCTGGTGCCGGTGAACGCCAACACCCCCTACGATATGAAGGAGCTGATCCAGAAGGTCGCCGACGAAGGCGATTTCTTCGAGATCCAGGCCGAGTTCGCCCGCAACATCCTGACCGGGTTCATCCGGCTGGAAGGCGGCACCATCGGGGTGGTGGCGAACCAGCCGACGCATCTGGCGGGCTGCCTCGACATCGACAGCGCGCGCAAGGCGGCGCGCTTCGTGCGGTTCTGCGACGCCTTCGAGATCCCGATCCTGACCTTCGTCGACGTGCCGGGCTTTCTGCCGGGGACCGGGCAGGAGTTCGGCGGCATCATCAAGCACGGGGCGAAGCTGCTCTTCGCCTTCGGCGAGGCGACGGTGCCGAAGGTGACGGTGATCATCCGCAAGGCCTATGGCGGCGCCTACGACGTGATGAGCTCCAAGCACCTGCGCGGCGATTTCAACTACGCCTGGCCGACCGCGGAGATCGCGGTGATGGGGGCCAAGGGGGCGGTCGAGATCCTCTACCGCTCCGAGCTCGGCGACCCGGAGAAGATCGCGGCGCGGACCGCCGATTACGAGACCCGCTTCGCCAATCCCTTCGTCGCGGCCGAGCGCGGCTTCATCGACGAGGTGATCATGCCGCGATCGACCCGCAAGCGGGTGGCGCGGGCCTTCGCGAGCCTGCGGAGCAAGCGGCTGAGCAATCCTTGGAAGAAGCACGACAATATACCGCTGTGAGCAGTCCGCCCTTCAGATCGATCGGCCATTGCCGCGGCGCGCGGGGGCGGCGGGCGTGCTGAAGCATCGCGGCTTTCCCGGCCGGCTGCCCGGCTCCGACCTGCAGTTCGTGATCCGCCGGGCGGACGCGCGGGGGGCGACCCCGCTGAAGGCGCGCGAGCGCTATGCGGACAGAAGGGCGATCGACCGGGCGGCGGACGCGGCGTTTCTCGGGGCGCTCTGGGCGCATTTCGCGGCGGAGCCGTTCGAGCGCGGCAACCTCGATGCCGGGCGGCTGGGGTGGCTGCTCGGCCGCGAGGTGGTGCCGGCGAGCGAGCCGTTCGATCCCGCCAGCTACGAGGCGCTGCTCAGGATCGACGAGGACGTGGCGCGGCGGAGCTTTCCGCAGGTTTTCGCCGATGCGTGAGGGCTCGGCAGCCAGCGGCGGGCTCAAGCGTTACCCCGGAGAGGCCGTGGCGACTGAGCCGACGGCCGCGGCTTTCGGGAAAGGAACGCTCGCATGCTCAAGCTCGTCACCGTCACCGCGCTCGCCGCCGCGGCCTGCCTCGCCGGCTGCGGCGAGAGCCGCTCGACCCGCGTGCTCACCGGCGCCGCCGGGGGCGCGGTCGCCGGCCAGGTCATCGCCGACAAGCCGGTCGAGGGCGCGGTCGCCGGCGGCCTCATCGGCGCCGTGCGCTAGCCGGAAATCGCTGAAAGCGGCCGCGGACCGCGCTTTCTCCGCTGAACCCGTCGCGGGAGAGCCCCGGCCGTCCGGCCGGGGCTCTCGTGTCCGCGCTCCACGGAAGGACGTGAACTCCATGACGCTCACACGATCGATGGCGGCGCTCGCCGCGATGCTGCTCCTCGCCGCGTGCAACGGCGGGATGGAGCTCGGCGGCGGGCCGGCGCCCGAACTCGGCGGAAGGCCAGATGCTGGCGCCCAATCCCGCCGATGCCGGCCAGATCGACGACACCTCGGGCACGCCGATCCCCGCGTCCTGACCGGGACGCGCGCCGTCCGATGATCGAGAAGATCCTGATCGCGAACCGGGGCGAGATCGCCTGCCGGGTCATCAAGACCGCCCGGCGGATGGGCATCCGCACGGTCGCGGTCTATTCCGACGCCGACGCGCGGGCGCTGCACGTGCGGATGGCCGACGAGGCGGTGCACATTGGACCGGCGCCGGCGGCGCAGTCCTACATCGCCATCGAGCGCATCCTCGCGGCGGTCAGCGCCTCCGGCGCCGACGCTGTGCATCCGGGCTACGGCTTCTTGAGCGAGCGGGCGGACTTCGCCGAGGCGCTGGCGGCGGCGGGGGTGGTCTTCATCGGTCCGCCGGCCGGGGCGATCCGGGCGATGGGCGACAAGATCACCTCGAAGAAGCTGGCGCTCGCGGCCGGTGTCTCGACGGTACCGGGCCACTTGGGTCTGATCGACGACGCGGCGCACGCGGTCAGCATCGCCGGCGCGATCGGCTATCCGGTGATGATCAAGGCCTCCGCCGGCGGCGGCGGCAAGGGGATGCGCATCGCCTGGGACGACGCCGAGGCGCGCGAGGGCTTCGAGCGGTCGAAATCGGAGGCGGCGTCGAGCTTCGGCGACGACCGCATCTTCATCGAGAAGTTCGTGACCCAGCCGCGCCACATCGAGATCCAGGTGCTGGGCGACCATCACGGCACCTGCCTCCATCTCGGCGAGCGCGAGTGCTCGATCCAGCGGCGGAACCAGAAGGTGATCGAGGAGGCGCCCTCGCCCTTCCTCGACGCGGCGACCCGCGAGGCGATGGGCGAGCAGGCGGTGGCGCTGGCCAAAGCGGTCGGCTACGCCTCGGCCGGGACGGTCGAATTCATCGTTGACGGGGAGCGCAATTTCTATTTCCTTGAGATGAACACCCGGCTGCAGGTGGAGCATCCGGTGACCGAGCTCGTCACCGGCATCGACCTGGTCGAGCAGATGATCCGGGTGGCGGCAGGCGAGCGGCTCGCCTTCGGCCAGGAGGAGGTGCGCCTCGACGGCTGGGCGATCGAGAGCCGGCTCTACGCCGAGGATCCCTATCGCAACTTCCTGCCGTCGATCGGCCGGCTTCGCCGCTACCGGCCGCCGGAGGAGCGGCGCACGGCGAGCGTCGCGGTCCGCAACGACACCGGGGTCTTCGAGGGCGGCGAGATCTCGATGTTCTACGACCCGATGATCGCCAAGCTCTGCACCTGGGCCCCCGACCGCGGCGCGGCGATCGCGGCGATGCGGACCGCGCTCGACGGCTTCGAGGTCGAGGGCATCGGGCACAACCTGCCGTTCCTGAGCGCGGTGATGGATCATCCGCGCTTCGTCGAGGGCCGGATCACCACCGCCTTCATCGCCGAGGAGTATCCCGAGGGCTTCCACGGCGTGGCGCTGCCCGAGGCGGCGCTGCGCCGGGTCGCCGCCGCCGCGGCGGCGATGCACCGGGTCGCCGAGATCCGCCGGGCGCGGATCTCGGGGCGGATGGACAACCACGAGCGCAAAGTTGGCGCCGACTGGGTGGTGAAGCTGCAGCAGCGATCCTTCCCGGTGACGATCGAGGCCGACCGCTCCGGCGCCACCGTCGGCTTCGCCGACGAATCGCGGATGCGCGTGGTCTCGGACTGGACGCCCGGCCAGCCGCTCGCCGGGCTCGAGGTCGAGGGCGAGCTTTTGGTGCTCAAGGTGGGGCGGATCACCAACGGCTGGCGCATGCGGCTACGCGGCGCCGATCTCGCCGTTACCGTGCTGTCGCCGCGGCAGGCGGAGCTCGCCGCGCTGATGTCGGAGAAGACGCCGCCCGACACCTCGAAGCTGCTGCTCTGCCCAATGCCCGGGCTGGTGGTCCGCATCGACGTGGCCGAGGGCGACGAGGTCCACGACGGCCAGGCGCTCTGCATGGTCGAGGCGATGAAGATGGAGAACGTGCTGCGCGCCGAGCGCCGGGCGCGGGTGGCGCGGATCTGCGCGACCCCCGGCGACAGCCTCGCGGTCGACGCCGTGATCATGGAGTTCGAATGAGACGCGGCCGCGCCTGGACGGCGGGCTCAGGGCCGGTGCGAGCCGGTTTGTTCGCGAGGTCCGGCCGCGAAGGCGCGCGGATCGCGAGGGTAGGCTCCGGGAGACGACCATGGCGGACGAGCTGAAGGCCTGGGCGGCGCTGGCGGAGAAGGAGCTGCGCGGCAAGCCGGTCGAGAGCATCGACTGGGCGACGCCGGAGGGGATCGCGGTCAAGCCGCTCTACACCGGCGCCGATCTTGAGGGCCTCGGGCACCTCGGCAGCCTGCCGGGGCTCGCACCCTATACCCGCGGCCCGCGGGCGACGATGTATGCCGGGCGGCCCTGGACCATCCGACAGTATGCCGGCTTCTCGACGGCCGAGGACTCGAACGCCTTCTACCGCCAGGGGCTGGCTGCGGGGCAGCAGGGGGTGAGCGTCGCCTTCGACCTCGCGACCCATCGCGGCTACGACAGCGACCACGAGCGGGTGATCGGCGACGTCGGCAAGGCCGGCGTGGCGATCAATTCGGTCGAGGACATGAAGATCCTGTTCGACGGCATCCCGCTCGACAAGGTCAGCGTGTCGATGACGATGAACGGCGCGGTGATCCCGGTGCTCGCGAGCTTCATTGTCGCCGGCGAGGAGCAGGGGGTGCCGCGGTCCGCGCTCTCTGGGACGATCCAGAACGACATCCTCAAAGAGTTCATGGTCCGCAACACCTATATCTACCCGCCCGAGCCCTCGATGCGGATCGTCTCGGACATCATCGCCTATACCGCCGCCGAGATGCCGAAGTTCAACTCGATCTCGATCTCCGGCTACCACATGCAGGAGGCCGGCGCGAACCTGGTGCAGGAACTCGGCTTCACGCTGGCCGACGGCAGGGAGTATGTGAAGGCGGCGATCGCCGCGGGGATGGACGTCGACGCCTTCGCAGGAAGGCTCAGCTTCTTCTTCGCCATCGGCATGAACCTCTTCATGGAGGCGGCGAAGCTCCGCGCGGCGCGGCTCATCTGGCACCGGATCATGCAGGGCTTCGGCGCGAAGCGGCCCGAGAGCCTGATGCTCCGGACCCATTGCCAGACCAGCGGCGTCAGCCTGCAGGCGCAGGACCCTTACAACAACATCGTGCGCACCGCCTACGAGGCGCTGGCGGCGGCGCTGGGCGGCACCCAGAGCCTGCACACGAACTCCTTCGACGAGGCGATTGCGCTGCCGACGGAATTTTCGGCGCGGATTGCGCGGAACACCCAGCTCATCCTGCAGCACGAGACCGGGATCAGCCATGTCGTCGATCCGCTGGCCGGCAGCTACTATGTCGAGGCGTTGACCGCTGAGCTGGCGGAGAAGGCCTGGGCGCTGATCGAGGAGGTCGATGCGCTCGGCGGCATGACCCGCGCGGTCGCCTCCGGGATCCCGAAGCTCCGGATCGAGGAGAGCGCCGCCCGGCGGCAGGCGGCCGTCGACCGCGGCGAGGAGGTGATCGTCGGGGTCAACCGCTACCGGCTCGCTGAGGAGGACCATCTCGAGATCCGCGACGTGGACAATGTCGGCGTGCGCGAGGCGCAGGTGGCGCGGCTCGCCCGCATCCGCGGCACGCGTGATGCCGCGGCGTGCGAGGGCGCCCTTGCGGCGCTCGAGCGCGCCGCGGCCTCCGGCGGCAACCTGCTCGCCGCGGCGGTGGAGGCGGCGCGGGCGCGCGCCACCGTGGGCGAGATCTCGGACGCGATGGAGAGGGTCTTCGGGCGGCATCGGGCGGAAGTGCGGACGCTGGCCGGCGTCTATGGCGCCGCCTACGAGGGCGACGCCGATTTCGCCGCGATCCAGGCCGACGTCGAGCGCTTCGCCGAGGTGGAGGGGCGGCGGCCGCGGATGCTGGTGGTCAAGATGGGCCAGGACGGCCACGACCGCGGCGCCAAGGTGATCGCCACCGCCTTCGCCGACATCGGCTTCGACGTCGATGTCGGGCCCTTGTTCCAGACGCCCGAGGAGGCGGCGCAGGACGCCGTCGACAATGACGTGCACGTCGTCGGCATCTCCAGCCAGGCCGCCGGGCACAAGACGCTGGCGCCGAAGCTCGTCGCGGCGCTGCGGGCGCAGGGTGCCCGCGAAATCCTGGTGATCTGCGGCGGGGTGATCCCGCAGCAGGACCACGGCTTCCTGAAGGCAGCGGGCGTCAGCGCGATCTTCGGCCCCGGCACCAACATCCCCGCGGCGGCGCGCGAGAATCCTCGCCCTGATCCGCGGCGCCCGCGTCGAGACGCGGGGGCCCTGAGCCCGATCCGCGGGCCGCACAAATGGGCAGGCGGGGCAACTGCGACCTTTTCCTTGCCGCGCCGCCGGGATAGCAGGGTGGTCAAGACGAAGAGAGGGCGGCCCAGGGGGGACAGAGCATGAGCGACGGCAGCGAGAATGCCCGGCAGGCGGCGCTCGACTATCACGAGCATCCCAAGCCGGGGAAGCTCGAGATCCGGGCGACCAAGCCGATGGCGAACCAGCGCGACCTGAGCCGGGCCTACAGCCCCGGCGTCGCCGAGGCCTGCCTCGAAATCAAGGCCGATCCGAAGAACGCCGCCCGCTACACCGCCAAGGGCAACCTCGTGGCGGTTGTCTCCAACGGCACGGCGGTGCTCGGGCTCGGCAATATCGGCGCGCTGGCGGGGAAGCCGGTGATGGAGGGCAAGGCGGTGCTCTTCAAGAAGTTCGCCAACATCGACTGCTTCGACATCGAGGTGAACGAGAGCGACCCGGTCAAGCTCGCCGAGATCGTCGCGAGCCTCGAGCCGACCTTCGGCGCGATCAACCTCGAGGACATCAAGGCGCCGGAGTGCTTCATCGTCGAGCGGCTCTGCCGCGAGAAGATGAACATCCCCGTCTTCCACGACGACCAGCACGGCACCGCGATCGTGGTCGGCGCCGCGACGGTCAACGCGCTGCGGGTGGCCAAGAAAGAGATCGAGGACATCAAGATCGTCTCCTCCGGCGGGGGTGCTGCCGGCATCGCCTGCCTCAACATGCTGATGAAGCTCGGCGCCAAGCGCGAGAACATCTGGCTCTGCGACCGCGCCGGGCTGATCTGGGAGGGCCGGGGCGACAATATGGGGCCGGAGAAGGCCGCCTTCGCCCAGAAGACCGACCTGCGCACGCTCGCCGACGTGATCCCCGGCACCGACCTCTTCCTCGGGCTCTCGGGGCCGGGGGTGCTGACCGGCGCGATGGTCAAGCAGATGTCGCACGACCCGATCGTGCTCGCGCTCGCCAACCCCGACCCGGAGATACGGCCCGAGGACGCGCGCGCCGCGAACCCCGACGTCATCATCGCCACCGGCCGGTCCGACTATCCCAACCAGGTCAACAACGTCCTCTGCTTCCCGTTCATCTTCCGCGGCGCGCTCGATGTCGGCGCCACCGAGATCAACGACGAGATGCAGGTCGCCTGCGTCGAGGGGATCGCGGCGCTCGCGCGCGCCTCCTCCTCGGCGGAGGCGGCGGCCGCCTACCAGGGCGAGCGGCTGTCGTTCGGGCGCGAGTACCTGATCCCCAAGGCCTTCGATCCGCGGCTCCTCGCCATCGTCGCGAGCGCGGTCGCCGAGGCGGCGATGCGCACCGGCGTCGCCACCCGGCCGGTCGCCGACCTCAACGCCTACCGCGAGGAGCTCAACCGCACGGTGTTCCGCTCGGCCTTCATCATGCGCCGGGTGTTCGAGGTGGCGCATACCTGCGATCGCCGCATCGTCTTCGCCGAGGGCGAGGAGGAGCGGGTGCTGCACGCCGCCTTCGCGATGAAGGAGGAGGGCGTCGGCCGTCCGATCCTGATCGGCCGTCCGGACGTGATCGAGGCGCGCTGCGAACGCAACGCGATCCCGCTGGTGGTCGATCGCGACTTCGAGCTGGTGAATCCGGAGAACGACCCGCGCTACCGCGAGTATTGGGGCAGCTACCATGCGATCATGCAGCGGCGCGGGGTCACTCCCGATCTCGCCCGCGCCATCATGCGCACCAACACCACGGCGATCGGCGCGGTCATGGTGCAGCGGGGCGAGGCCGACAGCCTGATCTGCGGCACCTTCGGCCAGTATCTCTGGCACCTCAACTACATCAGCCAGGTGCTCGGCGGCGGCGGGCTGCGGCCGATCGGCGCGCTGTCGCTGATGATCCACGAGCGCGGGGTGATCTTCATCTCCGACACCCAGGTGACCGCCGAGCCGACCCCGCAGGAGATCGCCGACGTCACCATCGCCGCGGCGCGGCACGTCCGCCGCTTCGGGCTCTTGCCGAAGGTCGCGCTCTGCTCGCACTCGCAGTTCGGCAGCCTCGACACCAGCTCCGGCCGGCGGATGCGGGCGGCGCTCGAAATCCTCGACGCCCAGCATCTGGACTTCGAGTACGACGGCGAGATGCATTCCGATGCGGCGCTCGACCCCGAACTCAGGGCGCGGATCTTTCCCAACGCCCGCTTCGAGGGTCAGGCCAACGTGCTGATCTTCGCCAATACCGACGCGGCGAGCGGGGTGCGCAACATCATCAAGATGATCGCGGGCGGCCTCGAGGTCGGGCCGATCCTGATGGGGATGGGCAACAAGGCGCATATCGTCACGCCGTCGATCACCGCCCGCGGTCTGCTCAACATCGCGGCCCTGGCCGGGGCGCCGGTGCAGAGTTACGGCTGAGCGCAAGCCCGCGGTGAGCTACCGCGCGCTCTATCAGGTCTGGCGGTCGGATCCGGAAGGCTTCTGGATGCGGGCCGCCAGGGCAATCGACTGGATCCGGCCGCCGTCGAAGGCGCTCGACGACAGCCGGGCGCCTTTCTACGGCTGGTTCCCCGACGCGGTCTGCAACAGCTGCCACAACGCGGTCGACCGTCACGTGGAGGCCGGCAACGGCGATCGTACTGCGATTATCTACAATTCGCCGGTGACCGGTACCAAGGCGCGGATCAGCTACTCCGAGCTGCGCGACCAGGTGGCGCGGCTCGCCGGCGCGCTGGCGTTGCGCGGCATCGTCAAGGGCGACCGGGTGATCATCTACATGCCGACGATCCCCGAGACCTTCGTGGCGATGCTGGCCTGCGTCCGGGTCGGCGCGATCCACTCGGTGGTCTTCGGCGGCTTCGCCGCGGCCGAGCTGGCGGTGCGGATCGATGACGCCCGGCCGAAGGCGGTCATTGCCGCCTCCTGCGGCATCGAGCCGGGGCGGGTGGTGGCCTACAAGCCGCTGCTCGACGCGGCGATCGACATGGCCGCGCACAAGCCGGACTTCGTGCTGATGCTGCAACGGCCGCAGGCGGCGGCCGCGATGGTTCCGGGGCGCGACCTCGACTGGCACGAGGCGCAGGCCGGCGTCGCGCCGGCGGCCTGCGTGCCGGTCGGCGGCATGGACCCGGTCTATATCCTCTACACATCCGGCACCACCGGCCAGCCGAAGGGTGTGGTGCGGCCGGCCGCCGGCCACATGGTGGCGCTCGCCTGGTCGATGCGGAACATCTACGCGATCGCGCCTGGCGAGGTGTTCTGGGCCGCCTCCGACGTCGGATGGGCGGTGGGGCATTCCTACATCTGCTACGCGCCGCTCTTCGCCGGCGCCACCACGGTGGTGTTCGAGGGCAAGCCGGTCGGCACGCCGGACGCCGGCACCTTCTGGCGGATCATCGAGGAGTACGGGGTGCGGAGCTTCTTCACCGCGCCCACCGCCATTCGCGCGATCAAGCGCGAGATCCGGGCGGCGAGATCGTCGGGCGCTACGACCTCAGCCGGCTACGCTACCTCTTCCTCGCCGGCGAGCGGGCCGATCCCGACACGATCCAGTGGGCGCACCGCCACGCGCGCGTGCCGGTGATCGACCACTGGTGGCAGACCGAGACCGGCTGGCCGATCGCCGCCAACCCGGCCGGCATCGAGCTCCTGCCGGTCAAGCCCGGCTCGCCGTCGGTGCCGATGCCGGGCTACGAGGTGCGGATCCTGTCCGACGCAGGCAAGCAAATGCCGCCGGGCGAGCTCGGCGCCGTGGCGCTAAAGCTGCCGCTGCCGCCGGGGACGCTGCCGACGCTCTGGAACGCCGAGGAGCGGTACCGCAGGTCGTATCTGACCACCTATCCCGGCTGCTACGAGACCGGTGACGCCGGCATGATCGATGCCGACGGCTACGTCTATATTATGGCCCGCACCGACGACGTCATCAACGTCGCCGGCCACCGGCTCTCCACCGGCGCAATGGAGGAGGTGCTGGCCGATCATCCCGACGTGGCGGAATGCGCGGTCATCGGCGTCGCCGACCCGTTGAAGGGCCAGCTTCCCCTGGGCTTTCTCTGCCTCAACAAGGGCTGCGAGCGCGACCCGGAGGCGATCGTCACCGAATGCGTGCAGTTGGTGCGCGAGCGCATCGGCCCGGTCGCCGCCTTCCGCTCGGCGGTGGTGGTCGACCGCCTGCCCAAGACCCGGTCGGGGAAGATCCTGCGCGGGGTGATGAGCCGGATCGCCGACGGCGGAGACTGGAAGATGCCGGCGACGATCGACGATCCGGCGATCCTGCGCGAGATCGGCGAAAGGCTCGGCGAGATCGGCTACCCCGGTGCGGCGACTTAACTCGTCTCCGCAACCGAAGGTAGGGCTGCTCCGAGCCGTTTCTCGTTTTGCGATACGCAAAGGATCGTAACAGTTTTTTCCGAATTGCGATTGCCTTTGCTCGCGAAACGGGAAATATCCACCCATAGCGAGCAATCCTGCAACGAGTTTCAACTTGGCATGATTGTTGCTAGGGTTAATTCGGCCGGTGGCTGGACGGCTTGCCGGAAGCGGCGGGGGGAAGTGCGCAAGGAGGTTCGTGACTGTGATACCCAGAATTCGCGTGGCCCGCCGGATGGTTTCCCGCGCCATGCTCGTCCTTCTGATAGCTCTGGCGCCCGCCGGCCTCGCGGCGACGGGCCCGGCCCTGCAGCTCATGGCCGCCGACCAGAGCCAGCCGCTCGACCTCTCGCTCGAGCAGCTCGAGGCGATGCCGCAGGTCACGATCAAGACCGAGAACGAGTTCAGCGACGGCCTCGTGACCTACCGCGGCCCGCTGGTGCGCGACGTGCTGGCGCAGGCCGGGCTCGACAAGCTCGAGACCGTTCGCTTCGTCGCGGCCAACGACTATTACGTCGACATCCCCACCCGGGACTTCAGCGACTTCGACGCGATCCTCGCCATGGAAGCCAACGGCGAGAAGCTGTCGCGGCGCGAGAAGGGGCCGCTTTGGCTGATGTATCCGATCTCGGATCACGCCGCGCTCAAGGATCCGATCTACCTCCGCCGGCTGATCTGGCAAGTGGTGCGGATCGAAGCATTGTGACCGCGACGCGCCCGGTCCCCCGCTATCTGGGCATCGTGGTGCTGCTGGCCATGGCGGGCTTCGCCGCGGTCGGCTTCTTTACCATCCGCAGGGACGTCGAGAACCTGCGGCTGATCAGCCAGGACAATACGCAGTGGTCGGCCTCCCAGATGGAGATCGAGCTCTTGCGGTTCCGGCTGAGCCTCCAGGCGCTGCGCACCATGCCGACGCCCGAGGCGATCGACGCCATGCACGAACGCTTCGACATCCTGTGGAGCCGGGTGTTCATGATGGGCCACGGCCACGTCGGCGAGAGCCTGTTGCGCTACGACGGCGAGCACGGCTCGGTGGCTTCGATCGCCGACTACCTCAAGGAGGTCGACCCGGTGCTGGCCGAGGTCGATCCCAAGCAGGCGGCGACGCTGATCGGCATCGAGTCCAGGCTCGGGGACTACCAGCAGCAGCTGCGCGAATACACGCTCAGGGTGATGCGCGCCGACGGCGCCGAAGGTGCGAAGGTGCGCGAGCGGATCCAGTCGAGCGCGCGGACCACCGCGGTGATCAGCCTGGCCGCGGTGCTGATCAGCGTGCTGTCGCTGTTCCTGATCCTGCTCGAGAACCGCCGCCAGCGTCAGCTCGCCGACATGAGCCGCCGCAGCGCCGAGCAGGCGGAGCTCGCCAGCCGCACCAAGTCGCGGTTCCTGACCATGATGAGCCACGAGCTGCGCAACCCGCTGAACGGGGTGCTCGGGCCGCTGGCGCTGCTCGGGCAGAGCGACATGGCGAGCAAGCAGCAGCGGCTGGTGGTGCAGGCGCAGCAGTCCGGCCAGACCATGCTGCAGATGCTGACCGGCCTGCTCGACTACGGCGAAATGCAGGACGGGCGGTTCAACCTCAGGAGCGAGCCGTTCCGGATCGCCGCGCTGGCCGACGCTATCCGCGACGCGCTGGCCGCGGAAGGCGCCGGTGGCGCGACGGTAGCGGTGCTGCCGGGCACGCCGGAGCGGATGCACGGCGACCTCGACCGGCTGCGGCAGGGCTTCGCGCATCTGACGCTCTACGTGATCGAGGGCCGCGACGCCGGGGAGGCCGCCATCCGCTTCGGTCACGACGGCAGCAACCTCGTGGGCGAGATCGCTGTGCCTGCCGCCGGCGGCGCGATGGACTGGAAGCTCGATCTCCTCACCGGCCTCAGCGAGATCGCCCCGGACCAGGTGACAGCGGAAGCCTTGCGCCCGTTGATCGCCCGCGGCCTGATCTCCGCCTCCGGCGGTGTGCTGACCCTGGTCGAGGCCGAGACGGCACCGCGCACCATCCGGGTGACCATTCCCTCCGAGCCGGTGCGCTTCGACCAGATCCGCGTCCACCTCGAGACCCGCTCCGCCGCGCTCGCGACTATCTACCAGGCGGCGCTCAGGTCGGACCGGGTCGCCTTCGTCGCTGCCGGCACCTCCGAGCCGGCCGACGTCGTGCTCGTCGACAGCACCAGCGTCGGCGAGCTTCCGTTGATGTCGCGGCTGCGCGTCCAGTTTCCCGGCGCGCTCTTCGTCTCGCTCGGCCCGCCGCAGACCCCGGATTTCTTCGACGACATCGTCGATACCCCCAACGACATGTCCCGGCTCCGCACCAGCATCCTCGGCCGGCTCGCCTCATAGTGGCTGCGGCGGAATGTCTTTTGCCATTGGCGCGCGCTTCCTGTATCATACGATGAACGCCGGTTCGGGAATTCAACTTCAGGTTACGTGACTGGGCCTCTCGGGCAAGAGCCTGAGCAGCCTTCGCAAGGAAGACATGAGCGTCATCGATCCATTCATGGAGGGGGCTCGGAGCACGGGTGCGCCGCTGACCGACCTCCAGGAGCTCGCGATGCTGCGCCACGACCTCGGCGGCGCGCTGCAGGGCGTCGTCGGCGGCATCGGCCAGATCGACGCCTCCGCCCTCGGCAGCGAGGCGCGCCAGCAGTTCGAGCGGATCGCCGCCGCGGCCAGGACGCTGGACCGGCTGGTGAACGCGCTCTTCGGCGAGCTGCCCGACGGCGTCGCGGTCGGGCAGGAGCTGGAGCTCGCACGCTTCCTGGAGGAGGTCGACCATCGCTACACCGGCGAGGCGCGCGCGCTGGGTCTCGCGTTCCGGGTCGAGGCCGAAAGCGATCTTCCCGAGGCGTTGCGCCTCGACCCGATGCTCTTCGCACGGGTGATCGACAACCTCGTCGGCAACGCGCTGCGATTCAGCGGCGCCGGCGCGATCCGGCTGGCCGTCGGACGCGATCCGGAGGGCCGGATCGTCTGGCGCGTCCTCGAGGAGGGGCCGGGCATCTGGCCGGACCCGCTCGCGGGACCGCCCGCGGCTGGCCCGGCGTCCGACGGCTCCCGCCACGGGCTCGGCCTGCAGATCGCGCGGTCGCTGACCGAACGCCTCGGCGGCGAGATCGCGCTGGCCAACCGCCCGACCGGCGGGCTCGAGGCGCTGCTGCGCTTTCCGGCGGAGGTTGCGGCGGATGCGGGTCCGCCGCAGCCGCACCCGGCCGCGCCCGACCTGAGCGGCCTGCGGGTTCTCCTGGCCGAGGACAATCCGACCAATCAGATGGTCGCCTCGCAGATGCTGCGCGCGCTCAATGCCGAGGTCACCGTCTGCGCCGACGGCGTCGAGGCGCTCGAGCGGTTCGACCAGGGACCGGTCGATCTCGTGGTCGTCGACATCGAGATGCCGCGGCTCTCCGGCCTCGACGTGATCCGCGCGATCCGGGCGCGCAGCGATGCCCGGGCGCAGGTGCCGATCGTGGCGCTGACCGCCTACGCGATGCGCGAGCACCGCGAGCGGATCGCCGCGGCCGGGGCCAACGGCCTGATCTCCAAGCCCGTCACCAGCGTCGAGGCGCTGCGGCGGGGGCTGGCGGCGCACCTGAGGCCGCGCGGCGCGCCGCGAGGCAGGCACGGCGCTCGGCTGGGATGACGCCGGGCCGGTGGTCGATGCCGCGATCTTCGCGGCGCTCTGCGAGGCGATCGGGCCGGAGACGATGGCCGAGCTGCTCGACAAGGTGATCGCCGACCTCCTCGGGGCGCAGCAGGATCTCGCCGGGGCGCTCGAGGCGCTCGACCGCGGGCTCGATCCGCTCCGCCTCGCACATCCTGATCTCGGTCGCCGGCGCCCTCGGCGCGGTTCGCTTGCAGGCCTGCGCCCGCATGCTCAACGGCGCGGCTGCCGGCGATGCCGCGGACGGCCTCGCGGACGGCGTCAGGCGCTGCATCGCCGAGATCGACGCGGCGGTCGGCTTCGCGCGCGCCCGCCGGAAGGCGAGCTGAGGTGCGGGATGTCCGATCGCCTGCTGCTGGTCGAGGACACCCCGTCGCTCTCGATGCTCTATCAGCGCGTGCTGACCCGGGCCGGCCACGGCGTCGCCTGCGCCTACAGCCTCGCCGAGGCGCGGGCGCAGTCCGAGGCGCTGCGGCCGAAGCTGGTGCTGCTCGACCTGCAGCTTCCCGACGGCGACGGGCTCGATCTCTTGAAGACGCTGCGCCACGAGGCGCCGGATATCGCGGGTGATCGTGATCACCGCCAACGGCTCGATCAACCGGGCCGTGCAGGCGATGCGGGCGGGCGCCTTCGACTTCCTGGTCAAGCCGTTCGACGAGAGCCGCCTGCTGAAGCGCGGTGCAGAACGCGCTCGCCTCGGCGCCGCATCCGGTCGAGGACGGCGGCTGCGGGCCGGAGGAGGCGACCGGCTTCCAGGGCTTCATCGGCGGCTCGGCGGCGATGCAGGACATCTACCGGATGGTCCGCTCGATCGGCCGCTCGACCGCCACCGTCTTCATCACCGGCGAGAGCGGCACCGGCAAGGAGGTCTGCGCCCGGGCGATCCACGCCATGTCGACCCGCGCCGCCAAGCCCTTCGTGCCGCTGAACTGCGCCGCGATCCCGCGCGACCTGCTCGAATCCGAGGTCTTCGGCCACCTCAAGGGCGCCTTCACCGGCGCGCTCTCCGACAAGCCGGGCGCCGCGGCGGTCGCCGACGGCGGCACGCTCTTTCTCGACGAGATCTGCGAGATGGATCTCTCGCTGCAGACCAAGCTCCTGCGCTTCCTGCAGACCTCGACCATCCAGCCGGTCGGCGCGCCGCGGCCGATCCCGGTCGACGTGCGCATCGTCTGCGCCACCAACCGCGACCCTGCCGAGGAGGTGCGCCAGGGCCGCTTCCGCGAGGATCTCTACTACCGGCTGCACGTGGTGCCGATCCACATGCCGCCGCTGCGCGCCCGCGCCGACGACATCATGGACATCGCCCAGGCGAGCCTGACCGAATACGCCGCCGAGGAGGGCAAGCGCTTCATCGGCTTCCACCCCGAGGTGGCCTCGGTGCTCAAGACCCGGCCGTGGCCCGGCAACGTGCGCCAGCTCCTGAACGTGATCCGCAACATCGTCGTGCTGCACGACGGACCCCTGGTCTCGCCGGCGATGCTGCCCTCCGAGATCGCGCTCGACGCCGCGCACAGCCCGGCCGCCAACGACCCGGTCGCGCCGCAGGCCGCGCCCTTCGTCGCGCCGCTCGCCAGCACCCGCGACCGCGTCGTGCCGCTGGTCGGGGTCTCGATGGCGGAGGTCGAGCGCGAGCTGATCGAGGCGACGATCGCGCATTGCGACGGCTCGATCCCGCGCGCGGCGCGGATGCTCGAGCTCTCGCCCTCGACCATCTACCGCAAGCTCGAGACCTGGACCGGGACCCAGCGCCGCTCCGGAACCTGAGGCCCGGGCCGGCCCTGCACCGCGCCCGCCGGGTGTGCTATGGTTCGCACCAAGCTTCGGGCGGGGGGCCGACGATCGTGACGCCAGGAAAGATGCGCGGGTGACAGAAGCGAGTCTGGGCGAGCGCCCCGCGGAGACCGGCTACCAGCACATCGTGCGGCTCGACGGGGTGCAGAAGTACTTCGGCGCCATCCAGGCGCTCCGCGACATCGACTTCGCCGTCGGCCGGAACGAGATCGTCGGGCTGATCGGCGACAACGGCGCGGGAAAGTCCACCCTGATCAAGGTGTTGACCGGGGTCCTGCAGCCAACCTCCGGCCGCATCTTCGTCCGCGACCGGGAGCTCGACCTCTCCGACTATTCGGTGCGCATGGCGCACGACCTCTCGATCGAGACCGTCTATCAGGACAAGTCGCTCGCCGAGAAGCAGCCGCTCTGGCGCAACTTCTTCGTCGGCCGGCAGATCACCAACCGCTGGGGCTTCATCGACATCCGCCGCCAGAAGGCGATCGCCGACCAGATCCTGAAGGAGGCCATCGGCTTCCGCGGCGCCGGGATCACCGTCGATTCCACCGTCGCCAACCTCTCGGGCGGCGAGCGCCAGGGCATCGCCATCGGCCGGGCGATGCACTACCAGCGCCGATCTCATCGTGCTCGACGAGCCGACCGTGGCGCTGGCCGTCGCCGAGGTGCGCAAGGTCCTCGACTTCGTGCGCCGCATCAAGGCCTCGGGGCGCGCCTGCATCTACATCGACCACAACATCGCGCATGTGCACGGCGTGGCCGACCGGCTGGTGATCATCGACCGCGGCGCGGTCGTGGCCGAGATAATCCCGAGGGACATGTCGGTGGTCGAGCTGACCGAGTACCTCATCGAGCTGCAGCACAAGACATGAGGGCGCACATGGCGCGGATATTCTCCGGTCTCCGAAGGATCGAGGGACTGCCGATCATCCTGGTGTTCGTCGTGCTCTTGGCGCTCTTCATGTACACCGCCCCGCAGGTCTTCCTGCAGCCCTTCATCTACACGACCTTCCTCTCGACGCTGCCGCCGCTCGTCCTGCTGGCGGTCGGGCTCACCTTCGTGATCGGCGCCGGCGAGATCGACCTGTCGTTCCCGGCGGTCATCGCCTTCTCCGGCTTCGTCTTCGCGGTGCTCTTCAAGGAGTACGGCCTCGGCTGGCTCGCCGTCGTCGCCGGCCTCGCCTCGGGCCTCCTCGTCGGGCTCCTGAACGGCATCATCGTCGCCCGGATCGGCATCCCGTCCTTCATGGCGACGCTGGCCACCCAGTTCTTCTGGGCGGGCATGGCGACCGTGCTTTCCGGCGGCAAGTCCTACGCGCTGCGCGGCGCCGAGGAGAGCTCGGTCTGGCAGTGGATCGTCGGCCGCCCCTTCGCCGGCTCGGAGGTGACCTGGATCGCGCAGCTGCCGATCCAGGCGCTCTGGACCAGCATCGTCGTCGTCGTCCTCTGGTTCATCCTCAACCGCCACCGCTTCGGCGACAGCGTGCTCTTCATCGGCGACTTCGAACGCCGTCTCCCGCGTCGTCGGCATCGACGTGGAGCGCGAGAAGATCAAGATCTTCACCCTGATGGGCGGGCTCGCGGCGCTCGCCGCGATCATGCTGACGCTCGAGAACAAGAACTTCTTCGGCAACCAGGGCCAGGGCTACCTGCTCACCGCCATCGCCTCGGTGCTGATCGGCGGCACCTCGATCTTCGGCGGCCGGGCGACCATCATCGGCACGGTCTTCGGCTGCTTCATCATCGGCATGATCGAGGCGGGGCTGGTCGCCACCGGGCTGACCGGCGCCTGGGTCAGGACCGTCCAGGGGCTGGTCTTCCTGATCTCGATCATCTTCTACCTCTACATCGAGGAGCCGCAGCGGCGGAGCGCTCTCTTCGCGCGCCTGCGGTCCTCCAAGGCATTCGGCCGCCCACGCGCGGCCGAATAACGGCGGAGGCTCGACGAAGGCCGCCGCATCACCGTCCAAGGGAGGACCGAATGAAGACCAAGACAATGCTGCTGGGCGCCGCGGCGATATCGCTGCTGGCCGCCGCCGCCTCCGCCCAGCCGATCGGCGAGGGCCTGGTCATGTACATGCAGATGGGCGGCAACCCCGGCGACGGCGCCACGCTCGCCCGCCAGACCGGCGCGGCGCAGGCCGCCGAGGCGCTGGGGGTCGATCTCAAGGAACAGTTCTCGGCCTGGGCGCCGGAGACGATGATCAACCAGTTCAAGGAGGCGGTCGCCGCCCAGCCCGCCTGCATCGAGATCATGGGCCATCCGGGCGGCGCCGCCTTCCACGACCTCGTCAAGGACGCGGTCGGCCAGGGCATCGTCGTCACCGTCGGCAACTCGCCGATGACCGACCTGCAAACCGAGTTCGGCCCCAAGGGCACCGGCTACGCCGGGGTCGATCTCTACGCCGGCGGCAAGCTCACCGCCGAGGCGATGCTCGCCCAGGGCCTGAAGTCCGGCGACGAGGCGATGGTCTACGGCGTCTTCAGCCAGGCCGAGCGCGGCCAGTCCGAGAAGGGCCTCGCCGACACCCTGGAAGCCGCCGGCCTCAAGGTCGAGCGGCTGGAGATCACCCAGGAGGTCAACAGCGACGTCTCGCTCGGCGTGCCGGTGCTCGTCGCCTACATCCAGGCCCACCCGGACCTGAAGGCGATCGGCACCCAGCACGGCGGCATCACCGGCACGCTGGCCGAGGTGCTGAAGAAGGCCGGCAAGGCGCCCGGCGACATCGTCGTCGCCGGCATCGACCTCGCGCCCGCCACCATCGACGGGCTGAAGTCCGGCTACGTGACCGCGACGCTCGACCAGCTCCTCTACCTGCAGGGCTTCATGCCGGTCGTGCAATGCGTGATGTCGGCGAAGTACAAGATGCCGGGGCTGTCGCTCAACACCGGCGCCGGCACGGTCACGCCGCAGACGATCGACTCGCTCGTCGAGCTCATCGACGCGGGCATCCGCTAGACCGAGGTAACGATCCGGGCGACTGCACGATTCCTCGCAGAGCCGGCCTCGCCTACACCCGCCCCCACCACCTTCGACGGTCGTGACGAGGTCGCCGAGGGCCGCGCCGACATCGCCATCAGCCTGCTCAGCGACACGCTCGACCGGGCGATGCGGGTCAGTTCAGCGATCCCTACGTCGACGTGCGGCAGTTCCTGCTGATCAACCGCCTGAAGCTCGGCGCCTCGCGCCGCGCAAGCCGGCGCCGCCGCGTTCCCGGCGATCCTCGAACGCCCGCGGCGCGGATCGGGGTGATCGCCGGCACCTCCTACGTCGGCTTTCTCGCCGAGGATTTCCCCGCCGCGGCCAAGGTCGAGTTCGAGGCCTGGCCGGAGATGCTCGCGGCGGTGAAATCCGGCGCGCTCGCGGCGCTCCTCTACGACGAGATCGAGATCGGCAACTGGCGGCTCGCCGATCCCGCCGGCGCGCTGGAGCTGCGCCCCTACCAGCTCGAGGGCCGGCCCGACACCATCGCCATCGCCATCCGCCGCGGCGAGGACGACCTGCTGGACTGGATCGACCTCTACCTCGAGAAGGTCCGCGACAACGGCGAGCTCGAGGCGCTGCTCGACTCGCTACCTCTACACCAGCGACCGGGCGCTGACCGATCACTGAGCCCACCGGCGAGGGCGGCGCGGCCGGCTGCTGCTCGCACCCGGTGACGGTGCTGGCCGGCATCCTCATCGGCGGCCTCTGGGGCTGGCACGACCGCGGGCAGATGCCGCTCCTGGTCCATGCCGGCGACGTCTACGTCAAGCTCCTGCAGATGTGCGTGATCCCGCTGCTCTTCACCGCGGTGACGATCAGCCTCGGCCGGCTGATGCTGACCGGCGGCGCCGGCCGGCAGATCGTCCGCATCGTCGGGCTGATCGTGCTCGGCCTCGTCGCGCGGGCCTCCTCGGCACGCTCCTCGCCCACCTGGGGCCGTCCCGGCGGCGAGCTGCAGGCCCAGGCCAAGACCATCCTCGGCCAGGTCATCATCCGCGCCGAGGCCTCGCATTCGCTCTTGTCCGACCGGCCGCTGGCGCTCGCCGACATCGTCATCGGCATCGTGCCGGAGAATATCTTCTTCGCGCTGACCAGCGGCAACCGCCTCGCGGTGCTCTTCTTCGCGATCCTCTTCGGCGTGGCGCTCGGCGTCGTCTGCCGCAGCCGCACCGACCAGGCGATCCAGCTCTTCGAGGTCTTCTACGAGACCTTCCTCAAGATCATCGAATGGCTGATGTACGCGCTGCCGCTCGGCCTCTTCTGCCTCGCCTACGCCCAGGTCTCGGCGATCGGCGTCGACGTGCTGCTGGCGCTGATCAAGCTGGTGCTCCTGGTCTACCTCGGCGCGCTCGCGATGCTCTTCGCCTCGCTGGTCGCGGTGTGGCTGCGCAGCGGCGTCGGCTGGTGGGCGACCGTCGCGGCGCTGCGCGAGACCTTCTTCGTCGCCTTCGGCACCGCCAACAGCTTCGCCGCGGCGCCGGCGGCGATGCGGGCGCTGAACCGGCTCGGGTCGATCGCGGCACGGTCGATCTGGTGGTGCCGCTCGGCATCACCCTGAACCCGCCGGGCTCGGTCTTCCACTTCGCCATCGCCTCGATCTTTCTCGCCAACCTCTACGGGCTCGATCTCACCGCGGCGCAGCTCTTCTTCGTGATCCTCGCCTCGGGCCTCGCCGGCGTGGCCTCGACCGGCGCGCCGGGATCGCGGCGCTGTCGATGATCACCATCATCCTCGCGCCGCTCGGGCTGCCGGTCGAGGTGGCGATCATCCTGCTGGTGGCGATCGACCCGATCGTCGACCCGATCCTGACCGCGGTCAACGTGCTCGCCAACGCCGCCGCCACCGCGATCCTCGGCCGGCGCCCGCGCCGGCCTCGCCTGCCTTGTCAATCCGGTCGGGCCGCGCCCATAGTCGGCGCGAGCCAGCCTCCGGATCCCGTAGATGGACCTCCTCGACACCGCCCTCCGCGCCCGCGCCAACGCCCATGCCCCTTATTCGGGCTTCAAGGTCGGCGCGGCGCTGCGCTGCCCGGACGGCAGCGTCTTCGCCGGCTGCAACGTCGAGAACGTCGCCTATCCGCAAGGCACCTGCGCCGAGGCCGGCGCCATCGCCGCGATGGTCGCCGCCGGCCAGACCGCGATCGCCGAGGTGCTGGTGGTGGCCGACGGCCCCGAGATCATCGCCCCCTGCGGCGGCTGCCGCCAGAAGCTCGCCGAATTCGCCTTGCCGGACACGCCGGTCATCCTCGCCGGGCCCGAGGGCGAGCGCGCCCGCACCACGATCGGCGCGCTCTTGCCCGGCGCCTTCGGCCGCGCGCATCTCGCCTGATGCTGCCGCAGGAGATCATCGTCCGCAAACGCGACGGCGGGACGCTGACGCCCGAGGAGATCCGCTTCATGGTCAAGGGGCTGACCTCGGGCGCCATCTCCGAGGGCCAGGTCGCCGCCTTCGCCATGGCGATCCTGTTCCGCGGCCTCGACACCGACGAGCGCGTCGCGCTGACGCTCGCCATGCGCGACTCCGGCAGCGTGCAGCAGTGGGATCTCGACGGCCCCGTGGTCGACAAGCATTCGACCGGCGGCGTCGGCGACAACGTCAGCCTGATGCTGGCGCCGGCGCTCGCCGCCTGCGGCGCCTATGTGCCGATGATCTCCGGCCGCGGCCTCGGCCACACCGGCGGCACGCTCGACAAGTTCGACGCCATCCCCGGCTACGCCACCCAGCCCGACGCCGAGACCTTCGTCCGCGTCGTGCGCGAGGTCGGCTGCGCCATCATCGGCCAGACCGCCGACCTCGCCCCGGCCGACCGGCGGCTTCTACGCGATCCGCGACGTCAGCGGCACCGTGGAATTGATCGACCTCATCACCGCCTCGATCCTGTCCAAGAAGCTCGCCGCCGGGCTCGACGCGCTGGTCCTCGACGTCAAGACCGGCTCCGGCGCCTTCATGGCGACGCTCGATGACGCCCGGGCGCTGGCCCGCGCGCTGGTCGACGTGGCCAAAGGTGCGGGCTGCCGCACCATCGCGCTGATCACCGACATGAACGAGCCGCTCGCCACCACCGCCGGCAACGCGCTGGAGATGGCCGCGGCGGCGCGCTTTCTGCTCGGCGAGGAGATCGACAGCCGGCTCTACGACGTCACCGTCGCCCTCGGCGCCGAGCTCTTGGCCGAGACCGGCCTCGCGCCGAGCCTCGACGCCGGGGCCGACCAGATCCGCCAGGCCTTCGCCTCCGGCGCGGCCGCCGAGCGCTTCGACCGCATGGTCGCGGCGCTCGGCGGCCCGACCAAGTTCCTCGAAGGCTACGAGGCGCATCTCGCCGCCGCCGAGGAGGTCTCCGACGTCGCTGCCGGCCGAACCGGCTTCGTCACCGGCATCGACACCCGCGCGCTCGGCCTCGCCGTGGTCGAGCTCGGCGGCGGCCGCCGCCGCGCCCACGACCCGATCGACCACGCGGTCGGCCTCGACCGGATGCTCGGCCTCGGCGCCGCGGTCGAGCCGGACACGCCGCTGGCGCGGGTCCACGCCGGCTCGCCAACGGCCGCCCGCCGCGCCGAGGCGCGGCTGCGCGCCGCCTATACCATCGCCGAGACGGCGCCCGCCGAGACGCCGCTGATCCACGAGCGCGTGGTCTGATGCCGCGCGCGGTCCTCATGGTGATGGATTCGGTCGGCTGCGGCGGGGCGCCCGACGCCGCGGCCTTCGGCGACGAGGGCGCCAACACGCTCGGCCATATCGCCTTGGCCTGCGCCGAGGGCCGCGCCGAGAGCGGCCGCTCGGGGCCGCTCCACGTGCCGACCATGGCCGCCCTCGGCCTCGGGTCGGCGATCCGCGCCGCCTCCGGCCTCGACGCCGGGTTGCCCGGCGACGGGCGGCACCTGGGCCGCGGCCACCGAGGTCTCCCGCGGCAAGGACACGCCCTCCGGCCACTGGGAGCTCGCCGGCGTGCCGGTGCCCTGGGAGTGGACCTATTTCCCGCGCACCGACCCGGCGATCCCGCCGGAGATCACCCTGCCCCTGATCGCGCGCGCCGGCCTCCCCGGCACGCTCTGCAACGCGCATGCCTCCGGCATGCCGGTGATCCACGACTTCGGCCTCGAGCATATCGCCAGCGGCAAGCCGATCCTCTACACCTCCGCCGACAGCGTGCTGCAGATCGCCGCGCACGAGACCCATTTCGGCCTCGACCGGCTCTACGAGGTCTGCCGCATCGCCGCCGAGATCGTGCACCCGCTGCGCGTCGGCCGGGTGATCGCCCGGCCCTTCGTCGGCGAGACGGTCGAGAGCTTCACCCGCACCCCGAACCGCAAGGACCTCGCGATCCCGCCGCCGGAGCCCACCCTCCTCGACCGGGTGGTCGCCGCCGGCGGTCGCACCCACGCCATCGGCAAGATCGGCGACATCTTCGCCCACCGCGGCATCTCGACGCTGGCCAAGGGCAAGGACGACATGGCGCTCCTCGACGCGACGCTCGCCGCGCTCGACGCGGCGGGGGAGGGGGATCTCGATCTTCGCCAACTACGTCGATTTCGACACGCTCTGGGGCCACGCCCGCGACGTCTCCGGCTACGCCCGCGCGCTCGAAGCCTTCGACGCCCGGCTGCCCGAGATTCTCGCGCGCCTCCGCCCGGGCGATCTCATGATCCTCACCGCCGACCACGGCAACGACCCGACCTTCCGCGGCACCGACCATACCCGCGAGCGGGTGCCGGTGCTGGTCGTGGGCCTGCCGCCCCGCGCCATCGGCCTCGTCGGCTTCGCCGACGTCGGCGAGACCATCGCCGCCCACCTCGGCCTCGCACCCGGCCGCCACGGCCGGAGCTTCCTGTGACCGCCCTCGATGCCATACGCTTTCCAGATGATTTCCATATGCGTTCCAGCAGGCCCATGCCCCAGCATCTGACCGTCGTCGACCACCCGCTGGTGCAGCACAAGCTCACCATCATGCGCGAGCGCGACACCTCCACCGCCGGCTTCCGGCGGCTGCTGCGCGAGATCTCGCTGCTCCTCGCCTACGAGATCACCCGCGACCTGCCGATGACCACCAAGACGATCGAGACGCCGCTGACCGAGATGGAAGCCCCTGTCCTGAAAGGGAAAAAGCTCGCGCTCATCTCGATCCTGCGCGCCGGCAACGGCCTGCTCGACGGCGTGCTCGAGCTCATCCCCTCGGCGCGGGTCGGCTTCATCGGCCTCTACCGCGACGAGGCCACCCTCCAGCCGGTGCAATACTACTCCAAGCTCCCGCTCGACCTCGCCGAGCGCGTCAGCATCGCCGTCGACCCGATGCTCGCCACCGGCAACTCCTCCGCCGCCGCCGTCACCCTGCTGAAGGAAGCCGGCGCCACCGACATCCGCTTCCTCTGCCTGCTCGCCGCACCGGAAGGCGTCGCCCGCATGCAGGCGGCGCACCCCGACGTCCGCATCGTCACCGCCGCCCTCGACAAGCGCCTCAACGACAAGGGCTATATCGTCCCCGGCCTCGGCGACGCCGGCGACCGCATGTTCGGGACCAAGTAGGACCTGCCGCTCGAAGCGAATTCGGCGTGGCAAAGGCGGCGGCGAGGCGTATCCTCGCCGGAGCGGGCCAGCCCGCGACCAGGGAAGCACCCCATGACCGAATTCAAGGTCGGCTATCTGGTAGGCAGCCTCGCCAAGGCCTCGATCAACCGCAAGCTCGCCAAGGCGCTGGTGCTGCTGGCGCCCCCCGAGCTCGCGATGACCGAGATCGCGTTCAAGGACCTGCCGCTCTACAGCTACGACTATGACGCCGACTTCCCGCCGCCGGCCAGGGCCTTCAAGGATGCGCTGGCCGCCGTCGAGGCGGTGCTGTTCGTCACCCCGGAATACAACCGCTCGATCCCCGGCGGCCTTAAGAACGCCATCGACTGGGCGAGCCGCCCCTGGGGCAAGAACTCGTTCACCCGCAAGCCCTCCGCGGTCATCGGCGCCTCGACCGGGGCAATCGGCACCGCGCTCGCCCAGCAGGCCTTGCGCGGCGTCCTCGGCTTCTGCAACTCGCCGCAGATGAACGCCATCGAGGCCTACATCCAGTTCAAGCCCGGCCTGATCACCGATGACGGCGAGGTCACCGACCCCGCGACCGAGGAGTTCCTGCGCGACTACATGGCCGAGTTCCACGGCTTCATCATGCGGGTCTACACGGCCCTGCCCAGACCCGCCTGACCTTCCCCCCGGCCTCAGGCCGCCCCCTGATGCCCGGCCACCGGCTGTCAAGGGACCAACCAGCGGAGTTGCCCATGCACCTCGATGGATCCTGCCACTGCGGCGCCGTGCGGTTCAGCGTCGAGGCGCCGCACCCCTATCCCTTCTGCCTCTGCTACTGCTCGATCTGCCGCAAGACTGCCGGCGCCGGCGGCTTCGCGATCAACCTCGGCGCCGACGCCCGGACCCTGAAGGTCGAGGGCGAGGCGCATATCCGCACCTACCACGCGATCATGCACGACGAGGACGATGCCAGGAGCCCGGCCGAGCGCAAGTTCTGCGGGACCTGCGGCTCCGCGCTCTGGGTCTGGGACCCGCGCTGGCCGGACCTCGTCCACCCGCACGCCTCGGCGATCGACACGCCGCTGCCGGTGCCGCCGGAGCGCACGCATCTGCTCCTGGACAGCAAGGCCTCCTGGGCCGAGCCCTGCGTCGGGCCGAACGACCAGACCTTCGACCGCTTCCCGAAGGAGTCGCTTGCCGAGTGGCACCAGCGCCTCGGCCTCGAGAGCTGACGCTTTAGCGGGCGAGCCGCCGCAGGCCGTGTCGGCGGTGGACATCCGGCGGGAAGTGTCGGACAAGGCGGGAAAACGCGCGGGGGAGCGACGTCATGGATCGATTGAACGGCAAGCGTTGCCTGGTCACGGCAGCGGGTCAGGGGATCGGCCGGGCGATCGCGGTAGCGATGGCGGCGGAGGGCGCGCGGGTCTTCGCCACCGATCTCGACCCCGGCAAGCTCGACGGCCTCGACGGCATCGAGACCGAGCGGCTCGACGTGCTCGACCGCGACGCGGTCGCGGCGCTCGCCGCTCGGCTGACCGACATCGACGTCCTTGCGAACTGCGCCGGCTGGGTCGAGCACGGCACCATCCTCGATACCGACGAGCAGGGCTGGGCCTTCTCGTTCGATCTCAACGTCACGGCGATGTACCGCATCATCCGCGCCTTCCTGCCGGCGATGCTGGAGCGCGGCGGCGGCTCGATCGTCAACATCGCCTCGGTCGCCGGCTCGATCGTCGGCGTGCCGAACCGCTGCGCCTATGGCGCCAGCAAGGCCGCGGTGATCGGCCTGACCAAGTCGGTCGCCGCCGATTTCGTCACGCGCGGCATCCGCTGCAACTGCATCTGCCCCGGCACCATCGACAGCCCGTCGCTGCAGGAGCGGATGCGGGCGCAGGGCGACTATGAGACCGCGCGTAAGGCCTTCGTCGCCCGCCAGCCGATGGGGCGCATCGGCCAGCCGGAGGAAATGGCGGCGCTCGCGGTCTATCTCGCTTCCGACGAGAGCTCGTTCACCACCGGCGTCGCGCACATCGCCGACGGCGGCATGACCAACGTCTGAAAGACGGCACGACCAATGTCTGAAAGCAGGGAGACAAGACCATGAAACTGCTGCGTTACGGGCCGCAGGGCGCCGAAAAGCCGGGCCTGCTCGACGCCGGCGGCAAGATCCGCGACCTCTCCGGGCTGGTCGGCGACATCGGCGGCGCCACGCTCAGCGACGAAGGCCTCGACCGCCTGCGCAAGCTCGACACCGCGAAGCTCCCCGAGGTCGATCCCTCGGTCCGCCTCGGCCCCTGCGTCGCCGGCACCGGCAAGTTCGTCTGCATCGGCCTCAATTACTCCGACCATGCCGCCGAGACCGGCGCCACGGTGCCGCCCGAGCCGATCATCTTCATGAAGGCGACCAGCGCGATCTGCGGCCCGGACGACCCCGTCATCATCCCGCGCGGTTCGCTCAAGACCGACTGGGAGGTCGAGCTCGGCTTCGTGATCGGCAAGCGCGCCAAATACGTCAAGGAGGCCGACGCCTTCGACCATGTCGCCGGCTACTGCCTGGTCAACGACGTCTCCGAGCGCGCCTTCCAGGCCGAGCGTCAGGGCCAGTGGTCCAAGGGCAAGTCCGCCGATCACTTCGGCCCGACCGGCCCCTGGCTCGTCACCCGCGACGAGGTCGCCGACCCGCAGAAGCTGCCGATGTGGCTCAAGGTCAACGGCGCCACCCGCCAGGACGGCTCGACCGCGACCATGGTTTATGGCGTTGGCTTCCTCGTCAGCTACCTCAGCCAGTTCATGAGTCTGAACCCCGGCGACATCGTCTCGACCGGCACCCCGCCGGGCGTCGGGCTGGGCATGAAGCCGCCGACGTTCCTGAAAGCCGGCGACGTGATCGAGCTCGGCATCGAGGGCCTCGGCCAGCAGCGCCAGGTCTGCATCGACGATCCGGAATAGCCCCGATGCTGCCGCTGCTCGACACGCACCAGCACCTGATCTACCCCGACCCGCTGGACTACGGCTGGACCGCCGGGCTGCCGGCGCTGGCCGGGCGCGCCTTCACCGTCGAGGACTATCAGGATCTGACCCGCGGCCTCGGCGTCGCGGGCACGATCTTCATGGAGGCCGGGGTCGACCACGACGACCACCATGCAGAGACCGAGACCATCGCCAAGCGCGCCCGCCAGCCGTCAAGCGGCATCCTCGGGATCATCGCGTCGATCCGCCCGGAGACCGCGCCCGGGTTCGATGCGTGGGTGGAGCGAGGCAGGGACCTCGGCGTCGTCGGCTACCGCCGCATGCTCCACGTCGTCCCGGACGACGTCTCGCGCAGCGAGACCTTCCGCGCCAACATCCGCAAGCTGGGGCCGCTCGGCCTGCCCTTCGACATGGTCCTCCTCGCCCGCCAGCTCGGGATCGGGCTGGAGCTCGCGCGCGCCTGCCCCGACACCAGGCTGGTGCTCGACCATTGCGGCAATCCCGACATCGCCGCCGGCCCCGACGCCGTCGCGCCGTGGCGCGAGGGCCTCGCGGCGCTCGCCGCGATGCCGAACGTCACCGCCAAACTCTCCGGCGTCTATGCCAACGTCGCGCCGGGCACCGCGAACCTTCAGACCGTCCGGCCCTATGTCGAGCAGGTGATCGAGACCTTCGGCCCCGACCGCTGCCTCTGGGGCAGCGACTGGCCGGTGGTGAACACGCGCGGCGGCGATCTGCCGAACTGGATCGCCGCCTTCCGCAGCATCCTTTCCGGCTATTCCGAGGCCGAGCAGGCTGCGATGGCGCACCGCACCGCCGAGCGGGACTATTCCGTCCGCCTGCCCGCCGGCGCCTGAGCGCTGGCCGCGCCCCGAGCGGTCAGGCCACCGCCGCCGGGGCCAGCCGCAGCGCCGCCGCCGAGACGAGCGCCAGCAGAATCACCGCCCCGCCATAGAGATAGCTCGCGAGCGGCAGGCCGAGCGTCGGCGCCAAGAGCCCGATCAGGATCGCCGGCAGGCTGAAGGCGAGGTAGCTCTGCACGAAGAAGGCGGCGAGCAGCCCCGCGCGCTCGCCGGGCGCCGCCAGCGGCACGATGCTGCGGATGGTGCCGGCGAAGGTCGCGCCGAAGCCGACCCCGGCGACGATGGTGCCGCCGATGAGGATCGCCACCAGATGCGTCTCGACGCCGAGGAGCGTCACTGCGACGCCCGCGGCGAGAAAGAGCGAGCCGACCGCGAGCGCCCGCTGGCCGGACCAGTCCCGGATCAGCACCACGACCACGGTGGCGGTGAGCGTCAGCGCGCCGACCACGATCGCGCCGGCCAGCGGCGTAGCGACGCCGGTCGCGACCCTGACCAGCGACGGCATCAGCGAGAAATAGAAGCCGCCGAGCGCCCAGGCGGCGATATTGACCGGGGTCACCTGCGCCAGCGCTCGCCGCGCCTGCGGCGGCACGCTGACCTGCGGCCGCAGCGCCGCCAGCGCGCCGGGCTTGCCGTCGGCCGATTCCGGCACCCGGCTCAGCGCCAGCGCGAGGATCAGCGAGGCGCCGAGGAGCACCAGAAAGACCAGCCGGTCCGGCGCCGGGGCGTACGTCACCAGCACGCCGGCGCCGAGCGTGCCGATGGTCAGGCCGATGAACGGGGTGATGCTGTTCAGCAGCGGCCCGTGCCGCGGCGTGCTGTCGAGGATCGCCGCGGCGAGAGCGGTGATCGCGGCGCCGGTGGCGAAGCCCTGCAAGGCGCGGGCGGCGACCAACGCCCCGGCGGAATGCGCGGTGACGAAGGCGAGCTGCGCCAGCACGTTGACCAGCAGCGCGGCGAGGATCACCGGCCGCCGGCCGGTATAGTCGGAGAGCGAGCCCACGGTCAGCAGGGACGCGAACAGGCTGAAGGCATAGGTCGCGAAAATCAGCGTCAGCAGGAACGGCGACAGCCCGAGGCTCTCCTGATAGAGATGATAGACCGGCGTCGGCGCGCTGCCGCAGGCGGAGAAGGTGATCGCAGCCACCGTAGCGAAGATCGACATGCTGCGCGGCGACAGCGCCGGCTCCGGCAGAGGCTCGCAGGCGGAAGCGCTGGACATTGCCGTTCCCTTAAAGCTAAATCGTAGCGATAAGGGTCTATAGCTGAGTCGCGGCCTTAACGCAAATGATTTGCGTTAAGGCGACGTGCGAGTAAGGCGGGCGACACGATGGCGGTCAAGGAGCGGGTGCGGATCGGCGGGCGGAGCGCCCGCATCCAAGCTGCGGTGCATGCGGCGGTCCGGGAGCTGACTGCAGAGGCGGACCGCGGCGAGCTGACGGTGCCGGTGATCGCCGCCCGCGCCGGCGTGACCCCCTCGACCATCTATCGCCGCTGGGGCGATCTGCCCGAGCTCCTGGCCGACGTCGCAGTCGAGCGGCTCAGGCCGGTCACCGATCCGGCCGACACCGGCGCGATGCAGACCGACCTGCAGGTCTGGGTCGAGCAATATACCGAGGAGATGTCGTCGGAAATCGGTCGGGCGCTCCTGCGCGACGTCTTCGCCCAGACCTCCGACGCGTCGCATCCGGGCGCCTGCTGCGCCTTCACCTATGATCAGCTTGGGCTGATCGCCGCCCGGGCGGCGGCGCGCGGCGAGGCGGCCTTCGACGTCGACGAGGCGGTCGATCATGTGATCGCGCCGATCGCCTATCACATCCTGTTCGGCCGGCGCGAGCCGACGCTCGCCTATGCCAACGCGCTCCTCGACCGCCTCTGGCGGCGCCGCGACGGTTCGCTCACTTGAGCGCGCCGGCGGTCATGCCCCGGATCAGGTAGCGCTCCAGCACCACGCCGATGACCACCAGCGGCGCGATCGCGGCGGTGGCGAGCGCTGCCATCGACCACCAGTTGATCCCCTGGCTGCCGGTCTGGCTCGCCACCATCACCGGCAGCGTGTTGGCGTTGGTCGAGGTCAGCAGCGCCGCGAAGAAATACTCGTTCCAGCAGAGCACCAGGCTCAAGAGGAACGCCGCGACCATGCCCGGCAAGGCGATCGGCAGGACGATCTGCAGGAACGCCCCCCAGATCGACAGGCCGTCCACCAGCGCCGCCTCCTCGATCTCGATCGGGATGGCGCTGAACTGGTCGCGCATGATCCAGACCACGATCGGCAGCACCATCAGCGTATAGACCATGATGATGCCGATGCGGGTGTCGAGCAGCGCCAGCTGCTTGTAGAGCACCAGGAACGGCAGCGCGAGCACGACCGGCGGCAGGATCAGCTGGCTGAGGAAGAAGAACGAGATGTCGGTGTTGCGCATCCAGGCGAAGCGGTAGGAGAAGCGGCTGAGCCCGTAGGCGGCGAGCGATCCCAGGATCACCGCCAAGAGCGACGCGCTCGAGGCCACCACCACGCTGTTCTGGAAGCGCTTGAGGAACTCCTCGCGCGGCGTCGAGATCTCGTGGATCGTGTCGGGCGAGAGGCCGAGCGAGCGCCAGCCGCGCCAGTCGGGCTGATAGTCGACGAAGGGCACCAGATGGCCCCGGGTGACGTCCGGCGCGGTCTTGAACGAGGTGGTCACCGTCCAGTAGATCGGGATCAGGCAGACCAGCGCCCAGGCCACCAGCGCCGCATAGATCGCCACGCGGGAGGCGATGAAGCCGAGGCGCGGCGGCGGTGGCGCTTCGTCGTCGTTCATTGGCTGAGCCCGTGCGACTTCTGCAACAGCCGGTTGAAGAGCTTGAGCAGCAGGGTCACCCCGACCACGATCAGCACCAGATAGACCATCGCCAGCAGCGTGCCGTAGCCGACGTTCGAGCGGTCGCGATACTCGCGGTAGATGAAGCTCGTCACCGAGTTGGTGGCGCCGCCCGGCCCGCCGGAGGTCACCGTGATGATGATGTCGGCGAGCTTCAGCTTGAAGATGATGCGGATGACGATGACGGTGATGCTGACCGGCAGCATCAGCGGAAACACCACGCTCCAGAAGCCCTGCCAGCGCGACGCGCCATCGACCCGCGCCGCCTCCAGCACCTCGCGGTCGAGGCTCTGCAGGCCGGCGAGCAGCATGATCATCATGAACGGAATGAAGGTCCAGGCATCCATCATCATGATCGTCGCCCGGGCGATCTCCGGGCTGGCGAAGAAAGCCGGCGTGTCCCAACCGAGCCAGCGCGCGAAGCGCGCGATCGGCCCGAAGCGGACCTCGAGCATCGACTTGCCCACCATCCAGCTGACCGCCACCGGCGACAGCATCATCGGCATCAGGAACACCACCCGCCAGAACTTGCGGCCGCGGATATCGGCGTTGAGCAAGAGCGCCAGCCCGAAGGCGATGGCGTACTCGACGACGATCGCCGCCACGTACCAGAGCATGTTGCCGAGCGCGTTCCAGTAGAAGGGGTCGTGCCACATCTGCACAAGGTTAGCGAAGCCGTTAAAACGCCGGCCCGTGGCGCCGCTGAGGTTCCAGTCCGAGAAGGCGATCCAGAGGCCGAAGACCAGGGGAAACACCACCATCGCCACGGTGAAGAGCACCGCCGGCAGCACGAAGAGCGCGCGCTTGCCCCGCTCGCCGCGGCGCAGCACCTGGGCGGCGCCGAGCGCCAGCCCCCAGAGGAGATAGGCGTAGAGCACCGGCCGCCAGGTGGCGAACCCCGGCACGCCCCGGCCCGAAGCGTGCAGCGCCTGCATGAGGAACGCCCCCACCAGCAGCGCGCTCGCCAGCCACACCAGGAGGCTCGCGGTGCGCAGCCGGCCCGGCCCGAGCGCATCGGGCGGCGCGACGTGCAGGCGGTCGGGAATATCGGTCACCGCCGGTCAGCCCAGGCGGCGGCGATGTCCGGCACGGGATCTCCCCTTCGCGCGCTGGTCCTTTGCCACCTTCGTAACAGGTGGATCTCCCCGATCAACAGGATTCGAGCGGCAGTGGACCGGACGTCGGCGCCGGCGTAGCCTCCGGTTTTGGCGCGGGGGCGGCGAGATGGGCGCGGACGAAAATCCGGTGCGGCGGCTTGCGGCGCGCTGCTGCATCGTCGGCGGCGGGCCGGCGGGAATGATGCTCGGCTACCTCCTCGGGCGGGCCGGCATCGAGACCCTGGTGCTGGAGAAGCACGCCGATTTCTTCCGCGACTTCCGCGGCGACACCGTCCACCCCTCGACACTGGCGGTGATGGACGAGCTCGGGCTGGCCGAGGCCTTCCTGACCCTGCCGCACCAGGAAATCCGGCAGATGCAAGGCGAGATCGGCTCGAAGGAGTTCCGCATCGCCGACCTCTCGCGGCTCAACGTCCGCTATCCGTTCATCGCGATGATGCCGCAATGGGACTTCCTCAACTTCCTGCGCGAGCATGGCAGGGCGTTCCCGAGCCTGAAGGTGCTGATGCAGACCGAGGCGACCGACCTCATCCGCTCCGGCGACACCGTTACCGGCGTGATCGCCCGTGGCACCGACGGCCCGATCGAGATCACCGCCGGGCTCACCGTCGCCTGCGACGGCCGCCACTCGGTCTTGCGAGACCGCTCCGGCCTCGCGCTCGAGGACATCGGCGCGCCGATCGACGTGCTCTGGTTCCGCGCCGGCAAGACCACCACCGGCGACAACCTCTTCGCCCGCATCGAGTCCGGCGAGCTGATGGTCACCTTCGACCGCGGCGACTACTGGCAGTGCGCCTACGTGATATCCAAGGGCCAGTACGACGCGGTCAGGGCGCGCGGGCTCGACGCCTTCCGCGACACCGTGGTCAAGCTGGCGCCGATCCTGCGCGCGGGCATCGCCCAGGTCACTAGCTGGGACGACGTCAAGCTCCTCACCGTGACCATCAACCGCCTCAGGCACTGGTCGCTGCCCGGCTTTCTCTGCATCGGCGACGCCGCGCACGCGATGTCGCCGGTCGGTGGCGTCGGGGTGAACCTCGCGGTCCAGGACGCGGTCGCCACCGCGAACCTCTTGGCGGAGAAGCTCGCCCATGGCTGCCCGCCCGAGCCCGAGCTCGATGCGGTGCGCCGGCGCCGCGAGTTCCCGACGAAAATGACCCAGCGGATGCAGGTGATCATCCAGAACAACCTGCTCGCGCCGGCGCTCGAGCCCGGCGCCGAGCCGTTCGAGGCGCCACTCGCGGTCCGCGTCATCAGCGCGGCGCCCTGGCTGCAGGGCATCACCGCCCGCGCCCTCGGCCTCGGATTCCGCCCCGAGCATGTCCACTCGCCCGTCGCGGCGCCGCGTTAGTCTAGCGCCGCCCGCGTGGCCCGCGCCGCACGGGCGGAGCGGCCACGCAATTTTTCCACTTTGCGGCAGGCGGATTTCCGCTAGAGATCTGCGACGACAATCACTTCGGGGGACAATATGCTCAGAAAACTAGGCGCCGAGGCGCTGGGAACCTTTTGGCTCGTGTTTGGCGGCTGCGGCAGCGCCGTACTCGCCGCGGGCTTTCCCGATTTCGGAATCGGCTTCGCCGGCGTTGCCCTGGCCTTCGGGCTGACCGTTTTGACGATGGTCTATGCCGTCGGACCGATTTCGGGTGGCCACTTCAATCCGGCGGTCTCGCTGGGGCTCGCGGTCGGTGGCCGCTTCTCCTGGGGCGAGCTCATTCCTTACTGGATCGCTCAGCTCGTCGGCGGCATCCTCGGCGCGTTCATCCTCTATCTGATCGCCTCCGGCAAGACCGGCTGGACGCCCGGCGGCTTCGCTACCAACGGCTACGGCGACCTGTCGCCCGGCGGCTTCGGCGTTACCTCGGCGTTCCTGATCGAGGTGGTGCTGACGGCGGGATTCCTGATCATCATCCTCGGCGCCACCGCGCCCCGCGCGCCGGCGGGCTTCGCGCCGATCGCAATCGGCCTCGGGCTGACGCTGATCAACCTTATCGCCATCCCGGTCACCAATTGTTCGGTGAACCCTGCCCGCTCGACGGCGGTCGTCTTCTTCGCCGAGACCGGCGCGCTGGGCCAGCTCTGGCTCTTCTGGGTAGCGCCGCTGATCGGCGGAGCGGTCGGCGCGGGCATCTGGGGCGCGCTCTTCGCAGCCGACCCCGAGGCCTCCGCCTAGGCAGACAGTCGCCCGGGGGCTGCGCCCCCGGGACGAAACTGCGGCGGCTGTCAGCCGTCCGACTTCACCCGCACCTTGACCATCCAGTCCGGATCGGACACCTCGCCGTTGCCACCGTCGCCGCGGCGGATCGCGTCGATCACGTCCTGACCGGAAATGACCTTGCCGACCACGGTGTATTGGCCGTCCAGGTTCGGCGCCGGAGCGAACATGATGAAGAACTGGCTGTTGGCCGAGTTCGGGTCGGACGAGCGGGCCATGCCGACGGTGCCCTTCTCGAACGGCACATCGGAGAATTCGGCCGGCAGATCCGGCAGGTCGGAGCCGCCGGTGCCTGCCCTGCCCTGCGCGAAGGCGGCGCGGGTGCCGAACTGCACGTCGCCGGTCTGCGCCATGAAACCGTCGATCACGCGATGGAACGCCACGCCGTCATAGGCTCCGGCGCGCGCCAGCGCCTTGATCCGCTCGGCGTGCTTCGGCGCCACATCGGGCAGGAGCTCGATCTCCACGGTTCCGGGATGAGCGCCGGTCACGTCGATGACGATCAAGTTGCCCGGATCCTGAGCCCAGGCCGCACCGGCAAGGCCGGTCGCCGCGAGCAGCGCGAGAACGGTCCGCCGGATCATTGGTCACCTGCAACGCGGACCGAGATCATGCGATCGGGCGCCGAGGGCGGCTCACCCCGCACGATGGCGTCGACATGCTCCATGCCCTTCGAAACCCGGCCCCAAACGGTATACTGGCCGTTCAGGAAGTGCCCATCGTCGAACATGATGAAGAACTGGGAGTTGGCCGAGTTCGGATTCTGCGAGCGCGCCATTCCCACCGCGCCGCGATCGAAGGGCAGCCGCGAAAACTCCGCCGGCAAGTCGGGATGCGCCGACCCGCCGGTTCCGGCGCGGCGCAGGTTGAAGCCGTCCTCCATGTCGCCGTTCGCCACGTCCCCGGTCTGCGCCATGAAGCCGTCGATCACTCGGTGAAAGGCCACATTGTCGTAGTCGCCGGCGCGCGCCAGGGCCTTGATGCGCTCGACGTGCTTCGGCGCCACATCGGGGAGCATCTCGATGACAACGTCGCCGCCTTTCAGCGCGATTACCAGCGTGTTCTCCGGATCGTCGATCTCGGCCATGGACTATCTCCTGGAAATACCGGCCGGGACCCTAGGTCGGCGGCGCAGCGGCGGGAAGCCTCAAACCGGCACCGGGCGAAACTTTTCCGATAGCGCCCGCGCCACCTTCGGCGGCACGAAGGGTGAAATATCGCCACCAAGTCGGGCGATCTCCTTCACCAGCCGGGAAGCGATCGCCTGATGATGCGCATCGGCCATCAGGAAGACCGTCTCGATGTCGTCGTTCATCGCCCGGTTCATCCCCACCATCTGGAACTCATACTCGAAGTCCGAAACCGCCCTCAGGCCGCGGACGATGAAGGTGGCCCGGACCTCGATCGCGCACTGAATCAGCAAGTTGTCGAACGGATGCGCCACGATTTCGGTCCCGCAGGTGGCGGCGATCGGCCCACACTCCGCCTCGACCATCGCGACCCGCTCCTCGAGATCGAACAACGGCCCCTTGTCGCGGTTGATCGCGACGCCGATGACAAGGCGGTCGACGAGGCTGCAGGCCCGCCTGATGATGTCGAGATGACCAAGCGTGATCGGATCGAAGGTCCCAGGGTAGAGCCCGATGCGCATCCGCCTCCCCACCGCCCGTATCCGTCGCCGCGAGGCAACAATATTGCGCTCCTCGGGTCAAGGGTGCTCGGTGCCTGGCTCCGCCGGCAATGTGGGGTCAATCCGCAAGCGCCGCATCGCGACGATCTGCCCGACGGCGGCGGGTGGCGAGATCGTCCGAAAGATGTCCCGCATCATCGCGGCATCAGCGCGCAGGCCCTGCAGCAGGCCGAGCTTTGCGGTTTTGAAGGGACTCGCCACTCCCGGCCAGCGAACGATCGCGAGGCGGCAGCGTTCGCCGATGCAGAGCCGGTTAAGCCAGACCTCGAAGCCGAATTTCGGCAACGCGCCTAGTTCGTTGAGATGCGGCCGGAGCAGCGCCATCGGAAGCACACGCTCGCCGGAGATGTAATCGAGCCCGAGCCAGCGCCACGGCCAAGGCGCGTTCTCGCGCAGGCTGATGGCTATGTCGGCCCGCTCCTCGAGCACCGGCAGCAGCAGGGCAGTCACGTGCTCGGGCTCGAGGCCCACGAGATCGGCGTCAAGGAGCAGCACGCGCGACCCTGCCGCTGCCAGCAGTCCGTGGCGCAGCGCCTGCGTCTTGCCGCCGTTTCGGCCCAAGGCGAGGATGCGGACGCCGGGAACCGCGGCGGCGACCGCGACGGTTGCGTCGGTCGAGCCATCGTCCACCACGATCACCTCACCGATGAGAGGGTGACTTGCCACCGCGACAAGCACCCGGCCGATCCGCGCCGCTTCGTTGAAGGCCGGCACCACGCAGGAGACGCCCGGCGGTGGCGCGGCGACGCTTCTCATCATGCGCGCTTCGACCGGTGGCGGAGAAACCAGAAAAGCCCGGCGAGAAGCAGCGCGGCGAGCATCAGGATGGACGCGCGGGCGATGTAGGAGTTGATCGCCGAGTATGCGGCCCCGACGGTATAGCCGATCAGGAGGAAGACCAGGCTTTTGGGCACGGTGCCCGCCAGATTGTAGAGCAGGAACCGCCCAAACGGCATGCGGGCGCCACCCGCCGCGAGCAGGACCAGGAAGCCCGCGGAATGCGTGAGCTTGCCGATGATCAGGGTTCGGCCGCCGCTGGCGCGAAAGTGCTCCTCCAGCGCGGCCTGGCGCTGCTCGTCGAGCCCGAGGCGGGCCCGCCAGCGCTGCGGAAGCGAGCCGTGACTGAACCGTCCAACGAAGTAGAGGATCGCGTCGCCAACGAGGTCGGCCGCGACCACGACCAGCAAGATGGCGGCTAGGTTCATGTGGCCCAATCGGGCGAGATACGCCGCGAGCACTGTGACGATCGGGCCCTCCACCATAGCCAAGGGAAACAGCAGCAGCAGCCCATGGGTCTGCAGGAGCTGGAGCGCAGCATCGAGTGTCGGCATCACGTCTGATCTCAGTCGGCGCCGTGCCGGCTCGGCGCCGTGCCGGCGGCCATGCGATTGCCGCGCCACTCGAACCCACGGCCGGTCCAGCCCGCGGCCCAGAGCGCCGGCAGGAGCAGGTCGCGCAGCGGCCAGGCCAGAACTGCCCGCACCGACGCCGGCCATCCTGCTGCCCGGGCAAGCCAGAACTCGACGAGATACCAGGCGAGGCAGAACGCGACCAGCAGCGGCGCCGCGAGAACGCCTATCGCCACCAGCCACAGCGCCCCTACGAATGGCAGGAAGGCACCGGTAAGGACCTCGGCGGCGAAGTAGCCCGCGAAGCCCATTCGTCGCACCTGCGACCAGCGCAGCTGACGCCGCCAAACCTCTGCGAAGGTCCGCGCTCCCAGCGGCTGCGCGAAAGGCCGGCGCACCAGACGCACCTTGAGCCCGGCACGGCGCACCAGCTTGGTGGCGGCGAGATCCTCGGCCATCTCGGTGCCGAGGGCCGCGAGGCCGCCAGCCTTGTCCAGGATGTCGCGGCGCCAGAACAGCGTCTTGCCTTGGGCGAAACCGAGCCCCAGCTGATCCGCCGCCAGCTGCCAGCGGGCCTGGTAGGTGTCGAGGAACGCGCTTTCCAGCTCTGCCCAGAACCCGACCGGCCGTATGCCGGCCGGAGGCGACGACACCAGCCCCGTTCCTGAGGTCCAATGGGCGAAAAGGATCGCGAAGTAGTCCCGTGGAAGCTCGACGTTGCTGTCAGTCATAGCGATCCAGTCGTGGCGCGCTGCCTCCCAGCCCTTCGCCAGGTTGTTCAGCTTGGGATTGCCGCTGATCACATCGTCCCCGATCAGCAGGCGCGCCGGAACCCGGGGGTGGGCCAGGATCAACCCCTCGACAAGCGGCACCACAGGGTCATCCGCAGACGCGACGCAGAAAATGATCTCGTAGACGGGATGGTCGAGCGCAAAGCCCGAGGCGAGCGTCTCCTCGATGTTGTTCTCGATGCCGCAAACCGGCCTGAGCAGCGTCACAGGGGGGAGAGCTCCGGTCGAAACGCGGCGGCCGACATGTTTCAGCCGGTAGAGCACGAGCCCAATACTCCCCGCTTGCAGTGCCAGCAGTCCGCCGCAGAAGAGCTCGACCGCGAGAACGGCGGGCGCCGAAGCCATGTCAAACGGCCAACTCGGAAGCTCCCTCGACCTCCGAGAGCGAGTCTTCGGTCGTCACCAGGGCTGGCCGGCCGCTCCAATCGAGAACGCGCAAGCGACCGTCAGCCTCCTCGCAGATCGCCGTGCAACTCTCGAGCCAGTCCCCGCAGTTCGCATAGATCACGCCGAAATCGTCATGCAGCGCGGCCCGATGGAAGTGGCCACAGATAACACCGTCGAGTTCGCGGCTCGCGGCGAGGAGGCTTAGGCGCTCCTCGAACCGGTCGCCGTAGCGGATCAGCCGGTTGACCCGCGCGACCGCCGCCTCGATCAGCACGCCGTCATCGAAACCGATCGACCGCCGCGCGCCATTCAGGATGGCGTTGAAGCCGCGGACAAAACCGTCGAGATGGCTGCCTATCCGCGATAGCCGGCGGCGACCTGCGAAGACATCGCAGCAGTCGCCATGGGTGACCAGATAGCGCCTGCCGTCCGCTGCGACGTGAGTCGCCTCTTCGACCACCTCGATGCGGTCGAAGTAGATGCCATAGTGGCGGCGGAAGAATTCGTCATGATTGCCCGGCACATAGACGATCCGCGTTCCCGCCCGTGAGCGCGCCATCAGTGTTTGGACTACAGCGTCGTGCAATTCCGACCATTTCGCACGGATCGGCCGCCAGCCGTCGAAGATATCGCCGACGAGGTAGATCACCTCCGCGTCGTTCCGCTGCAGGAACTCCAGCACGCGGTCGGTACGGCAACCGTGAGCGCCCAAATGTACATCGGACAGGAAGAGGCTGCGGTAACGCCGCTGCGGCAGCCAAGGCGGGACGATCTCGCCCGGCGCAGCGTCAGAAGGAGAGATGCTGTTCATGTGATCAGCCGAAAACGATGCCTCGTCCCCCGGCGCCCTCAACGCGTTGCGAGCGGTCATCTTCAGTGCGCAAGTCCCCTGTGAAGGGACCACGACGTCTTCATGCCGATGCCGCCCGGCATGTCAACCTCGACGTGGCGGAGACGGCGTCCGGATTCACCAGCTGTTGGAGATCATGTCGGTCAGTGCGGCATTCTCGGCCTGGACCTCGGTGATCCGCGCCTTGACCACGTCACCGATCGAGATCACCCCGATCATCCGGTTGGCGTCGATGACCGGCATATGGCGGAAGCGGCCGTCGGTCATCTTCTCCATGACCGATATCGCGGTGTCCTCCGGGTGGCAGCCGATCACCTCCGCAGTCATCAAGTCCTGCACCTGCAGGTCGAGCGAGGCGATCCCGCGGCTGCCCAGCGCGCGGACGATGTCTCGCTCGGAAAGGATGCCGTCGACGATCGAATCGTCCCGGCTCGACGATCACCGCCCCGATCCGATGGCGCGCCAATACTTCAACCGCGGTCCGCACCTCGTCGGTCGGCTTCATGGTGATGATATTGTGGCTCGGCTTGGAGTTCGATGATGTTCCGGACGATCATGCCGGCCTCTCCCCTGTGACAAGCGGTCGCATGCAAAGTGTCCCCTTCACCGCCGTACCTGTCAAGGCACGGCAACGCCGCAAGGACTCTACGCGACCGCAGGATCGAGGAGCGCCGCGCGCATCGAGTCCACGACGAGGTCTGCCATGCGGTTGATCCGAGCGACGCGCGCATCGTCCTGATGCCGCACCAGATAGAAGGCACGGGTCAGCCGGACGTCGTCCGGCAGGACCACCGCGAGCCCTGGATGCTCGCGAGCGACGAAATCGGGCAGGATGCACAAGCCGACGCCGCGCAGACACCAGCGGATCTGCATGAGGAGGCTATTCGAGGTCAGGGACGGCTCCTGCTCGCGTCCGAGCAGGGCGTAGTAGTCGAGCTCCTTGTCGAAGATCATATCCGAGATGTAGCCGATGCCGCGCAGATCGCGGAGATCCTCCATGGTCCGAACCGGCCCGAGCCCTGCCACAAGGTCCGCGCGGGCATAGAGGCGGAGGCGGTAGTCGGCGATCTTGCGCACCGTGAGCCGACCAGCGGTGGGTGGCGCGACGGTGATCGTCAGATCCGCCTCGCGCTGTGTCAGCGAGAAAATCCGCGGCATCGCCACCACCTGAACCTGCAGATCCGGATTATCCTGGGTCAGTGCATCGCAGGCGTCGATCAACAGATAGTTCGACACACCGTCCGGCGCGCCGATCCTTACGGTACCGGACAGGCGGTCCGCCTGACCACCGATCTCGGCCGCGGCCTCGCCGGCCTGGCTCTCGATCGCCTGAGCATGGCCGAGCAAGCTGCGACCGGTCTCGGTCAGAGTGTAGCCTTGCGGCGAACGGTCGAAGAGCTTGGTGCCGAGGGACGTCTCAAGCGCGCCGATCCGCCGTCCGACCGTGGCCGGATCTAGTCCGAGCACCCGGGCGGCGTTCAAGAGCCGGCTGCGCCGGGCCACCGCCAAGAACACCCTGAGATCATCCCATCGCATGCTTTTTTGCATGCTCCACTTCTATCACAGCATTCGCCGTCTGCAAAATCGCAAGACAGGCGACAGGCGGCCAGTGCCGAGTTTCGCGCTGCACCGGCAGAAAAATGACGCTAGGCTGCAGCCCAAACAGGACAGCCCCGGAGAGAGACGTCATGCCTGATCTGAGCCACTTCATCAACGGCCAACGGGTGTCGGGTACCTCGAACCGATTTGCCGACGTCTTCAACCCCGCGACCGGAGAGGTGCAAGCGCGGGTGCCGCTCGCCTCCGCGGCCGAACTCGCCAGCGCCGTCGAAGGTGCCAGGGCGGCGCAGCCGAGGTGGGCCTCGACCAATCCGCAGCGCCGAGCCCGGGTGATGATGCGCTTCGTCACGCTCCTCAACCGCGACATGGACAAGCTCGCCGAAGCCCTTTCCCGCGAGCACGGCAAGACTTTGCCCGACGCTAAGGGCGACGTGGTGCGCGGCCTCGAGGTCGCCGAGTTCTGCATCGGCGCGCCGCAGCTCCTCAAAGGCGAATACACCGATGGCGCCGGTCCCGGCATCGACATGTACTCGATGCGCCAGCCGCTCGGCATCGTCGCCGGCATCACGCCCTTCAACTTCCCGGCGATGATCCCGATGTGGAAGATGTGCCCGGCGCTCACCTGCGGCAACGCCTTCATCCTGAAGCCCTCCGAGCGCGATCCCTCCGTGCCGCTGATGCTCGCCGAGCTGATGCAGGAGGCCGGGCTGCCGGACGGGGTGCTGCAAGTGGTCAATGGCGACAAGGAGGCGGTCGATGCCATTCTCGACCACCCCGACATCATGGCCGTGGGCTTCGTCGGCTCGACGCCGATCGCCGAGTACATCTACGCCCGCGCGACGGCGCACGGGAAGCGCGCCCAGTGCTTCGGCGGCGCCAAGAATCACATGATCGTCATGCCCGACGCCGACCTCGACCAGGCGGTGGATGCGCTGGTGGGCGCCGGGTACGGCGCGGCGGGCGAACGCTGCATGGCCATCTCGGTGGCAGTTCCGGTCGGCGAGAGGACCGCCGATGCGCTGATCAAACGGCTGATCCCCAGGGTGGAATCGCTGAAAATCGGCCCGTACACCGCCGGCGACGACGTCGACTTCGGCCCCGTCGTGACCCGCGCGGCGCAAGAGCGCATCCTCGGCCTCGTCAACCGCGGCGTCGAGCAGGGCGCGACGCTGGCGGTCGACGGGCGGGGGTTCAAGATGCAAGGCTACGAGGACGGCTTCTTCGTAGGGGCCTGCCTCTTCGATCGCGTCACGCCCGAAATGGACATCTACAAGGAGGAGATTTCGGCCCGGTGCTCACCTCGGTCCGCGCCAGGTCCTATGACGATGCCATCGACCTGACGATGAAGAACCCCTACGGCAACGGCACGGCGATCTTCACCCGCGACGGCGACACCGCCCGCGATTTCGCGAGCCGGATCAACGTCGGCATGGTCGGGGTCAACGTGCCGATCCCGGTGCCACTTGCCTACCACACCTTCGGCGGCTGGAAGAAATCGGGATTCGGCGACCTTAACCAGCACGGGCCTGACGCCTTCCGCTTCTATACCCGCACGAAGACCGTCACCGCCCGCTGGCCGTCAGGCATAAAGGAGGGCGCCGCCTTCTCGATCCCGACGATGGAATAGGCGCTCCGCCCGAGGAGCCGGAGGAGGAAGGTGCGCGAGATCGCTCGACCCGACCCTCTATCGGTCGGCCTGCGGCGTGGATACATGGCCCGCCGCTTCGAGCGGGCGCGGATCGCTCCGTGCGCGCTTGCCTGGGAGGTCGAGGGCATGACCCCCGGCGATGTGGATTGCACCAACGAGATCATGCGCTTCGTCATCGCGCGCGCCCTGCCTGCCGGCCGTTCATGAGCGACATCGACATCCGCACCGAGGGCCGCGCCGGCCGGATCACCCTGACGCGGCCGCGGGCGCTCAACGCGCTCACGCACGCGATGGCGCGCGCCATCGCCGCCGCGCTGGAGGCCTGGGCGGACGATCCCGCGGTGGCGCTAGTGCTGATCGACGCCGAAGGTGAGCGGGCGTTCTGCGCCGGAGGGGATATCGCGGAAGTCTATGCCAGCGGTCGTCGAGGCGATTTCGCCAGGGCGCGCCGGTTCTGGGCCGAGGAGTACCGGATGAACGCTCGGATCGCCGGCTACCCCAAGCCCTATGTGGCGCTTCTGCACGGCTTCGTCATGGGCGGCGGCGTCGGCATCGCCAGCCACGGCAGCTACCGCGTCGTTGGCGAGAGCGCCCGGATCGCCATGCCCGAGTGCGGCATCGGCCTGGTGCCGGACGTGGGGTGCAGCCAGATCCTCGCCAATGCTCCTGGAAACGTTGGAGAATACCTGGGCCTCACGGGCAGCCGCATCGGCCCCGGGCGACGCGCTCTGGGCGGGCTTCGCCGACACGTTCGTCCCCGAGACGGAATGGGCCGGCCTTGTCGCGAACCTGGTGGCGACCGGCGATCCCGGTGCGATCGCCGCGCGGGCCCGGCCGAACCCTGAGGCACCGCTCGCGGCGCTCAGGGAGGTGATCGACGACGCCTTCTCGGCGCCGGACCTTGCGGTGCTGGCTGCGCGGCTTCAGACCAGCGACCGGTGGCATGGCGTGTTGACGTCGTTGAGGCGGCATTCACCGTTGTCAATGGCTTGCACGCTGGAGTTAATCCGCGCCGCGCGCCGGGATCCCGGGCTCGGCAAGGCGCTGCGGCGGGAGTACCGCTTCACCTGGCGCGCGGCCAGCGACGGGGATCTGCTCGAGGGCATCCGGGCCGCGGTGATCGACAAGGACCGCACTCCGGCCTGGCGAGACACCTTCGACGGCGTGCGGCCCGACGACGTGGCCGCGATGCTCGCGCCGCTCGGGGACGATGAGCTGGCTCTTGGTTGAGAGCGCTCAAGGGCAGGCGCCCGGCGAGCGAGGGCTTTTATTGGCGATGTTTCCGCGGCTGGCGGGCACGGGCCATCGGGCGGCCTAAATAGTCAATCTTAACAGATGTTTGTGCGATCTTGAACGCATCTTGAAAGCATCTGGAAACCATCCAGACGATTTCAAGATCGGCCCGAGGGTTAACGCAGGCGAGAGGCTTCGGGGATCAGGCGCTCGAGGAGCTCGGGCAGCTCGTCGAAATGGGCGATCATCGCGTCGGGCGTGAGAGCGGACACGGCGTCGCCTTCCGGGCCGAAGCCGACCAGCACGCAGGGCACGCCGGCGCCGCGCGCGGCCTCGCGGTCATTGACGGTGTCGCCGACCAGGACCGACCGCGCCGGCGTGCCGCCGACCCGGGCGATGGTCTCGGTCAGGTGTCGGGGATCGGGCTTGCGGAAGGCGAGGCTGTCGGCGCCGAGGACCGCGGCGAACCGGCCGGCGATGCCGAGCTCGGCCAGGACGAGCGCCGCCAGTCCCTCGGGCTTGTTGGTGCAGATCGCCAGCGTCCAGCCGCGCGCCGCCAGCCGGTCGAGCGCCGCCGCGACGCCGTCGTAGAGCCGGGTATGGACGGCGAGTGCCGCGCCATAGAAGTCGAGCAGCCGCGGGTAGAGCCGCTCCACCGCTGCCTCGTCCGCCGCGTCCGGCCCGCCGAGCCCGGCCCGCAGCATCGCCCGGCCGCCGGCGAAGGCGGTGGCGCGATGGCGCAGCGCATCGAGCGGCCGGCCGATGCCGGCCTCGGCAAGTGCTGCGTTCGCCGCCGCGATCAGGTCGGCGGAGGTGTCCGCGAGCGTGCCGTCGAGATCGAATACCGCTGTCCGCATGATGGCTCCGCCGGTGTTTTCCCGGCGCTCTCTCTGGGCCAAAGCCGAAGGAAAATGAAACGGAATCTGATCGGTCGCGACCTTCCCCGGTCCTACAACCGCTGCTAGAACACCGGCAGGTTCGCCAAGGAGGCCGCCCGTATGCCGACCGCCGTCATCCTGCTCGCCGCCGGCCAGGGCACCCGGATGAACTCGGACCTGCCGAAGGTGCTGCATGCGCTCGCCGGCGTGCCGCTGATCGCCCACGCGCTGGCGGCGGCGCGCGGCATCGAGGCGGAGCGGACCATCCTCGTCACCGGCCACGGCGGCGACGCGGTCGCCGCCGCCGCCCGCGAGTTCGCCGACGACCTGCGCGTCGTGGAGCAAGCCGAGCAGCTCGGGACCGGGCACGCGGTGCTGCAGGCGGCGCCGGAGCTCGCCGACTTCAAGGGCGACGCGATCGTGCTTTACGGCGACACGCCGTTCGTCCGCCCCGAGACGCTGCAGGCGATGCTCGACGCGCGGGCGGCCGGGGCTGCTGTGGTGGTGCTCGGCTTCGAGGCGCAGGGATCCCGGCGGCTACGGCCGGCTGCTGCTCGATGACGCGGGCGGGCTCGCGGCGATCGTCGAGGCGCGCGACGCCGACGCCGCGACGCGGGCGATCCGGCTCTGCAACTCGGGCCTCCTCGCCGCCGACGCCGCGACGCTGATCGCCCTCCTCGGCGCGGTCGGCAACGCCAACGCCAAGGGCGAATATTATCTGACCGATGTGGTGGCGCTCGCCCGCGCGCAGGGGCTGAGCGCGGCGGTCATCACCTGCCCCGAGGCTGAAACGCTCGGCATCAACTCGCGGGCCGATCTGGCGGCCGCCGAGGCGGCGTTCCAGGCGCGGGCTCGTAGCGAAGCGATGGCGAACGGCGCGACGCTGACCGATCCGGCCAGCGTCTGGTTCGCGCTCGACACGGTGATCGGCCGCGACGTGGTGATCGGGCCGAGCGTCGTCTTCGGGCCGGAGGTTACGGTCGAATTGGGTGCTACCATCCACGCCTTCTGCCATCTCGAAGGCTGCCACATCAGCCGCGGCGCGCGGATCGGGCCGTTCGCGCGGCTGCGGCCGGGTGCGGAAATCGCCGAGGAGGCGCATATCGGCAACTTCGTCGAGATCAAGAACGCCATCGTCGAGGAAGGCGCCAAGGCGAACCATCTGAGCTATATCGGCGACGCGCGGATAGGCCGCGGCGCCAATATCGGCGCCGGGACGATCACCTGCAACTACGACGGGGTCTTCAAGCATCGCACCGAGATCGGGGCGCGGGCGTTCATCGGCTCGAACAGCGCGCTGGTGGCGCCGGTCAGCATCGGCGACGGGGCGCTGGTCGGCGCCGGGTCGGTGATCACCGAGGATGTCGCCGCCGGCGCGCTGGCGGTGGCCCGCGGGCGGCAGGTGACCAAGCCCGGCCTCGGGCAAAGGCTGATGGAGCGCCTGCGCGCGCTCAAGACCGCGAAAGCCCGCGCCTGATGTGCGGCATCGTCGCCGTGCTCGGCCGGCACGAGGTGGCGCCGCTGATCCTCGAGGCGCTGAAGCGGCTGGAGTATCGCGGCTACGACAGTGCCGGGATCGCCACTTTGCAGGACGGCCGGCTCGCGCGCCGCCGCGCCGTCGGCAAGCTGATCGCGCTGTCGGATTTGCTGGTGCGCGACCCGATCCGCGGCCAGGCCGGCATCGGCCACACCCGCTGGGCCACCCATGGCGCGCCGTCGGAGCGGAACGCGCATCCGCACCGCTCCGGCGGGGTCGCGGTGGTGCATAACGGCATCATCGAGAATTTCCGCGCGCTGCGGGCCGAGCTGGAGGCGGAAGGCGAGGTCTTCGCCACCGACACCGACACCGAGGCGATCGTCCAGCTCTGCAACCGCGCGCTGGCCGCCGGGGCCGCGCCGGTGGAGGCGGCGCGGGCCACGCTGGCGCGGCTCGAAGGCGCCTTCGCGCTCTGTTTTTTGTTCGAGGGGCACGACGATTTGCTGATCGCGGCGCGGCGCGGGTCGCCGCTGGCGGTGGGCTTCGGCGACGGCGAGGCCTATGTCGGCTCGGATGCGCTGGCGCTGGCGCCTTTCACCCACCGCATCGCCTATCTCGAGGAAGGCGATCTCGCGGTGCTGACAAGGGAAGCGGTGGCGATCGAGGATACGGCCGGCCGGCCCGCTGTCCGCGAGGTGGTGCAGATCCCGCTCGAGAACGTCTTCTCCGAAAAGGGCCCGTACAAGCATTTCATGGCCAAGGAAATGCACGAGCAGCCGACGGTGCTCGCCGCGGCGCTGGCGCGCTACCTGAGCCCGGACCGAACGGCGGTGGCGCTGCCGGCGACGATCGACTTTGTCGGCTTCGACCGGCTGGTGCTCATCGCCTGCGGCACCGCGCATTACGCCTGCCACGTCGCGCGCTACTGGTTCGAGGCGCTGGCGCGGCTGCCGGTCGAGGTCGAGGTCGCCTCCGAGTTCCGCTACCGCGAGCCGCCGCTCGATGCGCGGACGCTGGGGATCTTCGTCAGCCAGTCGGGCGAGACCGCCGACACGCTGGCGGCGCTGCGCTACGCCCGCGCTGCCGGCAGCCCGACGATCGCGGTCGTCAACGTCGAGACCTCGTCGATCGCGCGGGAGAGCGACGTGGCGCTGCCGATCCTCGCCGGGCCGGAGATCGGCGTCGCCTCGACCAAGGCCTTTACCTGCCAGCTCGCGGTGCTGGCGACCCTGGCGATCGCGGCGGCGCGGCAGCGCGGGCGGCTGGAGGCCGGCGAGGCGGCGCGGCTGGTCGCGGCACTCGCCGCGGTGCCGGGGCTGGTGGCGCGGGCGCTGGCGCTCGAGCCCGAGATCGCCGAGATCGCGCGCGAGCTGGCGCGGGCGCAGGACGTGCTCTTCCTCGGGCGGGGCACCATGTACCCGCTGGCGCTGGAAGGGGCGCTGAAGCTGAAGGAAATCAGCTATATCCATGCCGAAGGTCATGCCGCTGGCGAGCTGAAGCACGGGCCGATCGCGCTGATCGACGAGGCGGTGCCGGTGATCGTGCTTGCACCGTCGGACGGGCTCTTCGACAAGACCGCCTCCAATATGCAGGAGGTGATGGCGCGCGACGGCCGGGTGCTGCTCATCAGCGATGCGGTGGGCCTCGCCAAGGCCGGGCACGGCGCCTGGCGGACGCTGGCGATGCCGGCGTGCGAGCCGTTCGTGGCGCCGATCGTCTATGCCGCGCCGGCGCAGCTCCTCGCCTATCACACCGCGATCCTGAAGGGCACCGACGTCGACCAGCCGCGGAACCTCGCCAAGTCGGTGACGGTGGAATGAGCTGACGGTGGGATGAGCTCAGGTCTCGGCGTGGATCAGCCCGCTGCCGATGCCGCGGATCGCGGCGGTGATCCGGTCGAAGACGCCGAGTTTCAGATAGATCCGGCGCATGTGCGCGTTCACCGTGTGCGCGGAGATGCCGAGGATCTCGCCGATGGTCTCGTTGCTCTTGCCGCGGGCGACCCAGGCCAAGACCTCGGTCTCGCGGCCGGAGAGCGCCGGCGGCGGGCCGTGCAGCGCGGCGAGCATGTCGCAGTAGCGCAGGTGGGCGAGCTGGCAGACCCACTGGAACTCCTTCAGCGTCGCGGGCGGCAGCCGCTGCACGCCGGGGCGGAAGCCGAGGCCGCACTGGCCGGCGCGGCCGTTCGGGCCGTAGGTGTGGATGCCGACGCCGGAGCCGATGTCGGCGGCGCGGAACTGGGCGACGAAGGCGGCCTCGCGGTCGCTCAACGGGCGCAGGTTCTCGATCTGGTCCCAGTAGATCGGCTCGACCTCGACGTTGGCCTTGTCGAGCAGCGGGTTATCGCGGAACAACCGCTCGTCGAAATACTGGGCGATCAGCGCGTCGGGGAAGCCTTCGGCGACGATCATCGGCCGGTTGGCGTCGGGCGCGCCCATCGGCGGCAGGTGCAGATAGCTGATGCGGTTGACGTCGGTGCCATGGAAATGGGCGTCGAAGGCCGCCCACAGGACCTCCGGCGTCGCGGCCTCCGCAGCGGCCCGCTCGAATTCCCTTACGCCCATCGCGATTGCCCCCGCGAACCGGACGAAGGTAGCACTCAAGGGAAGGGAGGGGTAGCGGGAAGCGACGGGCCGCGTCGCGGGCGCGTCAGGCGCAGGCGCGGCCGAGCAAGCGCTCGATGTCGGCCTCGACCGAGAGGATCCAGCCGGTTGCGCGGCGAGGTCATGTTCTCGTCTTCGGCGCCGGGCGCGAGCGCGCGCCAGATCGCGAGTTTGCCGCGGACGGTCTCGAGGCTGTCGGCGCGGATGGCGATCGCCCGCTCGGCGACCGCGACCTCGAGCGACTGCAGCGTCTCGATCTCGGCCGCGACCGCGCAGACCTGCTCCCAGCTCGGCTCGAGCTCGGCCGCCTTCTCCGCCAAGAGCGCCTCGATCATTCGGAGATAGCCGCGCAGACAGGTGATGTCGTTCGGCAGGGCCTCGGCCCCGCCGCGGATGGCATGCACCAGCCGGTAGTCGAGTTTGGATTCCGCAGTCATCACGATCCCCCAATCGTTTTAGGAGTAGGGTCTCTAATCGCATAGGTGACGTAGCGGCAATCGACGGGCCCGGCTAACGTGACCACGGGAGGAGAGCTCAGTCGAGGCTGATCAGCCCGAAACCGAAGCCGCGCAGCGCCGCGGAGATCCGGTCGAAGACGCCGAGCTTGAGGAAGACCCGGCGCAGGTGCGCATCGACGGTATGCGCCGAGATGCCGAGGATCTCGCCGATTGCGGCGTTGCTCTTGCCCCGGGCCACCCAGAGCAGCACCTGGGCCTCGCGCGGCGACAGCGCCGGCACCTCGCCGAGCGTCGGCACCAGCAGCGCCGAGTAGCGCAGGTGCATCGCCTGGCAGGCCCAGCGCAGCTCGGCCAGCGCCTCCGGCGCCAGCCGCCGCCGGTCGGGGCCGAGGTCGAGCGCGAAGATGCCGTTGCGGCCATGCGGCCCGAAGGCCTGAATGCCGAGGCCGTTGGCGACGCCGGCGGCACGATAGGCGGCGATATGCTCGCGCTCGCGCGGGCCGAGCTCGACCAGGCTCGCCAGCTCGTCGAGATAGACCGGCCGCACGCTCTGCTGGATCAGGTTGGCGAGCGCGGCGATGCCGCTCATCCGGGCCGCGAGATACTGCGCGAGCAAGGCTTCGCCGAAGCCCTCGTTCTCGATCCGCACGAATGCGGCGTCGGGGGCGGCGGGCGGCGGCAGGTGGTGGTAGGCGATGCGCAGGATCGACCGTTCCCGAGCGAACAGAACCATCTGCCGCCAGACATCCTCAACTCGTGTCGCGAGTTCGAGACTCGCCTCAAAGTTGGCCGGATCCATGGGCTTTTCCCCTTGCCAGCTAACGGACCGCGCGGCGCCGATGTCAAGCCGGACGGCGCGCGAGATCGGCGTGCGAGCAGCGCCGCCGGGCCGCGGGGCTCCCGCAGGTGCGCGATGCCGCCTTGAAAGGCCGGGCGCCGGCTCCTACTCTTTCACATCAGGGAGATAGCCTTGTCCGAGACGCCACGCCTGATCGATCCGTTCGCGCGCGCGATCTCGTATCTTCGCGTGTCGGTGACCGATCGGTGCGACTTCCGCTGCGTCTACTGCATGTCCGAGCACATGCAGTTCCTGCCCAAGGCGGAGCTCTTGACGCTCGAGGAGCTAGACCGGCTCTGCTCGGTCTTCGTCGGCCTCGGGGTCGAGAAGCTCAGGATCACCGGCGGCGAGCCGCTGGTGCGCAAGGGCATCATGACCTTCTTCCGGGCGATGTCGCGGCATCTCGCGACCGGCGCGCTGAAGGAGCTGACGCTGACCACCAACGGCAGCCAGCTCCGCCGCTTCGCGGCCGAGCTCGCCGATTGCGGCGTCGCGCGGATCAACGTCTCGCTCGACACGCTCGATCCGGAGAAGTTCGCGCAGATCACCCGCTGGGGCCGCTTCGCGCAGGTGATGGACGGGATCGACGCCGCGGTCGCGGCCGGCCTCAAGGTCAAGATCAACACGGTGGCGCTGAAGGGCGTCAACGACGGCGAGCTCCATGAGCTGGTGGCCTGGTGCGGCGAACGCGGCTTCGATCTCACCTTCATCGAGGTCATGCCGATGGGCGATCTCGGCAACGAGGACCGGCTGGACCAGTTCTGGTCGCTCAGGGCGCTGCGCCGCGACCTCGAGGCGCGCTGGACGCTGACCGACACCGCCGAGCGCACCGGCGGGCCGGCGCGCTACGCCCGGGTCGCCGAGACCGGCGGCCGCATCGGCTTCATCACCCCGCTCACCCACAATTTCTGCGAAAGCTGCAACCGGGTGCGGCTGACCTGCACCGGCCAGCTCTATATGTGTCTGGGCCAGGAGGACGAGGCGGACCTGCGCGGCGTGCTGCGCGCGCATCCGGACGACGACGCCCCCCTGGTCGGCGCGATCGGCGCGGCCATCGCCCGCAAGCCTCGCGGCCATGACTTCGACTATTCGCGGCAGACCGTGCACGGCCAGGTGTCGCGGCACATGAGCCGCACCGGCGGCTGAGACCGGAACGCGAGACCGTCTCGACCGTTTCGAGACGATGACGTCCAGATCGAACATGGAGCTCCACGGCATGCTGCATCCGTCCACCCTGATCCGCCTGGCGACATTCACCGGGATCGCGCTGCTGGTGCGGGCGATCGTCCGCGAGAGCTCGGGCCGGCGCCAGGCCGCCGCCGCGCTGCTGCCGTCGCCGCGCCGGAAGACCGCCCCGGCCCGTGTGGCCGCGAAGGTCAAGACCGCGGTATCCCGCCATTGAGGCCAACAGGAGGACAAGGATGAAACGGACCGGTTCCGCCGTCTGGAAGGGCGGCCTGAAGGACGGCGCGGGCGCGCTCTCCAGCGAGAGCGGCACGCTCGACGGCGTCAACTACAGCTGGGCCAAGCGCTTCGGCGACGAGAAGGGCACCAACCCCGAGGAACTGGTCGGCGCCGCGCACGCCGCCTGCTATTCGATGCAGCTTTCGGGCGTGCTCGGCGCGGCCGGGCTGACCCCGGACGAGATTCCGCACCACCGCGGCGGTGACCGGCGCGAGCGACGGCGGCGGCTTCACCATCACCGACGTGCACCTGACCGTCGAGGCCAAGGTGCCCGGCGCCGACGAGGCCGCGTTCAAGGCCGCGGCGCAGAAAGCCAAGGAGATCTGCCCGATCTCCAAGCTGCTCAACGGCTCGATCGACATCACGTTGGATGCCAAGCTGGTGAGCTGAGGCGCGCCGGCCTCAGGCCGCCGCGACGCCGACCACCAGCGCCGCCTGCCAGACGCCCGCGTCCTCGGTGACGCGGGCGAAGGCGCGCGGTCCGGCGCGGCGGGCGATGCCGTCGCTAGCGTTGCCGGTGTCCTGCGCCGCGGCGCGGCCGCGGTAGGCGGCGCCGCGGAACACCGTCTCGCTGGCGCCGTCGGGGAAGAAGAGCTGGCTGGTGAGCGCGGTCGCGTCGTCGAGGAACACCTTGTAGTGGACGTGCGGGGTGCGGCCGCGGTACCAGCCCGGCCAGATCGAGCGGAAGCTGGCGACGCCGCGCGCGTCGGCGAACTGGGTGCCGCGCAGGAAGGTCTCGCCGCGGGTGTCGCGGGTGCGGTCGCTGCCCTGGCTGGTGTAGCCCGAGTAGTTGCCGGCGGCGTCGCAGTGCCAGACGTCGACCCGCGCGCCGTCGAGCGGCCGGCAATCGGCGTCCACCACTTGCAGCGTGAGCCGCAGCGGCGCACCGGGGAGCCCCTCGGTGATATCGGCGCGCACCAGGTCGGGGTCGAGATAGAAGGGGCCGGCGGTGGTCTCCGGGGTGAGCAGGCAGACGTTCGGCGACGATCAGCCCGGCGCCGTCCGCCGCCGCCTGCGCCCAGGCCGGCGCCGCCGCCAGCGACAGCGGCCAGAGCGCGAGGGCGCTGAGGAGGGAGCGGCGGTCGAGGTCTGGGCGCATAGCGGGCCTCCGGCGGTGGTCACGGCATTCTACGGCCGGGCCGAGGGTTTCCGACCCCTCCTCGCGCCGACGTGACCACCAGTCTAACGCAATCGGTGAAACGAACGGAGGGGGGCCGGTTGGCCCCCCTCCTTCGTTCTGCCGGCGTTGGTAGTCTGGTCCTGCTCGACCGGTTCTGCCGCAGCCCCCCGATCAGCTGCAGCCGCTGGTGCCGCCGCAGGTGTTGCACTTCATGCAGGTGCCGTTGCGGACCAGGGTGAAGTTGCCGCATTCGCCGCAGGGATCGCCCTCGTAGCCCTGCATCTTCGCCTTCGCGCGGGCGTCGATTGCGACGACGCTGGTCGCGAGGCCGGTGCGGACCGCGAGACCGCTGAGGCCGCCGAGCTCCAGCGCGCCGGAGACCGAAGCGCCGCCTTGCAGCACCATCAGCTCCTGCGGCAGGCGCTTCCTCAGATAGCCGGTGGAAGAGAGCTGCTTGATCACCGCGATCGAGCTCTGCGCTACCTCGCCCTGGACGCGCAGCACGTTGCCGGCGCGCTCCGCCTCGCCGCGACCGAGGTCGTCGAAGCTCTCGCCGGTCGGCTTGACGTGGGCGAGGTCGGTGCGGTCGAGGTAGCTCACCGCGAGCTCGCGGAAGATATAGTCTAGGATCGAGGTGGCGTTCTTGATCGAGTTGTTGCCCTGCACCGTCCCGGCCGGCTCGAAGCGGGTGAAGGTGAAGGCCTCGACGAACTCCTCGAGCGGGACGCCGTATTGCAGGCCGACGCTGACGGCGATGGCGAAGTTGTTCATCATCGCCCGGAAGGCGGCGCCCTCCTTGTGCATGTCGATGAAGATCTCGCCGAGCGCGCCATCCTGGTACTCGCCGGTGCGCAGGTAGACCTTGTGGCCGCCGACGATGGCCTTCTGGGTGTAGCCCTTGCGGCGCTCCGGCAGGCGGACGCGGTTGGCGCGCTCGATTTCCTTGTAGATGATCTTCTCGACGATCTTCTCGGCGAGGACGGTGACGCGCGCGGCGACCGGGGCTTCGGTCAGCAGCTCCTCGAGATCCTCGTCGTCCTCGATCAGTGCGGCGGAGAGGGGTTGGGAGAGCTTGGAGCCGTCGCGGTAAAGCGCGTTGGCCTTGACGCCGAGCGACCAGGAGAGCTCGTAGGCGGCGGTGCAGTCGGCGATGGTGGCGTCGTTCGGCATGTTGATGGTCTTGGAGATGGCGCCGGAGACGAAGCTCTGCGCCGCGGCCATCATCCGGATGTGGCTCTCGACCGAGAGGTAGCGGGTGCCGGTCTTGCCGCAGGCGTTGGCGCAGTCGAAGACCGCGTAGTGCTCGGGGCGGAGGTGCGGCGCGGCTTCGAGGGTCATGGTGCCGCAGACGTGGGCGTTGGCGGCCTCGACCTGGGCGCGGGTGAAGCCGAGGTGGCGCAGGAGGTCGAAGGCGGGGTCGCGCAGCTTCTCGGCCGGGATGCCGAGGACTTGCGTGCAGAATTCCTCGCCGAGCGTCCACTGGTTGAAGACGAAGCGGATGTCGAAGGCGGTGGGCAGCGCCGCTTCGAGCTTCTCGATCTCGGCGCGGCCGAAGCCGTGGCCGATCAACGCGGTCGGGTTGATCTCCGGCGCGCCTTCGAGGGTGCCGTGGCCGACGGCGTGGGCGATGATCTCCGCGACCTCGGCCGGGCGGTAGCCGAGGTTGACCAGCGCCCCGGGCACGGCGCGGTTGATGATCTTGAAGTAGCCGCCGCCGGCGAGCTTCTTGAACTTCACCAGCGCGAAGTCGGGCTCGATGCCGGTGGTGTCGCAGTCCATGACCAGGCCGATGGTGCCGGTGGGTGCGATCACCGTGGTCTGGGCGTTGCGGTAGCCGTGCTTCTGGCCGAGATCCAGCGCCTCGTCCCAGACGGCGTGCGCGAGGTTGATGAGCGCCGAGTTGGGGCAGTTGGCATGGTCGAGCGCCACCGGGGGCACGCTCAGGCCCTCGTAGTCGACGAGCTGGCCTTGAGCGGCCCGGCGGTGGTTGCGGATGACGCGGAGCATCGGCTCGGCGTTGGCGGCGTAGCCGGGGAAAGCGCCGAGCTCGCCCGCCATCTCGGCGGAGGTGGCGTAGGCAGCACCGGTCATGATCGCGGTCAGCGCGCCGCAGAGCGCGCGGCCCTCGGGCGAGTCGTAGCCGTGGCCCATGGTCATCAAGAGGCCGCCGATGTTGGCGTAGCCGAGGCCGAGGGTGCGGAAGCGGTAGGAGAGCTCGGCGATGCGCGGGCTCGGGAACTGCGCCATCAGCACGGAGATTTCGAGGGTGACGGTCCAGAGCCGGGTGGCGTGGACGTAGGCCTTGGCGTCGAAGTGGCCGTTCTTGAGGAAGCTCAAGAGGTTCATCGACGCCAGGTTGCAGGCGGTATCGTCGAGGAACATGTACTCCGAGCAGGGGTTGGACGCCCGGATCGGGCCGTCCGCCGGGCAGGTGTGCCAGGCGTTGATGGTGTCGTGGAACTGCACGCCCGGGTCGGCGCAGGCCCAGGCGGCGTGGCCGATCTGCTCCCAGAGATCGCGCGCCTTCACCGTCCGCGCCACCTTGCCGTCGGTGCGGCGGATCAGCGTCCCAGTCGGCGTCCTCGCGCACCGCCTTGAGGAAGGCGTCGGTCAGGCGGACCGAGTTGTTGGAGTTCTGCCCCGAGACGGTCAGGTAGGCGTCGGAGTCCCAGTCGGTGTCATAGGTGCGGAAGTCGATGTCCGCCTCGCCCTGCGCGGCCTGCTGCAGCACCCGCTTGACGTAGGATTTCGGGGAGATGGCTTTTCTTCGCCGCGCGGATCGCCGCCTTCAGCGGCGGGTTGGCCTTGGGGTCGAAGGCGTCGGCCTCCGCCCCGTCCCAGGCGCGGATCGCGGCGAGGATCGCGTCGAGCCGCTCGCGGTGGACCTTGGAGCCGGCCACCAGCGAGGCGACCTTCTGCTCCTCGATGACCTTCCAGTTGATGAAGGCCTCGATGTCGGGATGATCCATGTCGCAGATCACCATCTTCGCCGCCCGGCGCGTGGTGCCGCCGGACTTGATCGCCCCGGCCGCGCGGTCGCCGATCTTGAGGAAGCTCATCAGGCCGGACGACTTGCCGCCGCCGGCCAGCCGCTCGTTCTCGCGCGCGAAGCGAGGAGAAGTTGGTGCCGGTGCCGGAGCCGTACTTGAAGAGCCGCGCCTCGCGGGTCCAGAGGTCCATGATCCCGCCGTCGTTGACGAGATCGTCGGAGACCGACTGGATGAAGCAGGCGTGCGGCTGCGGGTGCTCGTAGGCGGAGGTGGATTTGGTGAGCTCGCCGGAGGCGAAATCGACGTAGTAGTGCCCCTGCCCCGGGCCGTCGATGCCGTAGGCCCAGTGCAGCCCGGTGTTGAACCACTGCGGCGAGTTCGGCGCGCCCATCTGCGCCGCGAGCATGTAGCGCATCTCGTCGTAGTAGGCGCGGGCGTCGGCTTCGGTGGTGAAGTAGCTGCCCTTCCAGCCCCAGTAGGTCCAGGCCCCGGCCAGCCGGTCGAACACCTGGCGCGCCGAGGTCTCGCCGACCGTCCGCTCGGTTTCCGGCAGCTCGGCGAGCCGCGCCGCGTCGGGGACCGAACGCCAGAGAAAGGCCGGCACGCCCTTCTCGCGCACCCGCTTCAGCGCCGCCGGAACCCCGGCCTTACGGAAGTACTTCTGCGCCAGCACGTCCGAGGCGACCTGGCTCCAGCCCTCCGGCACTTCCAGGTTTTCCAGGCTGAACACCACCGAGCCGTCGGGATTGCGGATCTCGGAGGTGGTGGTGCGGAACGCCAGCGCTCCATAGGCTCCGGTTTCCTCGGTGGTGAAGCGGCGCTCGATCTTCATCGCGGTTCCCTCTTTTTGTGCGCTGGCGAGCCCTCGTGGGGAACCACCATATCTTGCGGCACTGCCTAGCCGGACCACTAGAGAAACGCCGATCGCCTGCGAGTCGCAACAGATTTCTTCGTACGAGGCCCCACATATTGTAGTTGACAAGGAATGTGGCCACCACGGCTTGTCCGACGTGGCGCTTTAACCTTCGATTCTATGCTAAGGTTGAGCGCCCCGAACCGAGTGGCCCTGCTCACGGCAGTCGCTCTTCGAGATCAGGGGCTTGCCGGCCGCGGCTGAGATCCGGCGCTAGACGGGAGCGATCTCGACCTCAAGGCGCTGGAAGTAGGGATCCTCCGGGCTGTGGAGGATGCTGGGCCAGTCGGGATTGTTCATACTGTCGGGGAAGTGCTGGGCCTCGAGGCAGAGGCCGGCGTAGGGGCCGTAGCTCCGGCCGTCGAGGCCGGGGACCGCGATCGCCATCGCGGAGGCGTCGAAGAGCTGGAGGCCGGGCTCGGCGGTCCAGAGCTCGAGCCTGAGGTCGGTGCGCGGGCAGATCACCCGCGCGGCGGGCCGGGCGGGATCGCGGCCGGAGCGCAGCACGACGTTCTGATCGAGCCGGGTGTCGCCGATTTCGCGGGCGCTGGTGAAGTCGAAGGACGTGCCTTCCACCGAGCGGATCTCGCCGAGCGGGATCAGGTCGGCATCGACCGGGGTGTAGTCCGGCGCATCGACCCAGAGCTCGTGGTCCTTCACCTGACCGCCGCCGCCGAGGTTGTAGTAGCTGTGGTTGGCGAGCGCGATCGGCGTCGGGCGGTCGGGCTGGCCCGCCATCTCGCAGACCAGCCGCGGGCCGTCGAGGCGGAAGGTCACGGTGAAATCGACAGCACCCGGGTACCCCTCCTCGCCGTCGGGGCTGGCGTAGCCGAGCTGGACGCTGCCGGCGGCGGAGTCGGCTTCCATCCGCCAGATGCGCTGGCCGAGGCCGATGCCGCCGCCGTGCAGATGGTGCGGCCCCTCGTTCGCCGTCACCGTGTAGGTCTCGCCCGTCGAGCGTGAAGCGTGAGTTCGCGGTGCGGTTGGCGACCCGGCCGACGATGGCGCCGTGCGAGCGCGAATGCCGCAGGTAGTCCTCGAGCCGCGGGAAGCCCAGCACCATCGGCAGGCTGCCGTCGCGGCCGTCGACGCGCCAGTCGATGCGCCAGTCGCGCACGATGCAGCCGTAGCTCAGGATCGCCACCGCGGCGTCGGCGCTCTCGAGCACGATCTCGTCGACGGCGCGGCCGCTGTCGTCCCGGCCGAACAGGCGTTTCTTCATGTCCCCTCCGCGGTTTTGCGATATCTGGCACGAGCGGCCGACCGGCCGCCAGCCCCTCGGGAGGGCAGCGGCTGGTACCGAGTCCGATCCGGGGCCGTCCGATCGCCGGGAGAGGGCGCCCTTCCCGGCGGCGAGGGCGCAAAGGGCGCGTGCGGCCCTGTCTTGCCCGGGCAGCGGCCCGACCCGCCCCCCCCGGGTGCGGCCGCTCTCACCACCGCCCTGCGGGTCGGCCGCTGCCCTTGTCGCGGGCGGGAGCGGCGGGCGGTACGGTCGGGGCGCGGACCGTGCAGGTGGGGCTGACCAGCGTCGGGCCGGACGATGCGTGATCGCCTAGCGGAAGGCCTGCTTGATCGCGGCGCCGGCGCGGGAGAAGTCCATCTTGCCGGTATGGCGCGCCTTCAGCGTCGCCATCACCTTGCCCATGTCGCGGATCGAGCTGGCGCCGGTCTCGGCGATCGCCGCGGCGATGGCTTTCTCGACCTCGGTGTCGGTCATCTGCCGCGGCAGATACTCGCGGATGATGTCGATCTCCTGACGCTCGCCGGCGGCGAGGTCGAGGCGTCCGCCCGCCTCGTAGGCGCGGGCGCTCTCCTGGCGCTGCTTGATCATCCTGGCCAGGATCGCGAGGATCTCGCTGTCCGGCACGACGTCGGTATTGTCCCCGGTCCGCGCCGCGATGTCGCGGTCCTTGATCGCCGCGGTGATCAGCCGGAGCGTCGAGACCCGCAAGGCGTCCCGCGCCTTGATGGCTTCCTTGAGATCCCCTGAGAAGCGTTCCCGGATCATCCTGCACCACGCTGAGTTGTTTCGCGGCCGAGCCGGCCGGGGCGGAGTATATAGGTTTGCGAGACGGCGGCGGCAAGCAGAGGAGTCTCGGCGGAAGTTCCTGTTTTGATTAAGCTTAGCCTGCGCGGCCGCCGCCTTGACCCCGCCGGGCCTGCGGCGTAGCCTGCGGCGCCATTCAGGAATCACCCATGACCACCCGAGCCGCCCCGTCGGATCAGGCGCTGGCCTCGGCGCCGGACCGCGCGCTGAAGCCCACGGCCTGCATCGTGCTGGCGGACGGGCAGATCTTCTACGGCCGGGGTTTCGGCGCGACCGGGGTCGCGGTGGGCGAGCTTTGCTTCAACACCGCGATGACCGGCTATCAGGAGATCATGACCGATCCCTCCTACGCCGGGCAGATCATCACCTTCACCTTCCCGCACATCGGCAACGTCGGGGTCAATCCCGAGGACGACGAGACCGTCGACCCTTTCGCGGCCGGGGTGGTCGTGAAGTGGGATCCGACCGAGCCCGCGAGCTGGCGGGCGGCGGCGGACCTCCCGGGGTGGCTGACCCGGCGCGGCCGCATCGGCGTCGGCGGCATCGACACCCGGCGGCTGACCCGGGCGATCCGGCTGCAAGGGGCGCCGCACGTGGCGATCTGCCATGCGCCGGACGGCGACTTCGACCTCGACGCGCTGATGGCGCGGGCGCGGGCGTTTCCCGGCCTCGAGGGCATGGATCTGGCGCGCGACGTCACCTGCGCGCAGAGCTATCGCTGGGACGAGATGCGCTGGGCCTGGCCGGAGGGCTACCGGCGGCGCGAGGGACCGGGCCGGCGGGTGGTGGCGATCGATTATGGCGCCAAGCGCAACATCCTGCGCTGCCTCGCCTCCGCAGGCTGCGACGTCACCGTGCTGCCGGCGACGGCGACCGCCGAGGACGTGCTGGCGCATGACCCGGAGGGGGTGTTTCTCTCGAACGGGCCGGGCGATCCGGCCGCCACCGGCGAATATGCGGTGCCGATGATCCGCGCGGTGCTGGCGCGCGACATACCGGTGTTCGGCATCTGCCTCGGCCATCAGATGCTGGCGCTGGCGCTGGGCGCGCGGACGATCAAGATGAACCACGGCCACCACGGCGCCAATCATCCGGTGAAGGAGCTCGCGACCGGCAAGGTCGAGATCACTTCGATGAACCATGGCTTCACCGTGGACAGCCAGACCCTACCGCCGGGGGTGATCGAGACGCATGTGTCGCTGTTCGACGGCTCGAACTGCGGGATCGCGGTGGCGGGCCGCCCGGTCTTCTCGGTGCAGCATCATCCGGAGGCGAGCCCGGGGCCGCAGGACAGCTTCTATCTGTTCGAGCGCTTCGTCGCCTCGATGGGGTGATGCGCGGCGCCGTCAAGGTTCCGGTGGATTAATGACTAAGATTCAAGAGCCTTAAGGGAACCTTAAAGGTACCATATCAATTTGCACGGTTGTGGTGCGAGTGATTGGTATGGCTCAGGTTCTCCCGTTCAAGGCGTCCGAAAGCGTCGTCTCCGAAGCGCCTCGGGCGCGGCCGTTCCTCGGGGACGTGCTGGTCCGCTCCGGCGCACAGAAGCGCCGCTGGAATGTTCCGAGGGTGTCAGCCCGAGATAGGCCATCAACTGCCGCGGATTGTCGAACCGGAGAAATCCCCGACCTCGGCGACAACCGTCACCGCCACGACGAAGGCCACCCCGCGCATCGCCTGCACGGCCTCGACCACTGGCGCCAGGCTCCAGCGCGGCAGGAGTTCGGCGATCTGCTTCGTCAGGCGCTCGACGCGGGCCTCGGCATCGGCGACGGCGTGGATATAATCCTGGAGCACGATCTGCTGGGCGGGATGCTCGAACCGGATCGTTGTCAGCCAGCGGCGGTAGACCACGGTCCAGCCCTTTTTCCCGGCATGGACCCGACCGTGCCGCAACAGAAACCCCTGAAGATGCTGCCGGGCCTTGCCCAGGACACGAACCGCCGTTGCCCGTGCCCGGACCAGATCTCGCATCGCTTCGTGAGCCGCGTCGGGGACCCAGACCGCCGTCAACTCGCCCGCCCGGTGCAGCTTCGCCAGCATGATGCCGTCTCGCCGGTCGGTCTTCACCCGGTCACCGGTCTTCACCGGGATGAGCGAGGGCGCGACAACCAGGCAATCGTGCCCGAGATCGGTCAGCTGCCGGTAGAGGCCATAGCCGCAGGGCCCGGCTTCGTAGCAGAAGTGAAGCTGACGCCCGCCACTACCCAGCTTCTCGGCCAGCCTGCGGACGTCGTCGGCGCGGTTGTTGATCGTGCCCCAGTGGCGAAACTCACCGCCCCGCTCTTCCCCTGCGATGGCGACCGAGATCGTCGCCTTGTGGACGTCCAGCCCAACAAAGATGATACTCTGCACGCGGTCTCTCCTCCATTCTTGAGGCTCGGCGCCAGCCCGTCTGGCGAAATCCTCGAAGGAGAATGCCGCGGGAGAGACCACCAGCCCAGCTTGGCCACACCGCGATCATGGGGTCTAGTAGGCGGGCTTATCTCGCCGGACGCGCTCGCCGATGCGCTGTCGGAGCAGTCCGGGATCGGGCTGATCGATCTCGACGCCGCGCCGCCGGATCCGGCGTTTCTCGGCGCGGTCGATCCTTATCGCTGCCTGGCGCTGGAGGCGGTGCCCTGGCGCCACCATGGCGGGCGGCTGGTGGTCGCGGTGTCGAACCCGGCGAACGGGCCGGCGGCGATGCAGGCGTTCGGCGGAACCGCGCTCGCCATCGCCCGGCCGGAGGCTATCCGGCGGGCGATCACCCGCCACTTCGGCGGCAGGATGCGCAAGGATGCGCTCAACCGCTGTCCGGAGGCCATGAGCTGCCGGTCGCTGATGAGCCCGCGGCCGACCTGGCGCAAGCTCGCCGCGCTGGCAGCACTGGTGGGCGGCGTGACGCTGGCGCCGTGGCTGGCGCTGCAGTTGGCGCTCGGGTGGGCGCTCATCGCGAATTTCGCGACGATGGGGCTGCGGCTGGTGGCGATCTTCACCCGGCTGCGGCAGGGGCCGCGGGTGGTGGCGGCGGTGCCGCGGCTGGTCGATTACAAGC
>CAVVSO010000041.1:0-6643 GCA_963750745.1 uncultured Alphaproteobacteria bacterium | reverse complement strand
GCGTCGGTAAGAGCACGCTTCGACATGTCCGGGCTCCCCTCAGGTAACACAAGGTAACGGAAATGGCCTGCTTTGGCCTGCTACCTCATGCAACAGTATGCGCAGGCGCTGTGCCGAAAATCAAGGGAAACCAATGTTCAGGACCAGGCGGATGCGAAAACATGCTACGCTATGCAAAGCAGTAGCACGAGACCTGTGATCGGCGTTTCCATCCCTGCCAATCGCTGCGGCCGCGCAGTCTCATTCAGTGGGATCACGCCCTACTGAGTGAGATTACGCAACGGTGATTTTTTTGTCAGGCGGCGGTTACCGCGGGCTCAGGCGCCGGCGGCTGAGCTGGTCGATGGCGACGGCGAGCAGCAGCACGATGCCGCGGGCGGTGTCCTGATAGAAGGTCGGCACGTTCATCAGGCTCATGCCGTTGTTGAGGCTGCCCATCAGCAGCGCGCCGAGGATGGCGCCCAGCACCCTGCCCCGGCCGCCGGCCAGCGACGTGCCGCCGATGATCGCCGCGGCGATGGCGTCGAGCTCGAGAAAGAGCCCGGCGCTGCCGCCGATCGCACCGCTCACCCGCGCGGTCAGCGCCACCCCGGTGATGCCGTAGCCGAGGCCGGCGATCACGAAATTCCAGAAGATCACCCGCCGCAGGTTGATCCCCGAAAGCCGCGCCGCCTCCGGGTTGCCGCCGATCGCATAGAGCTGCGCCCCGAAGCGGGTCCGGCGCATGACGAACTCCGCCGCCAGGGTGCAGAGCGCCACCAAGAGCACCAGATAGGGCATGCCCTGCCAGGACACGATCCAGATCGCCACCGCGGCGGCGATCGCCGGCGCCACCAGCGCGCGCAGCGCCTCCGAGCCCAGCCCGGCCGAGACGCCCAGCGCCCGCGCCCGCCGGATCTCGGCGAAGCGCAGCGCGCTGTAGCCGGCGAGTGCGACGATCACCGCGCCGATCGACCAGGCCGGCGGCAGGAAGCCGGTCGCCATCCCGGTCAGCGACCGCGGCAGCGGCGCCACCGTGGCCCCGTTGGTGGCGATCATCGCGATGCCGCGGAAATAGAGCATGCCGGCGAGGGTCACGATGAAGGAGGAGACCCCGACGCGCGTCACCCAGAGGCCCTGCCAGGCGCCCATCAGCAGGCCGCCGGCGATCGCAGCCAGCACCGCGAGCGCCGGGTTCACGTCGTGCTTCACGGTCAGGAGCGCGAGGATCACCCCGACCGCGGCGACCGCCGAGCCCACCGAGAGGTCGAAGTTGCGGGTGACGATCAGCATCACCGCGCTGATCGCCGCGAGGCTCACGATTGAGGTCTGCAGCGCCAGGAGCACCAGGTTGCGCTGGGTCAGGAAGGTGCCGTTGGTCGCGACGTAGAAGAAGAGCCAGACGCCGAACAGGACCAGCAGCAGCATCGAGTTGCGCAGCGCCGAGACCCGGGCCAGCCGGACGAGCACGCCGCCCGAAGCCCCAGGCTCGGCCGCAAGCGCCCCCGCGGTCAGCCCCGGCTCAGCCATCGATCGCCATCCTCAAGAGCGCACGCTCGGAAAGCTCGCCGCGCCCCAGTGCGCCGACCCTTCGGCCATGGCTCATCACGACGACCCGGTCGCAGGTGTCCACCAGCTCCTCCGCATCGGTCGAGGCCAGCAGGATAGCATGTCCGCGCGCCCCGAGGTCGGACCAGATGCGCTTGATCTCGCGCCGGGCGCCGACATCGACGCCGCGGGTCGGGTCGATCATGATCAGAATCCGCGCTTCGGCGGCCAGCCAGCGGGCGATCTGCACCTTCTGCTGGTTGCCGCCCGAAAGCGTATGCACCTCGGCGTCGATCGACGCCGCCTTGATGCTGAGCGCCTCGACCTGGTCGCGAGCGCGACGCCGGAGCGCGGCGACGTCGAGCATGCCGCGCCGCTCGGCCCGGCCAAGGCTCGCGATCCCGATATTGTCGGCCACCGACTGCTCGCCGATCAGGCAGTCGCGGCGATCCTGCGCCATGAGACCCAGCCCGAGCGCCACCGCGGCGTCGGGGCCGCCGATCGCCACCTCGCGGCCGTCGATCAGGATCACGCCCGCCCGCCGGCCGTGCCAGGCGCCGTAGACCGCGAGCGCCGCCTCGATGCAGCCGGCGCCGAGCAGCCCGAAGAGGCCGACCACCTCGCCGTGGCGAACGCTGAGATCGAGCCCGGCGACCCGCACCCGCCCGTCCGGCTCGAAGACCTCGAGCGCGCGCAGCTCGAGCGCGACCGCGCCCGGCTGCCGCTCCGGACCGCGCCCGGCCGCGGGTGCGTCGCCGATCATCTCGGCCACCACGTCGTGCCGGGTCACCGCGCCGATCTGGTGGCTGCCCCTGACCCGGCCGTCGCGCATGACGACGATGCGGTCGGCGATGGCGAAGACCTCGCCGAGCCGGTGCGAGACGAAGATGATCGCCACCCCCCGCGCCTTCAGCGCCCGCATCCGGTCGAAGAGCCGCATCGACTCGTTCTCGGTCAGCGCCGCCGTCGGCTCGTCGAGGATCAAGAGCCGCGCCCGCTTGGCCAGCGCCCGGGCGATGACCACGAGCTGCTGGGTGGCCAGATCGAGCGAGGCCATCGCCGCCGCCGGATCGAGGTCGAGCTCGAACTCGGCGAGCGCCTGCCGGGCGCGCTGCAGCCGGCCGGCGACGTCGATCACCCCCCAGCGCGTCGGCTCGTCGTTCAGCATGATGTTCTCGGCGACGCTGAGGTCGGGAACGACATTGACCTCCTGCGGCACCAGCGCGACCCCGGCCGCCTCCGCCGCGGCGACCCCGGCCGGCGCGTAGGGCGCGCCGCCGAAGGCGAGCGTCGCCCTCGTAAGCTGCCCGCCGGATGCACCCCGGCGAAGATCTGGATCAGCGTCGATTTGCCGGCGCCGTTCTGGCCGAGCAGAGCCACGATCTCGCCGGGCGCGATCGCGAAGCCCACCCGATCGAGCGCGCGGACGCCGGAGAAGAGCTTGGTGAGCCCGGTGGCGACGAGAACCGGCGTGCTGGCGACTTCCTCCCCCGTCGCCGCCAGGATCACGCCGTCACCGGGCATCCGTCCCCTGCCGGGTCAGCAGCTCGGCTTCTTGTCGGGGACGTTCTTGTAGACCTCGTCGATGTTCGAGCCAATAGGGATGCTTGCAGACGAAGTCGGCCATCTCGTCCTGGCTCACCAGGTAGATCGGCGTCTTCACCCAGGGGATCGCCCCGGCGCCGTTGTCGGCGGTAGTCGGTCGCGCCGATGTCCTCGCACTTGGCCATGGCGACGGCGGCCTTGGCGCCCGCCACCGCCATCTCGTCCGGCGCCGGCCAGAGGCTGCCGAACTGGCGGCCCTCGACGATCGCCTGCGCGGCGGCAAGCTCCATGTCCTGGCCGGTGACGAGGATCTTGCCCGGCTCGATGCCGGCCGCCTCGATCGCCTGCAGCACCCCGAGCGACATGCCGTCGTAGGAGACCAGGAAAGCGTCCACCTTGTTGTCGTTGACGGTCAGCGCGTTCTCGGCGTTGGCCTGCGCCGGCTCGGTCTTCCAGGCCGGGGTGAACTGGTCCATCACGATCTTGATGTCGCCCTTCTCGACCAGCGGGTCGAGCACCGTGTGGTAGCCCTCCTGCATCAGCGTCGAGCCGGTCTGGCCGGCATCGCCGCCGATCAGCACGTAGTTGCCCTTCGGCACCTTCGCGACCACGTCGCGCGCCGCCTCGGCGCCGCCGTCCTTGGGGTCGCGGCCGATATAGCCGGCCTGCGGCGCGTTCAGGATCAGATCGTCGTAGGAGGCGAGCGGAATGCCCGCCTTGGTCGCCATCTCGGCGATGCCGGCCGCGACATTGAAGTCCACCGGCTGGATGACGATGGCGTCGACCCCCTGGGTGATCACGTTCTCCGCCTGGGCGATCTGGTTCTGCGCGTCGTTCTCGGCCGACTGCACGATCACCTCGTAGCCGGCCTCCTCCGCGGTCTTCTTGAAGAACGGCACGTCGGCATTGAGATAGCGGAAGGCCGTCTGCTGCTTCAGCATGAAGGCGATCCGCTTGGTCTCGCCCGGCTTGCAGGCGCCCTGCGCCGCCGCCGCGCCCGCGGTCATCGCCAAGGCGGTCGCCAGCCCGACCGACACGCCCGCAAGCCACATCCCTCGAGTTCGCATCGGCACATCCTCCCCAGACGGCGGCTTCCTGCACGCCTTGCTTCGTTATCGATAACACGACATAACAACGCCGGTCAAACCCTCCATCCGTTCGCTTGTTGCATTGGTGCTCCTGAAATTCTAACAGCGATTGATGTTAGCTAACGGAGGCGCCATGGCGGTCACCCTGCAGGATGTCGGACGCCGCGCCGGGGTCTCGGCGATGACCGTATCGCGGGTGATCAACGGCCGCGCCGGCGTCGATGCCGAGACCCAGCGCAAGGTCGAGGCGGCGATCGCCGAGCTCGACTACACCCCGAACCGCATCGCCCGCGGGCTCCTGTCGCAGAAGACCGAGACCATCGGCCTGATCGTGCCCGACGTGGTCAACCCCTTCTTCGCGCCGGTGGTGCGCGGTGCCGAGACCGCCGCCCGCCGCGCCGGCTACCGGGTCCTGCTCTGCAACAGCGAGGGCGACCTCCGCCTCGAGCGCGAGTATATCGAGGATCTCGTCGCGCACCGGGTCGAGGGCCTGCTGCTCGCCCCGGCGAGCGACCTCTCGCGCCACAGCATCTTCCCGCTCTTGCGCGGCGGCTTCCCGGTGGTGCTCCTCGACCGCAGCCTGCCCGACTCCGACTGCGACCTCGTGGTCTGCGACAATGTCGCCGGCGCCCGCCGGATGGTCGAGCACCTGATCGCCGTCGGCCACCGCGACATCGCGCATCTCTCCGACGCCGAGGACACCTCGACCGGCCGCGACCGGCTGGAAGGCTACCGCGCGGCGCTCGCCGCCGCCGGCATCCCGTTCCGCGACGACCTGGTGTTCCGCACCACGGTGGATCTCATCGGCGGCTACCGCGCCGCCCAGCAGATCCTCGGCCTCGAGCCGCGCCCGACCGCGATCTTCGCCGTCAACAACATGACCGCGGTCGGCGCGATGAAGGCGCTGCGCGAGCGCCGGCCTCGCGGTGCCGCGCGACATCGGCCTCGTCTGCTTCGACGACGTCGAGCACCTCGCCGTGCTCTCGCCGTTCCTCACCGTCATCGACCAGCCCGCCGAGACCCTCGGCAACCTCGGCACCCAGCTCCTGCTCGAGCGCATCGCCGGCAAGGCCGGCCCGCGCGCCCGCCGCATCGTGCTGCAGACCGACCTCATCGTCCGCCAGTCCTGCGGCGCCGGCAGCCCGGTCCGCCGATAAGCGCCCGACTACGATGGAGCCCGCCCCTCCGCCTCCGCCCCGGCGACAGCCATTGCCGCGCCCCCGCCGGCGCGCGAGTATCGCCGCCGCCGGCAGCCGCGCCGGCCGGGCTGGAGAAGACCGATGGCGGAACCGATGCCCAGGCGGGACTACGGCCTCGCGGGCGCGAGCACGCGATGGGCGCTCGAAGCCGGGCTCGCCTCGGCCGAATGGTATCACTCCGAGGTGCCGCGGGCGGCGATCAAGGCGCTGATGCAGCGCTCCGACCAACCGGCTATCCGGGACACCGGCGTCTGGCTCGGCGCGCTGCTTCTCTCCGGCGCCGGCGCGATCTGGTTCTGGGGTTCCTGGTGGTGCCTGCCCTGCTTCGCGCTCTTCGGCCTGATGTACGGCTCCGCCTCCGACTCCCGCTGGCACGAGTGCGCGCACCGCACCGCCTTCCGCACCCAGTGGCTGAACGATTGGGTCTATGAGCTCACCTCGTTCATGCTGTTCCGCAACCCGGTCCGCTGGCGCTGGAGCCACGTGCGCCACCATACCGACACGCTGATCGTCGGACGCGACGTCGAGATCTCGGTGATGCGCCCGCCCGACCTGATGCGCGCCCTCCTGGCCTTCGCCGCCGTGGGCGACTTTCGCGACGGGCTGCCGACGCTCATGCGCAACGCCTGCGGCAAGCTCTCGACCGACGAGAAGGACTATATCCCCGAGGCGGAATGGCCGAAGGCGATCCGCGCCGCGCGCTGGCACATCGCGATCTATCTCGCGACGATCGCGCTGGCGCTGGGCCTCAGGTCGTGGCTGCCGATCCTCCTCGTCGGCACGCCGCGGCTCTACGGCAGCTGGCACGTCACCATGTGCGGGCTCCTCCAGCACATCGGCCTCGCCGACAACGTCCTCGACCACCGGCTGAACACCCGGACCGTCCACATGAACCCGATCTCCAGCTTCATCTACTGGAACATGAACTACCACGTGGAGCACCACATGTTCCCGATGGTGCCCTACCACGCGCTGCCGCGGCTGCACGCGTTGATCAAGCACGACCTGCCGGCGGCGAACCCCTCGATCTGGCAGGCCTACCGCGAGGTCTGGCCGGTCCTCATCCGCCAGCTTCGCTTCGAGGACCACTACCTCGAGCGCGCGCTGCCGGCCTCGGCCCGGCCCTATCGGGCCGAGCTCCACGACCTGGCGCCAGCGGCGGCGGAATAACCCCGCCGCCGCCAGCCGGGTCCGCCGGAGAAGCCTTCGTCGGCATGGGCGACATGTCGCGCAGTTGGCTTTCCCGCGTTGACCCTGCGGCTCGTCGGCGGTTCATGGCCCGGC
>CAVVSO010000040.1:0-22328 GCA_963750745.1 uncultured Alphaproteobacteria bacterium | reverse complement strand
CCGAGGTCCTGGCTCAGCCATGATCGGAAGGCTGATCCGTACGGCTTCACGTCAGCTGCTCGCCGGCTGCCTGCTGCTGGCACTCGCAGGGACGGCGGCTCACGCCCAGCATCTCATTCTCAAGAACAGGCGCCGTCTTTCATTCCCCACGTGTTCTTCGCCGACCAGGCGGCCGAGCTGATCGGCTGGCCGAAGGGCAGCATGTTCCAGTTCGAGGTCGGCCTGCACGACGGCGGCTGGGGCCTCCTCGGCTTCCTATGCGTGCTCTTCGGCGGCGGCTTCTGGTTGGCGACGGCCATCGGCTGGTCGTTCTTCATGCTCGGCGCCGCCTGGGGCCACATCCGCGAGATCATCGTCGAGGGCAATTTCGCGCCCTACAACCTCATGCCCGCGTTCACTGACACCTTCATTCCGCTCTACCTGCTCGGGCTGCTCTATGCCTACTGGCGCGCCGGCGGCCTCGATGGCAAGCTGCGTCGCGAAACCTGAGCAGCTACCCCGCAGTGCAGGGGGATCCCGGCCAATCTGACGCTGCTACTCGTCCCGTACGGGGGCGTAAATCGAAACACATCGGATACGCGCTATAGCTGACGCGGGGCGTCGCCGCCGGCCCAAGCTCTCAGAAGGTTGGATTTCAGGGTCTCTTGCCAACCAGCGCTTCTGTCGGAATCCGGACCAGTTGCTCCGAAAAAGGTGGCCATGTCTGAAAACCGTGTTGGTCATGCAGCCATCAGTCGATCCCATGCGTCTTCGACGCGCTCCGGCTCGGTGCGAACCGAGCGGGCGATGAACCACGAGGCGTAGCCGATCAGGTTCTTGGTCGCCGGCCCGCGGAACGGCTCCATGAAGCGTTCGAAGCGGTCGTGCAGGCTGTTGATGGTCTGGACGTGGAATGCCTTGTCGATGACGAAAGGGCGTAAACTCACAAACCAAGTGCGCCACCGGCTATGTCCGGGATCGCCATGGGACAAAGATACAGCCACGTCAGTCTTGAGGAGAGATGCCGCTTGCGCGGCATGATGGAGATGAGCCTGAGCATCAGCGAGATCGCCAGGCGCATGGGGTCGCCATCGGAGCACGATCCGGCGCGAGCTCGAGCGCAACCGGTGCGTCGACGGCTACGGACCTGCCAGCGCCGCGGCCGCGCCTGGGCGCGTAAGCTTCGCGGCTCGAAGGTCGCGCGCTCCGCCCGCCTGCGTGCCCACGTCGAGGACCGCCTTGCCTTGGGGTGGTCCCCGGAGCAGATCGCGGGGCGGATGGAGCTCGAAGGATCGGATCACGCGATCAGCGCGGAGTCCATCTACCGCCATGCCTACAGCCCGGCCGGTCGGCGCGCCGGGCTGCCGCGGCTCTTGGCGCAACGCAAGCCGAAACGCGGCCGTCGGCGACGAAACGGGCGGCGCGAGCCGGCCATCCCCAACCGCACGCCGATCCATCAGCGGCCGACAAAAGCCCATCTTCGCAGCCAGTTCCTTGGGAGGGCGACCTGATGCATTTCCGCCGCCAGCGCGACATCCTGCTGACGCTGCAGGAGAGGCGCTCCCGGCTGACCCTGGCCCGGCGGCTTCTCAGCAAAGACGCCGACCTGGCCGCCAGCGCCATCGTTGGGGAGCTGCGCTGGCTCCCAGCCAGGGCGCGGCGCACGGTCACCCACGACAACGGCAGCGAGTTCGCGCGGCATGAAGCCGTCACTTCCGCCATCGGCCTGCACGCCTACTTCTGCGACCCGCACAGCCCTTGGCAGCGCGGCTCGATCGAGAACGCCAACGGCCGGCTCCGACGAGACCTTCCCCGCAAGACCAGCCTCGCAGGATATACCGACGCCGACATCGACGACGTCATCTGGAACCTCAACCGAACACCTCGAAAGTGCCTCGGATACCGCACCCCCATCGAGGCATTCGCTGCCAACCTCGGTGTCGCACTTGAAATGTAAATCCAGCGGGCCCTTTTTCGCGTCAATTCGGTAGTGCGGCACGCCATTCTGCCGGGCGAAAAAGTCGTAGGCCGGGTCACGGTCGCTGCAGAGGACCGCGTCGCTGCGCAAGCATCGTGCGAGCACGGCCATCAGCGGCGGCGCACTGTGGTCGGGCAATACGTCCGCGCGCCTGGCGCCCGCGCGATCCGCCATCGTGAGGACCGGGATCTGATACTTCGAGATACCGGCCGGCAGTTTCGTTCTCGTGCGTTTGTAGTCCACCCAGCGCATCCGATCCGGCTTCGGATGATTGATCGGATCGCGCTGATGCCTGACCCACTCGCGCGAGCCCTTGCGGGATTCCCGGAAGAATTTCTCGTCCGCTTCGACCACGCCGCCGAGGTTGGAGGCGCCCGAACCGCCGAGGGCGCGGATGATCTTCTGGCGCCACCGCCAGATGGTCATCTTGTCGAGACCGAGCGCCCTGCCCAGTCCGCGACACGAACGGGGATGGTCGCAGAACATGTCGGCGACCACCTGGTGAAAGCGGGCCGGCGAATGGATGCGGGCAACGGCTGTGCCGGTCGATGAAGAAAAGGTCCGCCTGCACGATGGACAACGCATCCGCTGGACGCCGGTCCGCGTCGAGCCCCAACGCGTGCTCCTGTCGTGACTGCAATGCGGGCAGGCGACAGCGCCCTCCCGGCGCTTCTCGATCGCGCCGATCGCCTGCATCCGAGCGTCGAGCGAGCGCAGCGCCGTCCACAACTCCTTCAACTGTGGGCCTGTCAGGCTGCCGAGCGTCGCGCAGAGCCTCCTGAACGATTTGGCGTCCATGGATCGCCCCTCCATCCAAACGCTGCGCGAAAGCCCTGCGCACACCATTCAGATATCAGAACAAACCAGAAACAACACGGTTTTCAGACATGGCCAAAAAGGTTGAATGAAAACAGCACTGTGAAGTGCTACCCCAAATAGGGCAAGGTCAACAGGTTCGGAGAATATCGGCCTGGAGAGAACGGATTTCGGCTGTATCGGCATGGGCGCAGTGGGGAGCCTCCCCGTAATAACCCTAGAAAACAACGAGAAATTTCGGCCCTGTGGACGAGCGGAGAATGCGTTGTGTCGGGATGTTGGCGGAGCAACGGGAACTGAAATCCAACATTCTTCGCTAATCGGGTTGTTTGGCGCAAGTCCTCCAAACGTTGCCGCTCGCGGCTGATGGTTTGGCAGGCAGGCTTCATTCTTCGCTCCGCAGTCGGCGCGGTGGCCGCCGCAAGTTCGGGCCAGAATAGGACCGACGCATCAATCTCTGAAAGTTCGTGCTGACCGCCGGCGCAGCGGTGGCGACAGATCGAGGCCGGTCGCCGACAGCCAGGCCGCGATCGTCTCGGGCTCCGACCCGACCTTGCCTTCCCTCACCACCTTGCGCTTCTCGTCGACGACGCAGATCGCCGTCTCCTTCATCGACACGTCCAGACCGGCATAGTGCTTCATGGCCGTCCTCCATCGCGTTGCTGCCTTCACGGATCATGCGATCCGCATCAGCCTGGAGGAACCCGCTGAGCCGTCACCGACGCCGCGGTTGCGCCAAACAACCCGATTGCCCCATCTCTGGCCCGTAAGCTATTGATTTTACATGGTTCGTTGTTGTTTAGCGCCAGCTGCGAGGACAAACGCTGGTCACCGCCGCCGGAGGTTGCACCAATAAAAACCGATAGCCCCGTCGCTGGTGGTGATCGGGTTTCCCGATCATCTGGGCTGGCCCAAGCCAGTAAGCGGCTTGAGTGGCTCGAACAATGCCGGCGTTGCCGCGAGAATCTCGCTGCCTTGCATGAGTCCCTCGCCCCCCAAGAAATCATTGGCCCGGCCTCCTGCCTCGCGCACCAGAACCAAGCCTGCCGCGGCATCCCAAGAGTTTATGTGACGCTCCCAATAGCCGTCGAAGCGTCCCGCTGCCGTGTAGGCCAGACCCAGCGCACCGGAACCCAGCCGCAGATATTCGCAGCCGGCGGAAAGCAGCGCCTGGACCGCACGGACATGTTCTTCGACCGACCGGCGATAGCTGAAGCCGACGCAGATGCGGGCGCGTTTCAGGTCCGTCTCGCCGCTCACCCTGATCCGCTGTCCGTTCAGAAAGGCGCCGCCGCCGCTTCGCGCAGAATAGAGCTCGCCCGCGAGCGGATGATCGATGACCCCGAGCACCAGCTCGCCGTCGACGACCAGCCCTAGAGACACGCACCAGACCGGGATTCCGGTCAGAAAATTGTGGGTGCCGTCGATCGGGTCGATCACCCAGATCGCAGCCGCATCCGCATTGCGGGAACCCCGCTCCTCACCGAGAAAGCCGTCCTCGGGGAAACCGGCGCGCCAGGGCCGCCACGATGAGGTCCTCGCAGGCGCGATCCGCCTCGCTTACGAGGTCCTGCGCGCCCTTGCGGTCGATGCTGAGAAGCTCGCGCCGGGCGAAGTGGCCGGCGGCGAGCCGGCCGGCGTCCCGGACCACGGCCTCGGCCACCCGCAGGCGGTGGTCGAGCTCCTCGGGCATCAGGCGCTTCAAGACCGCACCCTCGCCGGCCCGGCCGGCGCGCTCGACGAGCCTCGCGATGAAGGCCACGTCGTCGCCGGAGACCGTGTCGATCAGGCCGTCGGCGATCCATTCCGTGACACGCGGGATGATGTCGCGCCCGCCGCGCCAATATACCGCGAGCGCCTCTGGTCGTGGCAGATGTACCCGGTTGGAGAACCCCGCAGCGTGCAGCGCCCTTGCGTCGTCGGGATGAAACATCTCGAGTTCGATCGAAACCGAGCGCGCGCCGCATCGCCCGCAGCACCCCGACGAGGTCGGAGTGGCGGGCGTGGGTGATGGCCTCGGTCCGCATGCCGGGATGCCGCTCGACCGCGCGCTTCAAGCACGACGTGGTCGAAGCTGATGACGATGACCCGGTCGGAGGCGCCGGAGGCTTCGAGCAGCTCCGCGGTGCGGTCGACGGCGAGATCCGGCCGCTCGGCCTCCTTGATCTCGAGCACGACGCCCATCGCCTCTCGCGCCGCCCAGTCGAGCGCCTCGGCGAGCGTCGGAACGCGGGTTCCGGCGAAGCCGGGATCAAAGCCCGCGCCAGCATCGAGGCCGCGGATGCGCTCGAGGCCGAGGTCCGCGGCGAACCCCGCGCCGTCGGTCGTCCGGTCGAGGGTCAGGTCATGCAGGATGATCGGTTCGCCGTCCGCGGTCAGCACGACGTCGATCTCGACGGTCGTCGCACCCGCGGCCTTGGCCGCCCGAAGCGCCGGCAGCGTGTTCTCCGGATACCTCAGGCTGTAGCCGCGGTGGCCGCAGACATGAACCCGCCCGGCCTCGGCGGCAAGGAAACTGAAAGGCATGGTCGCGCGGGTTCCTCTCTTGGTTGCGGTGGTCAGGTCGTGGTGCTCGGACAGGCGAGGCCGCGGACGGTGCCCCGGACGACAAGGTCCACCGGGAAGTGGACGGAGATCGGCGGCAGGCTAGGGTCGGCGTCGCGGCGGTCGAGGATGGCGACGACCTCCCGGGCGATGCGCGCGGGGTCCTGCCGAAGGGTGGTGAGCGCGTAGGACGCCCATCCTGCCATCGGCACGTCGTCGAAGCCGATGATCGAGACGTCGTCAGGTACCCGCAGGCTCGCGCCGCGCAGGTGATCGAGCGCCCCGAACGCCATGAGGTCGTTGACGCAGAAGACCGCCTCCGGCGGGGGGCCGCCGGCCAGCAACCGGCGGGCGGCTTCCTGCCCGCCGGCATAGTCGGAGTGGCCGGCGCGCGCGACGAGCGGGTTGATGCCACGCGCGGCGGCGAAGGCGGCGAAGGCCCGCTCCCGCGCGGCGATGCCCGGGCTGGGATTCGCCATGGTGACTACGGCAAAGCGCGCGGCGCCGGTCGCGTGCAATACCTCGAAGGCCTGCCGCGTACCTCCCTGGTCGTCGCAGCGGACGCTGTCGACGCCGGTTTCCGCCCGGTTGATCAGGATAAGCGTCTGGCCGTTGCGGCGGGTCAGTTCGACGAGGCTGGCCGGCGGCGAGCCCGACAAAAAGACGGTCGCCTCCGCGCGGTAGCTGAGCAGATGCCGGGCGGCGTTGGCCACGTCCCCGGCGGTCGGGCCGATCCCGATGAGCGCCGGGACGTTGCCACGCGCGATCAGGGCATGGGATAGCGCGCCGATCGACTGCGCCCTGAACGGTGTCTCCGTGTCGGAGGCCACCAGCCCCACGAGCCGGCTCCGATGGGCATGCAGCCCGCGCGCGAGATGATTGACCTGGTATCCGAGGGCAGAGGCCACCTCCTCCACGCGCGCGCGCGTTGCCGGGAGCGATGCTGGCGCCGGGGGTGAACGCCCGCGAGACCGCGGACCGCGAAACTCCGGCGCGTTCCGCGACGTCCTGCGCGCTCACGAACCGGCGGCGGCCGTTGTCACTGCTTTCGGGCATCCAAATCAGCCCACATTCCCGGCTGGACCAACGCACGCAATGCCTTCATAATCCCGTTGCACAGCTTTGCAACAACATACGACGGCGCGGGCGAACGCGTCGCGGAGCACGGGAGAGCTCGATGAAACACTGGAAGCGCGGAACTGCGACGATTCTGTCCGTCCTGGTCGGCGGTGCGGCCCCGGCGATGCTTGCCCCGGCGCCGGTGCTGGCGCAGGAGACCGTCACGCTCGAACTCTGGTCACGCCAGGACCCGTCCGGCCCGCTGCGGCCCGGCAACGTGGTGAAGGCGGCCGAGCGGCTGAACGCGGCGCTCGAGGCCGAAGGTTCGGACAAGCGCGTCGAGGTGGTGGTGCGTGAGAGCCCCGCGAAGGGCTTTGACGACGATGCGCTGCAGCTTCTCAAGGTGTTCGGAATCGGCGAGGGGCCGGACATGTTCATCGCCGCGCACGAATGGATCTGCGCCTTCCAGGCGGATGGCTTCGTCCTGAAGCTCGACGACTACATCGCGAAATATCCCGACCAGTTCGGCACCATCTACCCCTCGCTCTGGGAGTCGGTGAAGTGCCCCGACGGCGGCATCTACGCGGTCCCGCAGGACGCCGAGGCGCGCATGTTCTTCTACAACAAGAAGCTCCTGCGCGAGGCCGGGTTCGATGACGCCTTCATCGAGGCGATGCCCCAGCGCACGCTCGACGGCGATCTCACCATGGACGAGCTCATCGACATCGCCAAGCAGGTCGTGGACAAGACCGACGCCGAATACGGCATCCTGCATCGCCCGAACAAGGGCCCCGACTACATCATGGTGTTCCAGGGCTATGGCAACACCTTCGTCGATCCGGCGAGCGGCAACCTGTTGCTCGAGCGCGACAAGCTCGCCGCGGCCTTCGGCTGGTTCGAGCGCGCGGTGAAGGAGGGCGTCATCCCGGCCAACAACACCGCGATGGAATTCGACGCGCTGCGCAAGGAGTTCTACACCGGCAACGCCGCGTTCTGGATGTACGGCATCTGGGACCTCGGCACCTACGCCTTCCCGACCTACGGGCTGCCGAGCGACGAGGCCACCTTCGCCAAGGACTGGGGCTGGATCGCCCAACCCCCGGCAGAGAAGGGCGGAACGGCGAGCAGTCTGACCCATCCCGTCGTCTATGCGGTCGCGGCCGACGCGGCGGATCCCGGAGTTGGCCGCCCGGCTGCTCGGCTTCGCCTCGGACGCCGATCTCAACACCGATCACGCGGTCACAACGACCCATCTCGGCATCAAGCCCGAGCAGCTCGAGGACCCGCGTTACGCGGACGCCTGGCCGCTGGCGCGGGCTTCGGAGTTCCTGGAGATCACCAAGTTCCTGCCCAATAACCCGCAGTTCGGCGATCTGAACGGGATCCTCTACACCGCGATTCAGGGGGTTGAGAGCGGGCGGCTGACGGGCGAGGAGGCGGCCGATTTCGTCATCGAAGAGGCGAGCGCGTCGCTCGATGACGTGATCGTCAAATAGGGTCCGTCCGCAGCCGCGCGCCAGCGCGGATCGCCGGGGCGCCACGGGCGGCCCGGCTGCCTCACAAAGGCCGGGACGATGACCACGACCGCGAACGAACTGATGATCGAACGGCGCGGCCATGCGCGCTCGGCGGGGCGACGGCGCGCGAACTTCGTGATCTATCTCGGCCCGGCGGTTCTGTTGACCGTTGTCTTCTTTGTCGTTCCGGTCCTCATCGACATCGCGGTGTCGTTCACCGACCTCGGCCGCTCACTTCGGGTCACGAAATTCACCACCGAGCAATACGCCAAGGTCTTTCGCGGCGATCCGCGGCTGCCGCAGGTCATCGGCCTGACGTTCATCTACGTCTTCGGCACGCTGGCGATCTTCAACGTCACCTTCGGCCTCGTGCTGGCGCTGACCACGACGTCGCTCAGCAAAGTGTCCGGCGGCTTCTTCCGCGGGGTCTGGCTGCTGCCGCGCATGAGCCCCTCGGTCCTCTACATCCTGCTCTGGGTCTGGGCGGTCAGCCCCTCCGAGGTCGGGCTCCTGAACCAGGTGCTGATGCGGGGGCTCGGGCTGGAGGCGCCGATCGATCTGCTGACGCAGGCGCCGATCGCGCTGATCATCATCTCGAACGGCTTCATCGGCGCATCGCTCGGCATGATCATCTTCACCGCCGCGATCCGCGGCATCCCCGAGCACCTGTTCCACGCCGCCGAGGTCGACGGCGCCGGCGCGCTGGCGCAGATCCGCTTCATCACGCTGCCGGCGCTGCGCTGGCCGATCAGCTTCGTGACCATCTACCAGACGCTCTCGCTGCTGGTCAGCTTCGAATACATCCTGCTGCTCACCAAGGGCGGCCCGTTCTACGACACCACCGTTTTCGCCCTCTACGTCTACCGGCGCGCCTTCGAGAGCGGCCAGTACGGCTACGGCGCGGCGCTGGCGCTGTTTCTCATCGTCATCGGCGTCGCGGTCGCGCTGCTCGGGTGGTGGCTCTTCGACATGGAGCGCCTGCTGCAGCGGCCGCGCATCGAGGTTGACTGAGGTGGCGGTCGCCCGTGCTCGATCCGGCCGCGGACTGGGGCGCGCTGGCGGCGCGCGCCCGCACACGGCGCCAGGCCAAGGCGGGGGCGCTCTACGCTTTCCTGATCGCCGTCTCGGTGCCGATCATCCTGCCGTACTTCTGGCTGGTCACGATCGCGTTCTCCGCCCGGACCGGCGTGGCGGATACCGCAGTGCTCTGGCGCTCGATGCTGGTCGTGGTGCCGGCTGTCATCGGATTCTGGCTGGCGGTGATGCTGGCGCGAAACCGCCGCCAGGCGTGGCTCGGCGTGGCCGGGGTCGCGCTCGCCGCCGTAGTCGCTTTGGCGGTGCTGGTCGGCCCCGACCTGCACTTGCAGAACTTCATCTTCCTGGTAGAGCCGGATTTCGCTTCTGTCGTGCGCTCCCGCGTCGGCGAGGTCCGCGGCGCCGTGCAGTTCCCGAACGTCTGGCACGCCTTCGGCAATTCGATGCTGATCGCCTGCACGCAGACTGTGGTCGTCGTCACCGTCGCATCGCTCGCGTCCTACTACCTCTCGCGCTTCCAGTTTCCCGGGCGCGCCTCGATGCTGCGCGCGCTCCTGGTGCTGCACGCCTTCCCGGTGCTGACGCTGATCGTGCCGATGTTCCTGATGCTCTACTGGATCGGGCTGCTCGACACGCTGCTGGGCGTCATCCTGGTGCTCGTCGCCTTCGAACTGCCCTTCGCCATCTTCATCATGAAGGGCTTCTTCGACGCCGTGCCCTGGGACATCGAGATGAGCGCGCTGGCCGACGGCGCCTCGCGGCGCCAGGCCTTCCTCTACGTGGTGCTGCCGCAGGTGCGCAACGGCATCCTTGCGATCTCGGTCTTCACCTTCATTCGCGGCTGGGAGGAATACATCTTCGTCTTCACCTTCCTGATCCGCAATACCAACTGGACCATGAGCCTATACATGTACTTCGTGCGCGACGACGTGATGGGCGTCGACTACGGCGTCGTCTCGGCGGTTGCCGTCTTCTATCTTGTTCCGAGCCTCGTCCTCTACCTCTTCGCGCAGCGATACCTCATGCAGATGTCGATCGGCGGGGTGAAGGGCTGAGGATGGCAAGGGTGGAGTTCCGCAACGTCAGCAAGCGCTTCGGCGACGTCGTGGTCATCCCCGACATGACGCTGGCGGTTGAAGACGGCGAGTTCGTGGCGCTACTCGGCCCGTCGGGGTGCGGAAAATCCACTTCGCTTTTCATGCTCGCCGGCATCTACCTGCCGAGCGGGGGCGAGCTCAGGTTCGACGGCCACCTGGTGAACGAGGTCGAGGCCAGGGACCGCAACGTCGGCATCGTCTTCCAGTCCTATGCGCTCTATCCGCACATGTCCGTGCGCGAAAACATCCGCTTTCCCCTGCGCTTCAAGAAGACGCCACGCGAGGAAGCGCTCGACCGCGTCCGGGCGGCGGCGGAACTCGTGCATGTCAGCGAACTTCTGGACCGCCGGCCGGGCGAGCTGTCAGGCGGCCAGCAGCAGCGGGTGGCGCTCGCGCGCGCCCTGGTCAAGGAGCCGCAACTGCTGCTGCTGGACGAGCCGCTTTCGAACCTCGACGCGACGCTGCGGCTGACCATGCGCACCGAGATCAAGTCGCTGCAGGAAAAGCTAGGCGTGACCACGATCCTCGTCACCCACGACCAGATCGAGGCGACGACCATGGCCGACCGCATCGTCTGCATGCGCGCTGGCCGGATCGAGCAGGTGGGCACGCCGGATGACCTCTACCTCCGGCCCGAAAGTCTGTTCATCGCGACCTTCATCGGCTCGCCGCCGGTAAACGTGATCCGGGGCGAGGCCGGAGACGGTGCCGTCGTCGCGGGTTCCGTGACCTTCCCGTTCGAGGGCGCCGCGCGGGGCGACGTGACCATCGGGCTGCGGCCGGAGCACCTTCGCTTCGACACGACCGGGTTGCCCGGCCGCATCGCCCAGATCGAGCCCATGGGACGCGAGGTTCTCTACGTCGTGAGCACCGACGTCGGGGATTTGCGGGTGCTCGGGCACGGCTCCTCGGCGGCGCACGCCGCCGGCGAGGCCGTGAGGGTCGGCTTCGCACCCGGCGACTCCCTGGTCTTCGACGCCCCGACCGAGCGCCTCATGCCCGGCGTGCGGGTTCGTCCGCCGGCATGACGGTTATTCCCGCTTCGCCGTCTGACGCGGGCGCCGGTCATTGCGCGTTCGGCAGATCAGCAGTAGCACGCCTTGTTCAGCGGCAGGAGATCGGCGGCCGGGCGATCGCCGGATGGACACCGGCTCCCAACAGAAGTCGCGTCAGCCTTCCAGGCGGCGCGTGGCCAGGTGGCGCGGCTTCGGGACGGGCTCCATTGGGCGAGGCTATACCATGAGCCTGCGGCGCGCAGCCTTCCCGGAGGCTCGTCGCGCCGAGGAATTGCGACCATCAGCACAAGGGCAAAAGGATCGTCGCTTCAACTCCCGGGTTTGCATCGGCCAGTTCGAGAGAACCTCCCACGGTTTCGGCTATCTCCGCGGCAATTGCGAGGCCTAGCCCATGACCCGGGAACCGTGCATCGAGCCGCTCTCCGCGAGCGCGCATGCGCTCGAGTGCCTCCGCCGGGGCGCCCGATCCGTCGTCGCGAACAGAGATCGCCAGAAGCGTGCCTCGTGAGCACGCCGAAAACCACACGCAGCTTCGCGCATGTCGGACGGCATTTTCGGCCAGCGCGCCCAAGGCTTCAGTCAAGTCGACCGCATCGATGCGCGCTCGTAGGCCAGGCTCGACCGAAACGTGCCAGTCGATCCGGCTGCCGGCGGGAGTTCTTTGCAGAACCGAGAGCACGCCGGTTATCGCGGCCGCTGGGTCGGACGAGGCGGCACCCGCGCCGGCGGCCCGGGTGCGTGCAAGCTCGCGTTCGACGTGCCGATCAATCGCGCGGGTGATGTCCTCAATGCCCTCGGCCGCGGCATTGGAGCCGGCGGCCCGGAGCCGATCCGCCTCGCCTATGAGTGCCTGGAGCGGCGTCTTGAGCGCATGAGCAAGGTCGCTGGCGCGGGCCCGAGCGCGGCTCACGTCAGCCTCACGCGCCTCGATCAGTGCATCTATCTCGCCGGCAAGTGGTCGGACCTCGGCAGGGAAGCCGTCCCCAAGGCGCACTGCCGTGCCCGACCGCAGCGAAGCCACCCGGGCTCCGATGTCGGCGAGCGGCCTGAGACCAATTGTCACCTGCGCCCAACCCGCTGCCAGCAGCACCGCAGCGATCCACCGCGAGATAGGGTGCGAGATCGCCGAGGAAGGCGAGCCGCGCCGCCGTGAGCTCCGAGCGGTCCATGGCAACCGCGGCGCTGACGGTCTGGTCATTTCCGATGCGGAGTTCGCGCTCGATGGCAAGTAGCTGTTCCCGCGCGGACCGGTCACCGGCAACTCGCGCAGGTTCGGATCGTCCGGTTCGCGCGGCGGCAGGCTCAGCGCCTCGTCCCAGAGCGAACGCGAGCGAGCGGTGGTCGATCCGATCTTAAGTTGCCAGTAGGTTCCGGACAGCGGCTGTCGGAAACGCGGGTCTGCGGGAGGTCGGGTCAGAGCGATCCCATCCGGTGTGGTCTCGAGGCCGGCGGCCAGCTGGTCGAGCCGGGCGGAGAGCTCGGCAACGGCTCGCCGCTCGACGTGGAGGTCGAAGAAGACGGCGAGGCCGATGGCGGCAATGGCGAGAGTTCGCCGCCACTGCCAGCGCTCCGGCGAGAAACAAGCGAAGCCGCAGTGAGTTGAGGCTCACTCGGTATTGTCCGAGACGAAGCAGCCGAACCCGCGGCGGGTGTCGACGATGCCCGGCCCGACCTTGCGCCGAAGCCGCGCGACAAGCGCCTCGAGAGCTGCGTCGCCCTCTGGACTTTGGTGCCGCCCCTGCTGGTTCGGGTGAGGAGGGACGAGGGGGGCGCATTCCGTTGCGAGTCATCCGCGAGGCGCGTGCACGCCACTACGGATGGGTGCAGCGATGGCGTGGTCTGCCGGCCCGCAAGACGTCATTGAGGCGGCGAGCAAGGTACCGCGGCGCCAAACGTTCGTGGCCTCGCGCTCAGCCTTTTCCTTTCCGCCGCCCCGCGCTGTCCAGAGCGCCGGCAGCGCGGCATCAGCGGCCGGAAAGAGGGTATGGGGCGATGATGGGGTTTCTGCGGGCGCCGGCGCGGCGCGGCGTAGCCGAGGCCAAGCTGCCGCCGGTGATCACCACGAATTCACCGTACCCGCCTTGGGAAGGCAACTACGGGTTCGGCTTTTACTTCGCCGCCCAACTCGAGCTAAAGGCGCCCCCCCTTGGCCCCGGACTTCCTACAATGTCGATCTTTCCTCCCGGAGGGCGGCTGCAGTTCGGGAAGATGTCTTCGAAGGATGAACCGACGGCGTTTTCGAAACCAGCGAGGACGGCGTGCCGGATGATGGGTGCCGCGCCCGACGATCTGCACCTGGCCATCCGCGTCGCCGCCGCTGGCCGTGCCGTTGGCGAGATCGATCGCCAGGCGCGGTGTTGACGGCTCCCGCCGCGCGGGCGTACGCTGACCGAACTGGCGAAGACTCCTCGGGCCGGCCCAATTCGCTTGGCACGCAATCCGTTGAGCCCAAGCGCTAGTTACTTCGAAAGTTGTGGGAGGAGATCACTCATGAGGGGTAGTCAGAAAATCTTGGCGCTCTGTGCGATCGCCGCGTCGTCGGCCTCGCTATTGGCCATGCAAGCGGCCGTTGCCCAGGACAACCCGATCGACAAGATCTCGCCGGTCACCGACGAGATGCTGCTCAACCCGCCGGACGGCGATTGGCTGATGTGGCGGCGCACCTACAACGGCTGGGGCTACAGCCCGCTCGACCAGATCAACAAGGAAAACGTCAAGGACCTCAAGCTGGCCTGGGCCTGGGGCATGACGCCGGGGGGCCGGACGCAGGAAACCCCGCTGGTCCATGACGGGATCATGTACATCCAGAACTCCACCCACCTGATCCAGGCGCTCGACGCGGCCACCGGCGAGCTGATCTGGGAGTATCAGTACGAGCTGCCGGATGACGTGAACCCCGGCGGCGAGCGCAACAAGGCGATCTACGGCGACAAGCTGATCATCGCGACCCGCGACGCCCATATCCTCGCGCTCGACGCCAAGACCGGCCAGTTGGTGTGGGACCAGCAGGTCGCCGACTACAAGAAGGGCTGGGGCTATTCCAGCGGACCGATCGTCGCCAACGGCGTCATCGTCCAGGGCATGACCAGCTGCAGCAACGCCCAGCCGGGCGGCTGCTTCTTCACCGGTCACGACGCCGAATACCGGCGAGGAGCTGTGGCGCGTCAACACCATCGCCCGCGGCGACACGCCCGAAGGCAACAGCTGGAACGGCATTCCGCTGGAGAGCCGCCACGGCGCTTCGGCGTGGATCACCGGCTCCTACGACCCCGAGCAGAACCTGATCTTCGCCGGCGTCGGCCAGCCCTATCCGTGGAACGTCGAGATCGCCGGGCTGACCCCCAAGAGCTCGGACCCCAACGTCACCAACGAGGCGCTCTACACCAACTCCACGCTCGCCATCGACCCCACCACCGGCGAGCTGAAGTGGTACCACCAGTACCTCCCGACCGACTCCCTCGACCTCGACTACGTCTATGAGCGCATGCTCATCGACCTGCCGGTCAATGGCGAGATGCGGCAACAGGTGGTGACGACCGGCAAGATCGGCATCATCGAGGTCGCTCGACCGGACGACCGGCGAATGGCTGTGGGCCAAGGAGACGGCGCCGCAGAACGTGGTGCTTTCGATCGATCCGGAAACCGGCGAGAAGGAGATCAACCCGGAGGTGATCCCGGTCATCGGCGAGACCACCTTCAACTGCCCGGCCGACCCGGGCAGCGCGCGCCTGGCAGGCCACGGCCTACAGCCCGCGGACCGAGGCGCTCTATCTGCCGACGGTGGAGTTCTGCTCCAACACCACGGTGAACCCGCTCGACCCGGGCAAGATCTACACCGGCGGCGGCCTGCAGACCTACTCCCGCGTGCCGCGGCCCGACAGCGACGGCAACATCGGCCAGGTCCGCGCCATCAAGCTGACCGACCAGTCGGAGATGTGGCAGTACCGGCAGTATGCGCCGGTCACCAGCTCGACCCTGCCGACCGGCGGCGGCGTGGTGTTCGTCGGCACTCTCGACCGCAAGTTCCTGGCCTTCGACGACGAGACCGGCGACCTGCTGTGGACCAGCCCGACGCTGAGCAACTCGCTCGAGTCGTTCCCGATCACCTACGAGGCCGGCGGCAAGCAGTACGTTGCCGTCGTCGCGAACTGGGCCACCGGCCTGGGCCGCCTGGCAGTCGCTGACCCCGGACGTGAAGCTTCCGCCGGACAACCCGGCGACGGTCTACGTGTTCGCGCTTCCCGACTGATCGGCTGAGCGCATCCCGACAACCGGCCCGGGCGGACCTGGAACTTCCGGTCCGCCCGGCGCCTTTTATGAGGTCCGATCTTGCGCGCTCGCTTTCGCGTTTCCGCGTCTGGACGGGCCTGCTCCTGGCGCTGGCTGGCGGTTGCGGTGGCTGCGCTGTCGCCGGCGCCGGCTTCGGCCCAAGGCAGCCGGAATTCTTCGAGATGCCCTACGCCCCCGGCCAGTGGAACATCGGCCGGCGGCTGGACGAGTCGCAGCTTCGCTACTGCGTCGATCACGCGCGACCCCGACTGGGAGGTGGCCGGCGCCATCGCCGACGCCATCGCCGGGGCGCTGCTGCTCGAGCCGCAGCGATACGTGGTCGAAAGCGACATCGTCCTCGAGGACATCACCAAGGTCTATGCGATCATGCTGGAGCACTGTGACGTTCACATGGGCTTCAAGCTGATCCCCGAGGGCTATGCCAACTGGGTCACCCTGACCCGCGCCTACTACGAGACCCAATACGTCTTCGTCACCGCCGACCCCGACATCCACGCGCTCGCCGACCTGGCGCCCGGGCGCCCGATCGGCGCGACGGTGGGGACCTCGGCGCACATCCGGCTGGTCTCCTACCTCACCGCGTTGCCCGCGGAAGACCGCTGGCCGGCCTATCCCGATGGGCACCAACGAGCTCGCCCTGGAGTCGCTTCTCAACGGCACGGTCGACGTCGCCCTCGTCTGGGCGCCCGAGCCTGTGGGCCAAGCAGCGCGACGACCCTGCCTACGCCGACCTTCACGTGATCGACCCGACCCCGCTGCCGCCGACCACCCTCGGCGTGGGCGCGCTGCTGCTCTCCGACGAGACCTTCCTGCGCACGGCCGTCGACGAGGCGATCGCCGCGCTGACGCGCGGACGGGACGATCGCCGGCATCCTCGAGAAGTACGAGTTCCCGGCGACAGCCGCGCCTTGATGCCGAGCGCGCCGAATTCCGGGCCCGCCATCCGCGTCGAGGCCGTGTCCAAGCGCTACGGGCGCACGCTGGCGCTGGACGAGGTCAGCTTCGAGGTCCGCGACCGGGAGCTGTTCGCGCTGCTGGGGCCCAACGGCGCCGGCAAGACGACGCTGCTGCACATCCTCTGCACGATCCTGCGCCCCGACAGCGGCGTGGCGCTGATCGGCGGCTTCGACGTGGTCAGGCAGCCGCTCGCCGCCCGCCGCCGTCTCGGCATCGTCTTCCAGGAGCCGAGCCTCGACGACCGGCTGACGGTCCGCGAGAATCTCGACCTGCACGGCCTGGTCTTCGGCGTGCCGCGAAAGCTGCGGCGGCAGCGCATCGAGGAGATGCTGGCGCTGGTCGAGCTGACCGACTGGGCCGACAAGCCGGCGCGGACGCTGTCCTCGGGCATGAAGCGCCGGCTGGAGATCGCCCGGGCGCTGATCCACGATTCCGAGATCATGCTGCTCGACGAGCCGACGGTCGGGCTCGACGCCCAGACCCGCGAGCGCATCTGGTCCTACATCCGCCGGCTGCGCGACGAGCGGCAGATCACCGTGCTGGTGACCACCCACTACATCGAGGAGGTCGAGGGCTGCGACCGGGTCTGCATCATCGACCACGGCAAGGTCCTGGCCCTCGACACGCCCGAGGCGCTGAAGCGCGATCACGGCCAGCAGCTGCTGCGCATCGTCCCCAAGGGCGACGCCGACCGCGCAGGAAATCCTGACGCGCTACGCCGGACCGGCTGGCGGGCGAGGCGGGCGAGACCATCCTGCTCACCTCGGACGACGCCTTCGTCGAGGCCTTGCTCGCCGAGTTCGGCACGCCGCATCCGCTCGCTGGCGGTCGAGGTGCCGAGCCTCGAGACGGTGTTCCTGTCGCTGACCGGCCGCGAGCTCCGCGACCAGGCCGCCGGCGCCCGCGAGCGCACCCTCGCCTTCGGCAAGCGCGGAGGAGAACACACCCGATGAGCACCGCTGACACTGCCGCCATCGCGCCCGCCGCCCGCCGGTCGCCGCTGCTGATCCAGCTCGGCGGCCTCTACGGCCTCTGGCTGCGCGAGGTGAAGCGCGCCATCCGCGACCGCGGCCAGCTTATCGGCGGCATCAGCCGGCCGATCCTGTGGGTGCTGATCCTCGGCATCGGCCTCAATCCCTATTTCCGCGGCGAGGTCTACGGCGAGGTGACCTTCGTCGTGCCCTTCACCTATCTCCAGTTCATCTTCCCCGCCGTCGTGGCGCTCAACATCATGTACACCTCGGTCCAGTCGGCGGTCTCGGTGATCTGGGACCGCGAGTTCGGCTTCCTGCGCGAGGTGCTGGTCTCGCCGATGTCGCGCGGCATGGTGCTGCTCGGCAAGGTGCTGGGCGGCGCCACGGTGGCGGTGCTGCACGGCTGCCTGGTGCTGCTCCTCGCCCGCTTCGCCGACGTGCCGCTGACCTGGCCCGACGTGCTCAAGGCCCTCGGCCTGATGGCGCATGCTGGCCTTCGCGCTGACCTCGCTCGGCGTGGTGATCGCCAACCGCATCCGCAGCTTCGAGGGCTTCGGCGTCTTCTCCAACGCCGTCATCCTGCCGCTCTACTTCACCTCGAGCTCGATCTTTCCCCTCGACCCGGCGCTGACCCGGGCCCAGACCCGCGTCGTCTATCCCGAGTGGCTGGTCACCCTCGTCGAGTACAATCCGCTGACCTATGCCGTGGACGCGCTGCGCGGCGTGCTGATCAACTACAACCAGTTCGATCCGCGCCTCGGCATCGCGGTCATGGCGATCGCCGGCGTGGTGCTGTTCGCGATCGCGCTGTTCGATTTCCGCAGGGCGTGAGGCTTCGCCATGCTCACGCTGCGGCGACTGGCGCGCGACCTCGGCGGCATCGTCGTCGTCGTCGGCCTGCTGCTGCTGGTCACCTTCCTGCCGCCCGATACCTCGCTCAGCGAGGTCGAGGCGAACGCATGCCATCCGCGCCTGCGTGCCGACGACCTATCCGCCGCTGGTCACCGGCGATCCCGACCGGCCGGGGATCGACATCGAGATTCTCCGGGCCGTCGCCGACCACATCGGCGTCGACGCTGCTGCTCAGCCCCAGCGACGCCATGGGCCGCGACTTCAATCCGCGCAACTGGGCCGTCAACCGCGCCAAGTGCCAGGTGCTCGCCGGCGGCGTCGTCGATTCGACGCTCACCCGGTCGTTCCTCGATACCGGTCCGCCCTACGCCGAGACCGGCTGGGCGATCGTGGCGCCGGCGCCGCTCGAGGCCATCGACGGCCGCACCGTCGGGGCGCTGACCCTCATCTCCGGCCTCGACCGCATCGGCCTCGCCAGCTACCTGCGCCGGCACGACGTCACCGTCCGCGTCGTGCGCAGCGGCCAGGAGCTCGTCGACGGCATCGCCGGCGGTCAGTTCGACGGCGGCGTCACCGAGGCGCTGCTGGCCGGCGGGCTGGCGGCGGACAACGACTGGTGGGTCGCCTCCCTGCCCGACGAGCTCGCCCGCTACAATCTGGTCTTCGGCCTCTGGAAGGGCGACCTCACGCTGAAGCGCAAGATCGTCCAGGCCTTCCGCCAGCTCGAATCGGACGGCACCCTGGCGGCCATCCTCGAGCGCTACGGGGCGGCGCCGATCGGCGACAGGGCGGCGCCGTCCCCGCCCTGTGATCAGCCGTCGTTCGACCTCATCCTCGAGGATGACCGACGCCAGCACGGCGTGGGCCGGGCCGAGAAGCTGGCGGACCAGGCCCGTCGCCACCGCCACGAGCAGCACGGCGGCAAGGATCCACTGTGCCCGCCGCGGGACGCGGATGCCGAACGCGTCGAGCAGCAGCCCGCCGGTGAGCGGCGGGATCGGGACGAGGCCGAGCAGCGCGAACCAGATCGACAGGCTGCTGGCGGCGCGGAGGAATGCCGCCGTCGTCAGCCCGGCCGTGAGCGGCAACGTCGTCAACGCCGGCAGGACCAGGGCGTCGAGAAGCACGGCCAGGACAAGCAGGCCGACGAAGCCGGCCAGGATGACGACGACAATGCCGATCCGACCGATGCGGAACTGCCGTGCGTCGATGGCCACGGGCTTCGCCCAGCCGAGTCCGAAGAGGATCATGCTGATCGCGCCGACGAGATCGATATGGCTGGCCGGCACGATGGTCAGGCGGCCGTCGTATTTCGGTCCCTTGTCGCCCAGGACAGACCGCCGCCCCCGCGACGATGCCACCATGAACTCCGGCAATGATCAGAAGCGCCAGGACCCGGAAGGCGATCAGCTGGAGGGTGAGCTCCGACAGCCCCATGGTCAGGGACCGGCCAAACGCCTGCCGCCGTCCCCGCGCCGGCCCCCGATCACTTCTCCATGATCAGGGTGTCGAGCGCATCGACGTCCGAGGGCAGTGGCGCGCCGGCCTTGAAGCCGTTCTGCTTGAGGATGTAGGCCATCATGTCGGCGTAGGCGCTCGGAGAAAAACGCCCCGGCGAATTGGGCGGCATCAGGGTGCTCATGAACGAATACAACCCCGAGGCCGGCGCTCCGTCAGCGAACTTCTGCTCGAAACTCACGCCGCGCAATGGCGGCCCACCGATCAGCCCGCCCCTGAGATCGTCCCCGTGGCACTCCCCACACTCCTTTTCGTATCTGCCTTCTCCGCGATCGGCCTGCTCGGATGAGTAGGAGACCGGACTTTCGGCCGGAGCCGCGTCGGCCTGGGCGAGATGGATATGGTCCGGCTCGGCCGCAGTTGCGGCGCCGGCCGGCAAGAACGCTTCAACGCCAGGCGTCGACGCCGACAGGATCAGCCAGGCGCCGGCGACAAGTCCCAAGGCCAGCGCGAGGCGCGCTGCGGCGTGAATGGCTGCGAGTTCATTGGTGTGCTCCCGTTACTGGCCAATCGCCACCGAGGCCAAGCGGGATGGCGTCAGCGGCTGAAGCGAAAAGGCATAGGCCGACAGCGAAGCCGACGCAGAAGTCGATTGCAAGAGCCATTTTTGAGCTGCGGCTGCGGCATGTTCCCGCGGCCAACTCCGCCCGCTGCGACAGCCTTGCGCCGGCGAACGACGGTGGCAATCGTGCCCCGGCTTGTGCCACTCTTCGTCGCATGATCCTCATCACCTTCATCCCGGCCGTCGCCCTCTGGCCGCCGCCGCAACTCGGGCACATCCCGCCATGACCTCCGCGCTCGCCGCCACGCTCTTCGCCGCCCGAGGACCTCCGGCTCGTCGAGCGCCCGCTCGGCGCGCTCGCGCCCGGATCGTGTGCGGGTCCGCTTCGCCGCCGGAGGCATCTGCGGCTCGGACATGCACTACTTCCGCCATGCCCGCACCGGCGACTTCGTCGTCACCGAGCCGCTCGTCCTCGGCCACGAGATCGCCGGCCTGGTCGAGGCGGTCGGCGCCGACGTCGCCGGCCTCTCCCGCGGGCGGCCGCGTCGCGGTCAACCCGTTCCGGCCCTGCGGCGCCTGCCCGCGCTGCTCCGAGGGACGCGCGAACCTCTGCGAGAACGTGTTCTTCATGGGCTCGGCCTCGAAGACCCCGCACATGCAGGGCGGCTTCGCCACGGTGTTCGACACAACTCCCGGCCAGTGCGTGCCGGTGCCCGACCACGTGCCGCTCGAGGCCGCCGCGCTCGCCGAGCCGCTGGCGGTCTGCCTGCACGCGGTGGTGCGCGGCACGGTCGCCGGCCGTAGCGTCGCGATCATCGGCGCCGGGCCGATCGGCCTCTTCACCCTCCTTGCCGCGCGGCTCGGCGGCGCGCGCGCATCGCCGTCGTCGACATCGCCGCCGCCCCCCTCGCCTTCGCGGCCCGGCTCGGCGCCGACGCGGTGGTCGACCTCTCGGCCGACCCCGACGGCCTCGCCCGCGTCGCTCCGCCGCGACGTCGTCTTCGAGGTCTCCGGCACCCCCGCCGGCCTCGCCTCGGCGATCGCCGCGGTCCGCCGCGGCGGGACGGTCGTCCAGGTCGGCAACCTGCCGGGTGGCCTGATCCCCGCCCCGCCAATGCCGTGATGTCGAAGGAGCTCGACCTGCGCGGCTCCTTCCGCTTCGACCGCGAGTTCGCCGAGGCCGTCGCCCTCATCGCCGGCGGCCGGGTCGACCCCCTCGCCCTCGTCACCGCCCGCCGCCCGCTCGCCGACGCGCCCGACGCCTTCCGGCTCGCCCTCGACCGCAGCTCGAGCGTCAAGGTGCTGCTGACGGCCTGACGCTGCGCCGATGGCGAGCGCGGCGGACCCGCGGCCTAGATGACGAGGACGGTCAGGTCGCCGACGCCGGCGACTGCGCCTGCATCACGTCGCCCCGGACCACCGCGCCGACGCCCGCCGGGGTGCCGGTCATGATGATGTCGCCGGGCGCGAGCACGAACAGCTCGGAGAGGTCGGCGATCATCTCGGGCACCTTCCAGATCATCTGGTTGAGGTCGCCCTCCTGCCGGCGCTCGCCGTTGACCTCGAGCCAGATCCGCCCGGCTCCGGATGGCCGATCTCAGCGCGCCGGCCGTAGCGCGCCGAACGGCGCCGACTGCTCGAACGCCTTGCCGACCTCCCAGGGCCGGCCCATGTCCTTTGCCTGCCCTGCAGGTCGCGCCGGGTCATGTCGAGGCCGACCGCGTAGCCGCAGACGTGGTCGAGCGCCTGCTCCGGCGCGATGTTCGTCGCCGCCCTTGCCGAGCGCCACCACCAGTTCGATCTCGTGATGCACGTCGTTCGACAGCGGCGGATAGGGAAGCGCGCCGCTCAGTCGAGATTGTCCGGGTTCTTCTGGAAGAAGAACGGCGGCTCGCGGTCGGGATCGTGGCCCATCTCGATCGCGTGCGCCGCATAGTTGCGCCCGACGCAATAGATCCGGCGGACCGGGAATGCGGCGTTCGCGCCTGCACGGGCAGCGAGCGGGACGGCAGGCGGTTCGACAACGAGCGTGGGCATCGGCCGGGGCTCCATGTTGGACGGGCCGCCAAGGCGGCCTCGCGGTTCACCGAGCGTTCATCGGCCGGGTCGCGCCCGCGGTCAACGCATCATCGCTGGATTGGTTCGGGAAGCCTGGCGTCACGGCTCGCCCGGCGCGAGGTGTCAGCCGCGCGGG
>CAVVSO010000039.1:0-98501 GCA_963750745.1 uncultured Alphaproteobacteria bacterium | reverse complement strand
AGGAGCAGCCGGTGCAGGAAGAAGCGCAGCATCACGCCCCCTGGCGGACGGGCGCCGCCACCGGCGCCCGCCGATAAGTGTCGCCGCTTCCGGCGGCGCTGTCCACTCGGACCGCGCTATTCCGTCTTGTCGACGCCAACGAAGCGGTGGATGCCGATCGGATCCTGAACGAAGCCGGTCACGGTCTTGCGCATCGGCATCGTGGTGATCGAGTGGGCAATGGTAGCCCACGGCGCCTGCTCCTTGAAGACCTCCTGCGCCTTTTCGTAGAGCGGCTTGCGCTCGTTCTGCGCGAAGGTGGTCTTGGCCTCCTGGATCAGGTCCTCGAAGGGCTGGTAGCACCACTGGGCGCGGTTGTTCGCGCCGACGCCGTCGCAGCCGAGCAGCACGCCGAGGAAGTTGTCCGGGTCACCATTGTCGCCGGTCCAGCCGATCAGCACGGCGCCGTCACGATCCTTGGCCGAAGACTGCGCCAGGTACTCACCCCATTCCATCGAGACGATCTCGGCCTTGACGCCGACCGCGGCGAAATCGGCCTGGATCAGCTCGGCCATGCGCCGGGCGTTCGGGTTGTAGGGCCGCTGCACCGGCATCGCCCAGACCTTCATCGAAAGCCCGGACACCCCCGCGGCCTCGAGCTCGGCCTTAGCCGCTGCCGGGTCATAGGGATCGTCGACGAGGTTCGGGTTGTAGCCCCAGGAGGTCGGCGGCAGCGGCGCCACCGCAGGAGTGCCTACGCCCTGGAACACGGCGTCGATGATCGCCTTCTTGTTGATCGCCTTGTTCAGCGCCTTGCGCACCTCGGGCTTGTCGAAGGGCGGCATCATGGTGTTGTAGGCGAGAAAGCCGATGTTGAAGCCTTCCTGCTGCATCACCGTCAGATCGGGGCTGGCCTTCAGTCCCTCGATGTCGGCCGGGTTCGGGTAGGGGATGATGTCGCATTCGCCGGCCACCAGCTTCTGCTGGCGCACCCCGGCGTCGACGGTGATCGCGAAGATCAGGTCGTCGATCGGCTGCTTGCCGTTCCACCAGTCGGGATTGGCCTGGTAGCGGATCACCGCGTCCTGCTGGTAGTCGACGAAGGTGAAGGGCCCGGTGCCGACCGGCGTCACGTTGAACTGCTCCTTGGTGCCGGCGGCCTCGAGCTGGTCGGCATATTCCTTGGAGACGATCGAGGCGAAGTCCATCGGGAAGGTCGAGAGCACGGTTGCGTCCGGTCGGCTGAGCACGAACTTGACCGTCAGGTCGTCGACCTTGACGATCTCCTTGAGCGAGGCCGCCATCGTCGAGTTGAAGTACTCCCAGGCGATGCCTGGGGCGTACTCGTACCAGGGACCGGTCTTGTCGAACTGGCGCATGAAGGTGAAGACCACGTCGTCGGCGTTCATCTCGCGGGTCGGGGTGAACCAGGGCGTGGTCTGGAACTTCACCCCCGGGCGCAGGTGGAAGGTGATCTCGGTGCCGTCCTCGGAGACATCCCAGCTCTCGGCGAGGCCGGGCTCGGTCTCGGTCGAGCCCTTCTTGAACTCGATCAGTCGGTCATAGACGGGCCGCGACGCGGCGTCGAAGGTGGTCCCCGAGGTCCAGGGCGCCGGGTCGAAGCCTTCCGGCGATCCCTCGCTGCAATAAACCAGCGTCTTGGCCTGGGCGGCGCCGATCGCGAGCAGGCTCATCGCGGTCGCGGCGAGCAGCGTCTGGATCAGTCTCATGCGTCTTCCCCCTGGATGGCGACGGATGCTGTCTGCCCGGGGCGCCGCGTTCGCTCGGTTCCGGCCCTCGATCCGGCGATGCGCGTTCGCCGCCACCGCCGCAGCATTCGGCTCTGTTATGGACGCTGAAGGTTAGGTGATAATACAAACCCAGCGCAAGTGGGTCGGGGAGGGGGCAATGGGCGAGACGGGCCGTCTGGCGCGGCTGCGGGCCGCGATGGACCGGGAAGATCTCGATGCGGTGGCGCTGGTGCCCGGGGCCAATTTCTACTTCCTGACCGGCGCGAGCTTCCACCTTATGGAGCGGCCAACGCTGGTCGTCGTCCCACGCGAGGGGCCGCTGCAGGCGGTGATGCCGGTTCTCGAGCGGTCGCGGTGGCAGGCGGTGGCGCCTAGGGCGGACACCAGCTATTGGCAGGATTCCGACGGGTTTGACCGCGCTTTTGCCGCACTGGCCGGGCGGATCGCGCCAGCGAGGATCGGGGTCGAGGGGCAGCGGATGCGGGTGTTCGAGGCGGAGGCGCTGCGGCGCGCCTTTCCGGATGCGGCGATCGTCGATGCGCATTCGGCCATCTCGGGTATGCGGCTGCACAAGGACGCGGGCGAGATCGAGGCCATCCAGCGGGCGATCGGGATCAGTGAGAGCGCCTTGGCCGCCACGCTCGCCGAGGCTGTGGTGGGCATGAGCGAGACCGCGTTCCGCGGGCGTCTGGTGGCGGAGATGCTCGGCGCCGGGGCAGACGGGCTGGCGTTCGAGCCGATCGTGCTCGCCGGCGGGGCTTCCGCGGACCCTCACGGGACGCCGAGCGCCGAGCGTCGGCTGGAGCGGGGCAAGCCGCTGCTAGTCGATTTCGGGGCGGCTATGGATGGGTATATGGCTGATATCACTCGCACATTTTTTGTCGGGTCGGCCGGCTCGGAATATCGGGATATCTATGAGGCGGTGCGGGCAGCCAACGAGCTCGGCCGGAGCATCGCCGCGCCGCCGATGACGCTCGATGCGCTCGACCGTCGTGTCGGTGACAGTCTGCGCGCTTCGGGATTTGGCGATCTGGTGCTGACCAAGACCGGGCATGGCCTCGGGCTCGACGTGCATGAGGCGCCGCAGGTGATGGTGGGCAATATGCAGGCGATGGAGGCTGGCATGGTTTTCACCATCGAGCCTGGACTTTATCGCGAGGGTGATATCGGCGTGCGTATCGAGGACGACGTGCTGGTGACGCAGGACGGGGTGGTTTCGCTGACCGGATTCGAGCGTGCGCTCACGCTGATCGGGTGATTGCGGCGGCTGGCGGTCATCGGACTGGAATTGCTGGAAAAATTGCGTCTTGAAAGCGTCTTCTTTGTATCTTGAAAGCGTATAGACGTTTTCTGGCTTCGATGCGGCTCGCGGTGTCTAGAGCGCGTGGGCGTGGAGGCGGTCGTAGGCGGGGCGGGCGGCTTCGGCGATGGCGCGCATTCGGCCGGTGAGAGGCGGTGGTGGCGGGTCGGGCGGGGCGAAGCCGGTGGAGGCATTCACGGCGGCGTACCAGTGCGGCGCCCAGGCGCCGTCGGTCGGGCGGGGACCGGCGGGCCAGGCGAGCATGCCAGGGTCGAAGGCAAGGCCGAGCGTGGCGCAGAGGCGGCGCAGGACGCCCGGCAGGATCGGCGCGGACCGCTTCGGCGTCGATGACGGGCGGTGCCGTGCCAAGGCGCTGCGAAACCCGGTCGAAGAGCTCAGCCTGCCGGGCGAAGCCGAGGTCGTCGGGCGTCACCGCCTCGCGTTTGGCGGCGTAGCTCGCGACCACCCGTTCCGGGGCGCGGATCAGGAAGGCGTGGTCGAGGGCGTCCATCCAGTCGAGGCCGATCTCGCGGCAGCATGTGGTGGGTCATGTGCTTCTGGTAGAGGATGCGTCCGGGCGGAACCGCGGCGGTGGCGCAGGCGCGGGCGACGGCGCGCCAGTCCTGCGGCTGCGCAGCCAGGATCTCGGCGCGCATCGGATGCGCCTTGCCGCTCAGCGCGAGGTAGGCGGCGTAGAAGGGCTCGTCCCGGACCCCGGCGCAGTCGGCACGGTTGCCGAAGCTGCGCATCATCGCGGTCGAGAGGTTGCGCGGGCCCGACCACATGGCGATCCGCCGGCCTTCAGCCACGGGCGACGAGCTCGGCGTAGAGCGCCTGGATGCGCCGGGTCACCGGGCCGGCGCCGCCGTCGCCGTAGCGGCGGCCGTCGATCTCGGCCACCGGGGTCTGGCCGCCGAAGGTGCCGGTCAGGAACGCCTCCTCGGCGCCGTAGGTCTCGACCAGGCTGAAGTTCTTCTCGAAGACCGGGATGGCTTCGGCGCGGCAGAGCCCGATCACCTTCGCCCGGGTGATGCCGGGCATGCAGTAGTCGCCGGTCGAGGTCCAGACCTCGCCGCGGCGGACGATGAAGAAGTTGCAGGAATTGGTGGTGTTGACGAAGCCATGCGGGTCGAGCATCAGCGCCTCGTCGGCCCCGGCCTTCTCGGCCTGGATGCAGGCGAGCACGCAGTTGAGCTTGGAGTGGCTGTTGAGCTTGGGATCCTGGCTCATCGGCAGCCCGCGGACCTGCGGCACGGTGGCGAGCCGCACTCCCTGCGCCAGCGCCCCGGACTTGACCGAGTGCTCCATGATGATCACCAGCGTCGGGCCGAAGCGCGACAGCCGCGGGTGCTGGAACGGCCGCGCCTTGCGGCCGCGGGTCACCATCAGCCGGGCGTGGGCGTCGGTCTCCATGCCGTTCGCCGCGCGCGTCGCCTCCAGCGCGGCGGCGACGCCGGCGCGGTCCAGGCCGATGTCGAGGTCGATCGCCCGCGCCGCCTCGAACAGGCGGTCGAGGTGGTCGTCGAGGAAGGCCCAGCGGCCGTGATGCAGCCGGAGCCCCTCCCAGACGCCGTCGCCGAGCATGAAGCCGCTGTCGTAGACCGAGACCCGCGCCTCGTCCGCGGGGGACCAGGTCGCCGTTGACCCAGATACGCACGGTCGCGTTGCGCGGGTCCTCTTCGGCGTCGTGGGTGCTCATGCCGGGCTCCTTCGCTCTCGCGCGATGATCACGACCTCCGCGCGCCGAGGTCAAGCTGACGCGCCGCGCCGAGGGCGGCGAGCCAATCGGTTGCATACCGGCGGGGGAGTGGCCATGCTTCGCGCAGCGAGGATGCGGGGGCATGGATCTCGATCGCCTGAACCGGAGCCTGATCGTGTCGTGCCAGCCGGTGCCCGGCGGGCCGATGGATACGTCCGGAGATGGTGGTGGGCTTCGCCCTGGCGGCGCTGGCCGGCGGCGCGGCCGGGCTCAGGATCGAGAGCGCCCGCTACGTCGCGGCGGTGCGGGCGGCGACCCCGGTCCCGATCATCGGGATCGTCAAGCGCGACCTCGCGGGCCAGCCGGTCAGGATCACGCCGCTGCATCGAGGATGTCGTGGCGCTGGCCGGGGCAGGGGCCGACATCATCGCCGTCGACGCGACGCGGCGGCCGCGGCCGGTCGCCGTCGCCGATCTGGTGCAGGCGATCCGGGCCGCTGGGCGGGTGCCGATGGCCGATTGCGCCGAGGCCGGGGATGCGCGCGAAGCGCTGGCGGCCGGTGCCGAGATCGTCGGCTCGACGCTGGCCGGCTACACCGGCGGACCGGAGCCGACGCAGCCTGATTTCGGATCTGGTCGCGGCGATGCGGCGGATGACGCCGCGGGTGATCGCCGAGGGCAATATCCGCACGCCGGAGCAGGCGGCCGAGGCGCTTCGGCGCGGCGCCTGGGCCATCGTGGTCGGCTCGGCGATCACCCGGCCGGAGCATGTCACCGGCTGGTTCTGCGCCGCGCTGGCCGGAGTGCGGGCGGACGCCGCGCGGCCGGACGGCCAGCCATGACGGTGCTCGCACTCGATATCGGCGGCACCAAGCTGCTTGCGGCGCTGCTCCGCGGCGGCGAGGTGGTCGAGGAGCGGCGGATCCCCACCGACATTCGCGGCGGGCCGGAAAGCCTGCTCGATGCCGCCGCGGCGCTGGTGGCGCCATGGCGGGGACGCTACCGGGCAGTGGGCGCGGCGGTGACCGGCGTGGTCCGCGACGGTCGCTGGAGTGCGCTGAATCCGGCGACGCTCGACCTGCCGGAGAGCTTCCCGCTGGCGGAGGGCCTCACCCGCCGCCTCGGCGTGGCGGCGCGCTGCGTCAACGATGCGCATGCCGCCGCCTGGGGCGAGTTCCGCGCCGGGGCAGGCGCGGGGCGGGACATGGTGTTCCTGACAATTTCCACCGGGATCGGCGGCGGGATCGTGCTGGGCGGCCGGCTGCTCGAGGGCCTGGCGGGCGAGTTCGGCCAACTCGTCGATGATGATGGCGCGCGCATCGAGGACCGGGTCGCGGGGCGGTGGATGGCCGAGGAGGCCAAGGCCGCGGGGCACGACACCGATGCGGCCGGGGTGTTCGCGGCGGCGGCGGAACCGTGGGCGGAGCGGATCATCGCCGTCGCGGCTGCGCGGGTCGCGCGGCTCTGCCGCAACGTGCAGTTCTCGGTGGATCCCGAGGTGATCGTCATCGGTGGCGGCATCGGGCTGGCGCCGGGCTTTCTCGAGCGGGTTCGAAGCGCGCTCGGCGGCGTCGATCCCGCGGTGGCGCCGCGGCTCGGTGCCGGCGGCGCTGGGGGCGCGGGCGGGGGTGATCGGCGCGGCGGCGCTGGCGGGCGAGACCATCAACCACAACAGGGAGACGGCATCATGAGGTTCGGATTTGCAGCGGCGCTGGCGCTGGCCGGCGCCGGACTGCTGGCGGCGGCGGCCGATGCGAAGGTGACGGTCGTCGGCTGGCCCGGCGGCCCGGAGGAGACGGCGCTTCGGGCCGTCACCGAGATCTACAATGCGAAGCCCGACGTGACCGAGGCGAACAAGGTCGAGCTGATCTTCTTCTCGCGCGACGGCTTCTGGGACAAGCTGCAGGCCGACCTCGCCGCCGGCTCCGACGCCTTCGACGCCAACCTGCTCGCGACCTACTCGATCGGCCGCTACGCGCCGTTCATGGAGCCGATCGACGCTCTCGGACCGAGGCGGAGGCGGTGTACGGCGCCGCCGGTGCTGAAGACCATGCAGTTCGACGGCAAGCAGTATGGCGTGCCGACCGACCTGTCGCTGCATTTCCTCTACTACCGCAAGGACCTGATCGACGCGCTGCTGGCGGACCCGGCGGCGCAGGCGAAATACACGCGAGATCGCCCAGGAACACCTCGGCACAGGCGCTGACGCCGAAGGCGCCGGACGACTGGACCTGGGACGACTTCGCCGCGACGGCGCTCTACTTCACCAAGGCGGTCAATCCGGACAGCCCGACGCGCTACGGCACCGTGCTGCAGATGAAGAACCTGCTGTTCAACATGATGGTGTTCCAGTCGCTGCCGCGCTCCTATGGCGCCGACTGGATGGACGCGAGCGGGCAAGATCACCGTCGATTCCGAGGCCTATCGCAAGGGGCTGGAGCTCTACAAGATGCTTACGACGCCGGCGCGACGCCGGCGCGACTCGCTCTCCTACGAATATGCCGAGGCCAATGCCGCCTATGCCTCGGGGCAGGTGGCGGCGATGGTGCAGTGGAACGCGGCGGCGGGCGAGCTGACTCAATCCCGAGACCTCGCCGACCGTCGCCGAGGTGACCGAGACCATCGCGCCGCCCGCCGGGTCCGGAGGGGCGCTTCACCCATATCCACGGCCTCGGCTTCGGGCTTAACGCCAAGGCGGCCAACCCGGACGGCGCGCGGGCGTTCCTGGCATGGCTCTCCACCGAGGAGGCGGCGCTGGCCTATGCCAGGGCCTCCGGCGCGCCGGCGCTGACGCCCGAGGTGGTGGCCAAGATCGCGGCGGAGCGGCCGGATCTGGTCAAGCTCGGCGAGTTCGCCGGCAAGTACGGCTTCGTGATGACCGGCGCCACCTCGGCGAACGCGCTCTCGGTCTATGAGCTGCAGGCCAAGGAGTTCACCGGTTACTGGTCGGGGGCGGAGGATCTCGACACCGCGCTGAAGAACACCGCGGCCGGGATGGAGGAGCTCCTGAAGTAGCCGGCGTGTCGGCGCTGACCGGCACCCGGGGGGAATGGGCGCTGCTCGCCGTCGCCGATGGTGGCGTTCCTCCTGGTCTTCCTCGGGCTGCCGGTGATCGTCAACCTGATCTACAGCGTCTCGGAGGTCAGCTTCGAGACGCTGCGGGCGCCGCGGTTGTCGGGCTTCGGCAACTACGCGCGCGGCGCTGGCCGATCCGGCGTTCTGGCGGGCGAGCTGGTTCTCGCTGCGGTTCGGGCTGCTGACCGCGGTGATCGAGTGCGCGGTCGGGCTGTTTCTCGCGGTGTTCCTCTCGCCGCTCTTGCGGGCGCGGTCCTGGACGATCGCGGTCTTGATGATGCCGCTGATGGTGGCGCCGTCGCTGGTCGGGCTGATGTACCGGCTGGTGCTGCACGAGTTCGTCGGGCCCGTGCCGCATTACTGCCTATCTGCTGTTCGGCACGAGCCCGTCGTTCCTGAGCGGGGGCACGGTGTTCTGGACGCTGGTGGTGGTGGAGACGCTGCAGTGGACGCCGTTCGCGTTTCTGCTGTTGCACATGGCCTATTCGGCGATCCCGCGGGATCTGCGCGAGGCGGCGGTGATCGACGGCGCGACGGCGGTGCGGCTTTTGCGCTACATCGAGCTGCCGCTGATGGCGCCGATGATCGGCATCGCGTTTTTTATCAGGTTTATCGACGGCTTCCGGGTGTTTGACAACATCTACACGCTGGTCGGCAGCGGCCCCGGGGGCAGCACGGCTTCGCTGTCGATCTACATCTACGAGGCGTTCTTCAGGCAGGGGGCGATCGGCCGGGCGGTGGCGGCCTCGGTGATGCTGTTCGTCGGCGTTCTTTCTGCTGCTCTGGGGCCTCAATCGGCTCGCGGCGGCGGCGGGGGGCGTGATGCTGGCGGCGCTGCGCTGGCGGGTGTTCGGCTTGGTGGCGCTCCTCATCAACCTGCCGGTGATCGTGACGCTGGTGACCTCGTTCAAGAGCCCGCGGGAGATCACCGCCAATCCCGCGCCTCTGGATCGAGGCGCCGACGCTCGACGAACTACGTAGCGGTGCTGACGCCGAGCGAGCGGCTGAACATCTTCGGCTATCTCGGCAACTCGCTGGCGATCTCGCTGATCGGCAGCGGCCTGGCGCTCTTGCTCGCGCTGCCGGCGGCGCATGCGATCGCGCGGGGCGGCTTCGGGCGGCGCACGCTGCTGCCGCTGGTCGTGAACCTGCGGGCGGTGCCGCTCATCATCTTCGCGATCCCGATCTACATGGGGTTTCAGTGGGTTGGCCTGCTCGACACCCGGCTCGGGCTCGGGCTGATCCTGACCATCGTCAACCTGCCGCTGGCGCTGGTGATCCTGGTCAACGCGCTCGGGGAGGTGCCGCTCGAGCTCGACGAGGCGGCGCGGATGGACGGGGCGGCGAACTGGAAGATCCTGATCCTGATCCTTGCGCCGCTGATGCGGCCGGCGCTGGTGACGGCCTTCATCTTCGGCTTCATCACCGCCTGGAACGAGTTCCTGTTCGGGCTGATGCTGACCACGCGGGAGGCGGTGCCGGTGACGGTCGGCGCGTCGTTCTTCTTCGCCAGTGCGGGCGGCGGGGTGCAGTGGGGCCTGGCGGCGGCGGTGATGATCCTGGCGGCGCTGCCGCCGATGCTGCTGGGGATGCTGGCATTACCGGCAGATCAGCCGATCGATGCTGGCGGGGGCGGTGAAGGGGTAGGTTTCAAGGCGTCTGGAAAACGTCTGGAAAGCGTCTGGAAAGTGTCTAGACGTTCAGGCCGTGAGGGCACGGGCGAGCAGGGCGGTGAGGGCGGCGTCGCGCGCTGGGGCGGGGAGGTTGCGGAGGTCGTCGAGGCGGCCGGCCTGGAGCAGGTCGGCGAGGCCGTGGGCCATCGCCCAGGCGGCGGTCGCGTCGTTGAGGGCCGCCGCCGGGCTGTCGCCGGGCTGCAGCGCGGCGACGCCGGCGGTCAGATGGTCGTAGGCCGCGGCCGAGGCGGCGGCGAGCGCAGGGTCGGCGAGGTCGGGGCGGGCGGAGGCGAACATCAGGCGGAAGAGCGCCGGGTGCGCCAGTGCGAAGTCGATGTAGCCGAGGCCGGCGGCCAGGAGCTGGGCCAGGGCGTCGGGCGCGGCGGCCGTTTGGCGCGCCTTCTGGGTGGCGAGAAAGCGCAAGAAGCCCTCGGCGGCGAGCGCGGTCAGGAGGCCCCCGGCGTCGCGGAAGTGGTGCGCGGGTGCTGCGTGGCTGACGCCGGCGCGCTTGGCGACGGCGCGCAGCGAGAAGCCCTCGACGCCGCGCTCGGCGAGCTCGGTCTCGGCGGCGGCGAGCAGCGCCTGGCGCAGGTCGCCGTGATGGTAGGGGCGGGCGTCCATCCCGGTGCGATACCGCGCAATCTTGCCACTGTCAAAATTAAATCTTGACGGAAGGGCGCGCGCGGCGTTCTATCTTTACATCGTCAAGATAGGAGTCGCAGGCGATGACCACCGACGCCATGTTCCAGATCGTCAACATGATCGCGCTCGCCGGCTGGCTGGCGCTGCTGCTCGCCTGGGCGCTGCCGGTCTGGGCCGAGCGGATCGCCGGGCTGCTGCTGCCGGCGCTGCTGTCGGTCGGCTATGCCGGGCTGGTGCTCGGCTTCTGGTCGCGGGCCGAGGGCGGCTTCGACTCGCTCGCCGCGGTGATGCAGCTTTTCACCATGCCGGAGATAGCACTCGCCGGCTGGATCCACTATCTCGCCTTCGATCTCTTCGTCGGCGCCTGGGAGGTGCGCACCGCGCGCCGGGAGGGGATCGCCTTCCTCCTGGTGGTGCCGTGCCTCGTCCTCACCTTCCTGTTCGGGCCGGCGGGCTTTCTCGGCTTCACCGCGCTCCGGGCGGCGCGGGCCGCGCAGCGCGGCGTCGCCGCGGAGGTGCGGCAATGATCGCGCTGGCGATGGCGCCGGCGACGGCGCGGGCCGACCTTCGGGGCTGGCTCGCGGAGCCGACCTTCGCGGCGGTCGGCGTGGTGCTTGCCCTCGCGGCGCTGCCGCTCCTCTCGGCAGGGGCGGTGGACGGGGGGCTGTTCCAGGGCATCGACATCTGGTCGAAGCCGCTGAAATTCGCGCTGGCGCTGGCGATCTATGTGTTCACGCTGTCGGTCTATGCCCGCTGGCTGCCGACCGGCACCACCGCCCGGCGCTGGTTCCGGGTCTATGTCGGGACGGTGGCTTTCGCGATCGCCTACGAGATGACTGCGATCAGCGGCGCGGCGGCGCTGGGCACCGCCTCGCATTTCAACGAAGCGACGGCGCTGAGCCGGGGAATCTACATCGGCATGGGGGTCTTCGCGGTGCATCTGACCGGCGCCTCGCTGGTCTATGCGGTGCTGATCGCGCGGAGCGATCGTGCGCCGCGGGACCCGGCGCTGAAGCTGGGGCTGGTGCTCGGGCTGGGGCTGACCTTCGTGCTGACGCTGGTCATCGCCGGCTTCATGGGCCAGCACGGCAGCCATTTCGTCGGCGGCGCCGGCAGCGATGCCGGCGGGCTCGCGGTGATGGGCTGGGCGCGCGACGGCGGCGATCTCAGGGTCGCGCATTTCTTCGGGACGCACGCGCTGCACGCGGTGCCGCTGGCGGGCTTCGTCGCGGGAAGGGTGTTGCCGGCACGCCCGGCGGTGCTGGCGACCTGGGCGTCCGCGTCGATCTGGGTGGCGTTCTGCCTCGCGGCCTTCGCGCAAGCGCTGGACGGGCGGCCGTTCCTGCCCATGCTCGGCTGATCCGACCTTTGCGGCTGACCGAAGCTCGGCCGAAGAATCCTCAGACCCGCGCGAAGCCGCCGTGCTAGACTTGGCGCGTGCAGCTTGCGCGCGGAAGCCGGGATGGGCCGCAGTCCGGTCGGGCCACTTGCGATCAACGGCGTCACCGTCGATTTCGCCGCCGAGGCGCTGCGCGACCGGGCCGGCCGGGCGGTGGAGCTCAGGCCGCAGTCGTTCGCGGTGTTGCGCTATCTGGCCGCGAACGCCGGGCGCCTGGTGACCAAGGATGAGCTGAACTCGGCGGTCTGGCCGGGGCTCGCGGTCACCGACGACAGCCTGGTGCAGTGCGTCCACGAGATCAGGCGGGCGCTCGGCGACGAGGCGCACGCGGTATTGCGGACGGTGCCGCGGCGGGGCTACCGGTTCACGCCGGCCGGCACCGCATCGCCGGCAGCGGCGGCGGCGCGGCCACGGCGGCTGTGGGCGGCGGCCGGGGCGGCGCTCGCGCTGGGGCTTGCCGCGGCGGGAACCTGGTGGGCAGCCGGCCCGGCGCCGCCGGCCGCGGTGCCGCGGGTCGCGGTCCTGCCGTTCGAGGCGGTGACCGAGGACGAGGGCACGCGGCTGCTGGCGCGCGGGCTGACCGAGGACGTCGTCACCGATCTGGGGCGGATCCCCGAGTTCGAGGTGCTGGCCAGCGGCGCGACCGCGGCTTACCGGGAGGCGACCGCCGATCCGCTCGGGATCGGAGCGGCGCTCGGGGCGGCCTTCGTCGTCGAGGGATCGATCACCCGCGAGGCCGGACGGGTGCGGGTCACGGCGCAGCTCTTCGATGCGAGGACCGGCGGCAGCCTCTGGTCCGACCGCTGGGACCGCCCGGCGGAGGATGTCTTCGCGGTGCAGAGCGAGATCGCCGAGACCATCGCCAACCGCCTCGGCGGCGGCGCCGGGCTGGTGCAGGAGAGCGGCCGGATCGCGGCGCACCGCAAGCCGCCCTCGAGCCTCAGCGCCTACGAGCTCTACCTGCTCGGCACCGAGCGGCTGGAGCAGGTGACGCGGCCCGAGGTCGAGGCGGCGCTCGGCCTGCTCGAGCGCGCCGTGGCCGCGGATCCAGGGCTCGCGCGGGCCTGGATCGAGATCTACCACTGCCACGAGATGCTGGGCAACTTCGGGGTCGATCCGGAGCGGAGCCGGGTCGAGGCGGCCGCCGCCGCGGAACGGGCGCTGGCGCTCGACCCGAGCGATCCGGAGGCGCACGCCGTCTTCGGCAGCAGCCTGGGGATGCGGGGAGACTTCGTCCGCGCCGAGGCCGAGTATGAAACCGCGCTTCGCCTGGCGCCGAACGCCGCGGAGATCCTGATCTTCTATGTCGGCTGGGCCTCGACGTTCGGCAAGCCGGAGAAAGGCGCCGACCTGGTCGAGCGGGCGATCCGGCTCGATCCGAACTATCCCAACTGGGCCAACCGTCCGTTCGCCCTCGCGAACTTCATGGCGGGCCGCTACGACAAGGCGGTCGGCTTCTTCGAGCGGCTCGGGACCGAGAAGCACTCCCGCTGGAGCTGGTCGGCGCATGCCGGTGCGCTGGGCGCGCTCGGACGACGCGAGGAGGCTGCGGCGCTGGTGGCGCGGGCCCTCGCCGCCTACCCGGAGCTGAGCATCGAGCTGATCGCCAACGAGCCCGGCTGGAGCGACGCCGAGCACCGCCGCTTCGTCGAGACGATGCGGCTGGCGGGATTTCCGCCATGCGCCGACGCCGCGACGCTGGCGACGCAGGCGACGCTCGCGGCGCCGCGGCGGTTGCCGGAATGTGCGGCGGCGCCGGGCGGTGGCCTGGCCTCGGCCAAGTCTCCCTAGCCGAAATCGACGGGCAGCCGATATAGCCGGGCTCGGCTGGCCGCTTTCACGCTCGGATCACGCTGCTGTCACTCTCCTGGGGGACAGCATGCTATGCGGGATGCAGAGGAGGGATCCGACGTGGGAAGCAGAGAGGGCCTCGAAGCCGGGAGCGCGTGCCGGGTCACCTATCGCGGGACGCTGGCGGACGGCAGCGAGCGGGAGATCAGGCTCAGGATCGCGGCGGAGCAGGCGACGATGGCCGACGCCTGGGCGCGGCTCTCGGCGCTCTACGGGGCGGTCGATCCGCGGAGCATGGAGATCGAGATCCGCGAAGCCGGCTGGCCGAACGGCGGCGGGCGCGAGATCTACCGCGGATACAGGCGGTCCGACGCCGTGCTTCACCTAGCCGAAGTCTGATCCGACGCCCTGCTGGTAGGGCTGGACCAGGTTGGAGAAGCGGGTGAACTCGCCCTCGAAGGCGAGATCGACCGAGCCGATCGGGCCGTGGCGCTGCTTGCCGATGATGACCTCGGCCTTGCCGTGCAGCGCGCTCATCGCGTCCTTCCACTTCATCATCGCCTCGATGTCGTGGTCGCCGGGCTTCTCGCGCTCGCGGTAATATTCCTCGCGGAAGACGAACATCACCACGTCGGCGTCCTGCTCGATCGAGCCTGATTCGCGGAGGTCGGAGAGCTGCGGGCGCTTGTCCTCGCGGCTCTCGACCTGGCGGGAGAGCTGGGAGAGGGCGACGACCGGGATGTTGAGCTCCTTGGCGATCGCCTTCAGGCCCTGGGTGATCTCGGAGACCTCCTGGACGCGGCCTTCGGAGCGGGAGGAGGCCGGGCGGGCGAGCTGGAGGTAGTCGATGAAGAGGGCGTCGAGGCCGTGCTGGCGCTTCAGCCGGCGGGCGCGGGCGGCGATGGTGGAGATCGGCAGTGCGGGGGTGTCGTCGATGAAGAGCGGGCAGTTCTCCAGCGCCTTGGCGGCCTCGATGAAGCGGCGCATCTCCTCCTCGGTCATGTCGCCGTGGCGGATCTGGTGCGAGGGCACGCGGGAGGCCTCGGAGAGGATGCGGGCGGCGAGCTGCTCGGCGGACATCTCCAGCGAGAAGAAGCCGACGACGCCGCCTTCGATGGCGCCTTCGGAGCCGTCGGGCCGGGTGCCCTTCTGGTAGGCGCGGGCGATGTTGAAGGCGATGTTGGTGGCGAGCGAGGTCTTGCCCATCGAGGGGCGGCCGGCGAGGATCAAGAGATCGGAGGGGTGCATGCCGCCGAGGCGCTTGTCGAGGTCGACGAGGCCGGTGGAGAGGCCGGCGAGGCCGCCGTCGCGCTCGTAGGCGGCGTTGGCGACCTTGACCGCGTCGATGACGGCGCGGCGGAAGGTCTGGAAGCCGCGGTCGACCTTGCCCTGCTCGCCGAGCTGGTAGAGCGCCTGCTCGGCCTCGACGATCTGGTCCTTGGCCTCGCTGTCGACCTCGCTGCGGGCCGCCTTCTGCGAGATGTCCTGGCCGATCAGGATCAGCTCGCGGCGGATCGCGAGGTCGTAGACCAGCTGGGCATAGTCGCGCGCGGCGAAGAGCGAGATCGCGGCGCCGGCGAGGCGGACGAGGTAGCCGGCGCCGCCGAGCTCCTTGAGGCCGGCGTCCTCCTCGAAGAAGGCCTTGATGGTGACCGGGGTGGCCAGCGCGTTGCGGCGGATGCGCTCGGCCGCGACCTCGAAGATGCGGGCATGCACCGGGTCGAAGAAATGCGCCGCCTCGACGATGGCGGCGATCGCGGTCGTAGACGTCGTTGTTGACGAGGAGCGCGCCGAGCAGCGCCTGCTCGGCCTCGATGTTGTGCGGCAATGCGTGGGGCTCGGCGTCGAGCGCCGGGGTCGTGCCATCGGCCATGAGTCTCTCCCTGGTGCGCGCCGGTATAGCCGGTCGGCGGTCGACGGCGCTGCCGGATTCCGCCTGTGGATAACTAGGATAACGGGGACGCTTGGGTGCCGGCCGTCGGCATGGCCGCGGCGGCATGGCGGTGGCATACTGGCTGCGAGCTGTTTGCAGGCGGATGGGCGCGGGGTTCGCGATGGACGATCAGCCGGAAGGCGTCGGCGCGCCGGGGCCGGGACCGGGCAAGACCAAGCTCGACATCGCCGAGTTCGGGGCGCTCGCGCATCTCTACCGCGGCGAGGTCTATCGCAGCACGATCTGGCGGACCCGGCTCGACCAGACCACGAACTGGGCGGTGGTGACCACCGGGCTCGCGATGTCGCTGAGCTTCAGCGGGCCCTACGCCTCGCCGCTGCCGCTGATCCTGGTCGGGCTGCTGGTCGCGGTGTTCCTGCTGCTGGAGTCGCGGCGGTACCGCTATTTCAACGTCTGGCGGGCGCGCTGCCGGCTGATGGAGACCGACGTCTACGGGCCGATGCTGCGCGGCGAGGGGGTGTCGCTCGACGGCAAGTGGAACCTGCTGCTCGCCAACGACTATATCCGCCCGCGCTTTCACATCAGCTACCTGGCGGGCGATCGGGCGGCGGCTCCGGAGCAACTACGCCTATATCCTGCTGATCCAGGCGATCGCCTATTACGGCAAGCTCGCGATCCACCCGGTCCCGGCCGAGAGCTGGCAGACCTTCGTGCAGCGCGCGGCGGTCGGGCCGCTGCCGGGGATCGTGGTGGTGCTGGCGGGGGTGGCGTTCCACGGGTCGTGGATCGTGCTGGCGATCGTGACGCTGCAGATCGAGAAGCGCTACCGCGCGGCGGCGCGGCTGATCTCGGTGCACTGAGGCGGCCGGCGCCCCCGCCCGGGCGGGCGCGGGGCGAAGGCGCGGTCGGCGGCCGCGGTCAGGCGGCGGGGCCGCGCGTCGTCGTCGGCGGCGGCGCCGATGTCGTCGAAGAGCTCGGCGATGTCGAACTCGGCGGCGGCCTCGGCCTCGGCCTGCAGCTCCTGGATGGTCTTGCCGGAGGCCTGCAGCTCGGCCTCCTCGCGGCTGCGGGCGACGTTGACGTGGATCGTCGCCTCGACCTCGGGATGCAGCACGACGCCGACCGGGTGCAGGCCGAGCTCCTTGATCGGCTGGTCGAGGACCACCTGGCGGCGGTCGAGGCTGAAGCCGCCGGCGGTGGCGGCGTCGGCGATGTCGCGGGTGTTGACCGAGCCGTAGAGCGCGCCGCCGTCGGAGGCGGAGCGAATCACCACGAAGCTCTGGCCGTCGAGCTTGGCGGCGACCTTCTCGGCCTCGGCCTTGAGCTCGAGGTTGCGGACCTCGAGCTGGGCGCGGTCGGTCTCGAACCGCTTGAGGTTGGCCTCGGTGGCGCGCAGCGCCTTGCCCTGCGGCAGGAGGAAGTTGCGGGCGTAGCCGTCCTTGACCGCGACGACCTCGCCCATCTGGCCGAGCTTGGCGACCCGTTCGAGCAGTACGACTTGCATGGGGCGCGCTCCTCTAGCGGACGGCGTAGGGCAGCAGCGCGAGGAAGCGCGACCGCTTGATGGCGCGGGCGAGCTCGCGCTGCTTCTTGGACGAGACGGCGGTGATCCGCGAGGGCACGATCTTGCCGCGCTCGGAGATGTAGCGCTGCAGGAGCTTCACGTCCTTGTAGTCGATCCGGGCGCGTTGGCGCCGGAGAAGGGGCAGGACTTGCGGCGGCGGAAAAACGGTCGTTGTGCCATGGGCTTCTCCTCAGTTCTCGTCTTCGCGGCGCGGGCGGCGGGGGCCGCGGTCGCGGTCGCCACGGTCGCCGCGGTCACGGTCGCCGCGATCGCCGCGGTCGTCGCGCTGGCTGCGGGCCTGGAGCACGGCCGAGGGGCCTTCCTCGTGGGCGTCGACCTTGACGGTCAGGACGCGCATCACGTCCTCGTGCAGCCGCATCAGCCGCTCCATCTCCTGCACCGCCGGGGCCGGGGCGTCGGAGCGGACGTAGGCGTAGTGGCCCTTGCGGTTCTTGTGGATCTTGTAGGCCATGGTCTTGAGGCCCCAGTATTCGGAGCCGATGACGTTGCCGCCATTGTCCTTGAGGACCTGGCCGAAGTGCTCGATCAGCCCTTCGGCCTGCGCGTTGGAGAGATCCTGACGCGCGATGAAGACGTGCTCGTAGAGCGCCATCCTTGTCACCTGTCTCGCGGCGCGCTTCAAAACGGAACCCATGTCCCTCCGGGTCCGTACGAGAGGCAGCGCGTGAAAATCCGTCGGAGGGATGCGGCGTTATAAGGGTCGTGACGCCGAATGCAAGCCGCAACCGGGCGTGACCGGGACCGCCGCGTCGGCCGCTCGGCCGGTGTTTCGCGGGGGAGCGCCGTCCTCGGGGGGCATGAAGCCCCCGCTCGGCCGGCGCTTGGCGGTCGGCCGCCTTTGCGGCCTCCCTCCGGCGGAAGCGGGCTTCGCCCGCTGGGTTGAGATTTTCTCCCCGGCTGTTGCCGGGGCCCCTGCGACTGCCCGATAGGGTTTCTGCCCATATGAAATCCTCAGAAGAGTTTTCGGAGACGGTTGCGATCCCTCCTGACGTCGCGCGGGTGGAGACGGTGCGGCCGGCGCCGGGGAGAGGCGCGCCGCGGGCGGGAGGGTTGGCACGCGGGCGGGTGACGCGGCGCTTGCCGCCAACCGGCGGTGTCGGCCGCAACGGCCGGCGCCGGCGGGCGGCAGGGCGGGCCGGGGCGGCGACGGGCGGGGGGCGCGGCGCGCGTCGGGGCTGGACGCGGGCGGGGTGGTGCCGGTAGGCAGGGGAAACGGAGGCAAGAAGGCCGGGGGAGAGTCATGACGCGGGCGTTCGTGTTTCCGGGGCAGGGCGCGCAGGTCGTGGGCATGGGCCGCGATCTGGCGCGCGCCTATCCGGCGGCGCAGGCGGTGTTCGACGAGGTGGACGCGGCGCTCGGCGAGAAGCTGTCGGCGCTGATCTGGGAGGGGAGTGCGGAGGAGCTGACGCTGACGCGCGAACGCGCAGCCGGCGCTGATGGCGACCTCGCTGGCGGCGATGCGGGCGCTGGAGGCGGAAGGCGTGGCGGTCGGCGCGGCGGCCTTCGTCGCCGGGCATTCGCTGGGGGAATATTCCGCGCTCTGCGCCGCGGGCGCGATGCGGCTCGACGACACGGCGCGGATGCTGCGGCTGCGCGGGCAGGCGATGCAGGAGGCGGTGCCGGTGGGCGCCGGGGCGATGGCGGCGGTGCTCGGGCTCGACCTCGCGGCGGTCGAGGCGGTGGCGGCGGAGGCGGCGGAGGGCGAGGTCTGCGAGGCGGCCAACGACAACGATCCGGCCCAGGTGGTGGTCTCGGGGGACCGGGCGGCGGTCGAGCGGGCGGTGGAGATCGCCAAGGCCAGGGGCGCCAAGCGGGCGCTGCTCCTGCCGGTGAGCGCGCCCTTCCATTGCGCGCTGATGGCGCCGGCGGCGGCGGTGATGGCGGAGGCGCTGGCCGGGGTGGCGATCGCGGCGCCGTCGGTGCCGCTGGTGGCGAACGTGAAGGCCGAGGCGGTGACCGATCCCGAGGAGATCCGGCGGCTCTTGGTGGCGCAGGTCACCGGACGGGTGCGCTGGCGCGAGAGCGTCGCCTGGATGGCGGGGCAGGGCGTCAGCGAGACGGTGGAGGTCGGCGCCGGCAAGGCGCTGTCGGGGATGATCCGGCGGATCGCCAGGGAGATCGAGACGCGCGCGGCCGGCACCCCGGACGAGGTCCGGGCGCTGGCGGCCGGCTGAGGGAGGGTGCGATGTTCGACCTGACGGGGAAGGCGGCGCTGGTGACCGGCGCCTCGGGCGGGATCGGCGGGGCGATCGCCCGGGCGCTGCATGGCCAGGGGGCGACGGTGGCGCTGTCGGGCACGCGGGTGGCGCCGCTGGAGGCGCTGGCCGCGGAGCTCGGCGGGCGGGCGCTGGTGCTGGCTTGCGATCTCTCGGACCCCGCCGCGGTGGAGGCCTTGCCGAAGCAGGCGGCCGAGAAGCTCGGGCAGGTGGATATTCTGGTGAACAATGCCGGGATAACCCGCGACCAGCTCTTCATGCGGATGTCGGATGCCGACTGGGACGCGGTGATCGCGGTGAACCTGACCAGCGTGATGCGGCTTTCGCGCGGGGTGTTGCGCGGCATGATGAAGGCGCGCTGGGGGCGGATCGTCAACGTGAGCTCGGTGGTGGGCGTCACCGGCAATCCGGGGCAGGCGAATTACGCCGCGAGCAAGGCCGGGGTGATCGGCATGTCGAAGTCGCTGGCGGCCGAGGTGGCGAGCCGCGGCATCACGGTGAACTGCCTGGCGCCGGGCTTCATCGCCACGGCGATGACCGCGGTGCTGACCGACGAGCAGAAGGCGCGGATCGCTGCCGGCATCCCGGCAGGAAGGATGGGGACGGCGGATGAGATCGCCGCGGCGGCGGTGTATCTGGCCTCCGAGGAGGGCGGCTACGTCACCGGGCAGACGCTGCACGTGAACGGCGGAATGGCGATGATCTGAGGCCCGGGGCCGGGGCCCCTGCGGCGATGTCTGAGGCCCCGGGCCGGGGCCTCGTGGCGGGGTGCAATAGCATTTGCCACCGCTCACGGTTATGCTATAGCGCCGACAAGTCGTTCCGGGGGGCGAGTTCCGGTGCCCGGGCCTGTAGGGTGATGCATGAGCCGGCCGCGAGGCCGGGGCGGGGACCACGGGCCGGGAGCGCAACCCCTAAACGGATCACAACGAGGAAGACACAATGAGCGATATCGCGGAGCGCGTGAAGAAGATCGTGGTCGAGCACCTCAGCGTCGACGAGGGCAAGGTGACGGAAACGGCTTCCTTCATCGACGATCTCGGCGCGGACAGCCTCGACACGGTCGAGCTGGTGATGGCCTTCGAGGAGGAGTTCGGCATCGAGATCCCGGACGACGCCGCCGAGACGATCCAGACCTACGGCGACGCGGTGAAGTTCATCGAGGCGAACGCGAGCGCCTGAGCTTCGCGTCCCCTCGCAGACGGCCTCGCGCGGCGTCCGGGTTTCCCGGGCGCCGCTTTGCTTTTGGCCGCTTTGCTTCAAGGTCAGGCTCGGTTACCGGCGCGGCGAAGGGCCTGCCGGCGATCGCGCTTGTCGGCTCGTCGGCTTTTACGTTACACGAGGCGAACCTTCGGACGGGGGATAGAGATGCCGGAACGGCGCGTGGTGATAACCGGACTGGGGATGGTGTCTCCGCTCGCCTGCGGCGTCGAGGCGACCTGGGCGCGGCTGATCGCCGGGCAGTCGGGGGCGGGGCCGATCACCCGGTTCGACAGCGCGCAGCTCGCGACGCATATCGCCTGCGAGGTGCCGTATGGCGACGGGTCGGACGGCAGCTTCAATGCCGACGACTGGATGTCGGGCAAGGAGCAGCGCAAGGTCGACACCTTCATCCTCTACGCGATGGCGGCGGCCGAGCAGGCGGTGCAGGACGCCGGCTGGACGCCGGAGGACGAGGCCGAGCGCGAGCGGACGGGCGTCATCATCGGCTCGGGGATCGGCGGATTGCAGTCGATCGCCGAGACCACGCTGGTCCTGAAGGAGAAGGGGCCGCGGCGGGTGTCGCCGTTCTTCATCCCCGGCGCGCTGATCAACCTCTGCTCGGGGCAGGTGTCGATCCGCTACGGCTTCAAGGGGCCGAACCATGCGGTGGTGACCGCCTGCTCGACCGGCGCGCATGCGATCGGCGACGGGTCGCGGCTGATCCGCTACGGCGACGCCGACGTGATGATCGCCGGCGGCTCGGAGGCGGCGATCTGCGAGATCGGCATCGCCGGGTTCAACGCCTGCAAGGCGCTCTCGACCAACTTCAACGACGCGCCGGAGCGGGCGAGCCGGCCCTACGACAAGGATCGCGACGGCTTCGTGATGGGCGAGGGCGCCGGCGTGGTGGTGCTCGAGGAGCTCGAGCACGCGCGGGCGCGCGGCGCGAAGATTTATGCCGAGGTGATCGGCTACGGGATGTCGGGCGACGCCTATCACATCACCTCGCCGGCGCCGGACGGCGATGGCGGCTTCCGGTCGATGACCGCGGCGCTGAAGAGCGCGGGGCTGACGCCGGACGAGCTCGACTATGTCAATGCGCACGGCACCTCGACGCAGATGGGCGACGAGATCGAGCTGAACGCGGTGCTGCGGCTGCTCGGCAACGCCGCCGGCAAGGTGACGATGTCCTCGACCAAGTCGGCCACCGGGCATCTGCTCGGCGCGGCGGGGGCGGTGGAGGCGATCTTCGGGGTGCTGGCGATCCGCGACAATGTCGCGCCGCCGACGATCAACCTCGAGAACCCCTCGGTGGCGACGCCGATCGACCTCGCGCCGATCAAGGCGGTGGCGCGACAGATCGACGTGGTGCTGTCGAATTCGTTCGGCTTCGGCGGCACCAACGCCTCGCTCGTGCTGCGCCGGGTGGAGTGATCCGCGGCCGATGATGCGCAATATCGCAGCGAACGCGCTGACCCTGCTGATCGTGGGGCTGGTGGTGGTCTTCGGCGTCGTGACCTGGGCGCAGGCGCAGTATCATGCGAAGGGCCCGCTGAGCGAGCCGGTGGCGATCGAGGTCGAGCGCGGCGAGGGGCTGGCCAGCGTCGCCGACAAGCTCGCGGCCGCCAAGGCGATCTCCAGTCCGACGATCTTCCGGATCGCCGCGCGCTACACCAAGCTCGAGGCCGGGCTGAAGTTCGGCGAATACAGCATTCCGGCGGGGGCCTCGATGGAGGAGATCCTGGAGCTGATGAACCGCGGCGCCAACGTGGTGCGGCAGATCGTGGTGCCGGAGGGGCTGACCAGCTGGCAGGTGGTCGAGCTCCTGCGCGCGCAGGGAGAGCTGACCGGCGATATCGCGGAGGTGCCGGCCGAGGGGACGCTGGCGCCCGCGGGGTATGATTTCCAGCGCGCCGACTCCCGGGCCGACATCCTGGCGCGGATGAGCGCGCGGCAGGAGGAGATCCTGGCGGCGGCCTGGGCCGGGCGGGCGCCGGACCTGCCGCTGCGCTCGCCGGAGGAGCTGCTGACGCTGGCCTCGATCGTCGAGAAGGAGACCGGGGTGCCGGAGGAGCGGGCGCGGGTCGCCTCGGTCTTCGTCAACCGGCTGAAGCGCGGCATGCGGCTGCAGACCGATCCGTCGGTGATCTACGGCGTCACCAAGGGGCAGGCGCCGCTGGGCCGCGGGCTGAAGGCGAGCGAGCTCGGCGGCGGCGACGCCCTACAACACCTATGTGCTGGCGGGGCTGCCGCCGACGCCGATCGCCAACCCCGGCAAGGCGGCGATCGAGGCGGCGGCGCATCCGGAGGCGAGCGATTTTCTCTATTTCGTGGCCGACGGCTCGGGCGGGCATGCCTTCGCCCGCACCCTCGAGGAGCACAACGGCAACGTGGCGGCCTGGCGGCAGATCGCAGGCGGAGCAGGTCGCCGCGGAGCGCGCCGCCGAGGCCGCGGCGGCGGCCGCTGCCGCAGCCGCGACCGCACCGCCGCCGGCGGATGTCGAGGGGACGCCCGGCGAGGTCGACGGGCCGAAGCCGCGCGTACAGGCGCAACCGTAGATTTAGTCGTTGACATGCCGATCGCTCTAGGGTAAAGAACTGGCAAGCTGGAAGAAGTGAGTTGGCGGGCCCTCGCAAGCGGGTCCGCCGTTTCTTTTTCTGCCCGGGCGGAGCAGCCAGGGCATCCATCACATGACAATTTCAGCATCAGACCAGGCGGCGGCCGGCGACAGGCCGGAACGCTCGCACGCGCTGTACCGTGATCTGTCCGTGGCGCTTTGCGGACAGATCGCGCAATTGAAAGCGGGAACCGGCGGCGACGCCACCTGCAAGGCAGTTCGAGGATGCGCTCAGGGTGCATCAGCGGCTGCTGCAGACCGTTCTCGATGCCGAGGCAAGTCTTGTCGAACCAAGCGATGCATGGGCCGCGGGGCCGGGCGGAGAGCTCGACCTCGACGCGGCACGCGCGGAGATCCTTGCGCGACTTGCTGTCTGGCTTGCCGAAGGGTGAGCTGGAGGCGTTTCTCGACGCGCTGTCACCGAATGCCCTGATGTCCCTGCCCTGGCTCTTCGAGCACTGGGCGATCGAGGGACATCAGCTGCCTCCCGAGGGAGACTGGACGACCTGGGTCATCCTGGGCGGCCGGGGGGCAGGCAAGACCCGCGCCGGAGCCGAATGGGTCCGCGCGCAGGTCGAAGGCGGCAAGCCGGGCGACCCGGGGACGATGCTCCCGGGTCGCCCTGGTCGGCGAGACGCTGGACGAGGCGCGCGAGGTGATGGTGTTCGGCCCGTCCGGCATCCTCGCCTGCTCGCCGCCCGACCGCCGCCCGGAGTGGCAGGCCACGCGCAAGCGGCTGGTCTGGCCGAACGGCGCGGTGGCGCAGATTTTCTCGGCGAGCGATCCCGGAGAGCTTGCGCGGGCCGCAGTTCGACGCGGCCTGGTGCGACGAGCTGGCGAAATGGACCGAAGGGCGAGGCCGCCTGGGACATGCTGCAGTTCGCGCTGCGGCTGGGCGAGCGGCCGCGGGCGGTGGTGACCACGACGCCGCGGAACACGCCGCTGCTGCAGGGCGCTGCTGGAGGCGCCGGGGACGGTGGCGACCCGGGCGCCGACCGCGGCGAACCGGATGCACCTGGCGAAGAGATTTCTCGAGGCGGTGACCGCGCGATACGGCATGAGCCGGCTCGGGCGGCAGGAGCTCGACGGCGAGCTGCTGCTCGACGCCGAGGGCGCGCTCTGGAGCTGGGAGATGCTGGAGGCGGCGCGGGAGCCGCGCGCGCTGGAGCTGACCCGGGTGGTGGTGGCGATCGACCCGCCGGTGACCGGCGGGCCGGACGCCGACGAATGCGGCATCGTGGTCGCGGGGGTGCCGGCAGGTCGGGCCGCCGCAGGACTGGGCGGCGGAGGTGATCGCCGACGGCAGCGTCGCGGGCGCTGTCGCCGCGCGGCTGGGCGGAGCGGGCGGTGGCGCTCTTCCACGCGCATGGCGCCGACCGGCTGGTCGCCGAGGTCAACCAGGGCGGCGACCTGGTCGCGCACCTGATCCGCCAGGTCGATCCGATGGTGCCCTTCACCGCCGAGCGGGCGACGCGCGGCAAGGGCGTCGCGCGCCGAGCCGGTGGCGGCGCTCTACGAGCAGGGCCGCGTCCGGCATCGCGGCGTCTTCAAGGCGCTGGAGGACCAGATGGCGGCGATGACGGTCGGCGGCTTTCTCGGGCGCGGCAGCCCGGACCGGGTCGATGCGCTGGTCTGGGCGATCACCGAGCTGATGATCGAGCCGGCGGCGAAGTATCGCGCGGCGCGGATCCGCGGTCTCTGATGCCGCGGGCCGGGATCGACCGTGGTTAAATGGTTAACGGCCCGGAGCTCCGGATTTGCAGCGCTAGTGCCGGGAAGGATCGGCGCAAAGCGGGTTTTGCCGCAAGCGGTTAACTCGCAAGCGGCTGGCCCGAACAAGCGGCTGGCGCGGAGCCCGGCACGACACCGTCTCCGAACCCGGCCGACGCCGGCCCCCCTTCGCAATTCAGGAGCAAGCGTCATGGCCTTGCAGATTTTCCGCCGGTCCCGGCCGGAACCGCCGGAGGTGAAGGCCTCGGCGGCGGCGCCGGTGGTGGCGTTCCAGGGCGCGGGCCGCGTGGCCTGGTCGGCGCGCGACACCGCGACGCTGACGCGGGTGGGCTTTCTCGGCAATCCGGTGGCGTTCCGCTGCGTCAAGATCATCGCCGAGGCGGCGGCGGCGGTGCCGGTGGTGGTGCAGGACGCCGGCCGGCGCTTCGACGTGCATCCGGTGATCGATCTGCTCGCCGCGCCCAATCCGGGGCAGGGCGGGTCGGCGCTGATGGAGGGCTTCTACGGCAACCTGCTGCTCACCGGCGACGGCTATCTGGAGGCGGCCGGCGAGGTCGCCTCGGGCGGGCCGCGCGAGCTCTACGTGCTGCGGTCGGACCGGATGAAGGTGGTGCCGGGCAGCGACGGCTGGCCGGTCGCCTATGAATATAGCGCCGGCGGCAGCGAAGCATGTCTTCGACATGCGGCAGGACCGGGTGCCGGTGCTGCATGTGAAGAGCTTCCATCCGCAGGACGATCACTACGGGCTGTCGCCGCTGGCGGCGGCGGCGAGTGCGATCGACGTGCACAATTCGGCGAGCACCTGGTCGAAGGCGCTGCTCGACAATGCGGCGCGGCCGTCGGGGGCGATCGTCTACAAGGGCGCGGACGGGCAGGGGCAGCTCGCCAGCGACCAGTACGAGCGGCTGGTCGAGGAGCTGGAGAGCCACCACCAGGGCGCGCGCAACGCCGGGCGGCCGATGCTGCTCGAGGGCGGGCTCGACTGGAAGCCGATGGGGTTCTCGCCGAGCGACATGGAGTTCCACCGCACCAAGGAGGCGGCGGCGCGCGACGTCGCGCTGGCCTTCGGGGTGCCGCCGATGCTGCTCGGGCTGCCGGGCGACAACACCTACGCCAATTACGCCGAGGCGCACCGCGCGTTCTATCGGCTGACGGTGCTGCCGCTGGTGAGCAAGACGCTTGGCGGCGATGTCGGGGTGGCTGCCGGGGTTCTACGGCGCGGCGTTCCAGCTCAAGGTCGACTTCGACAACGTGCCGGCGCTGGCCGCGGAGCGCGAGGCGCTGTGGCGGCGGATCAGCGCCGCCGATTCCTGAGCGATGCCGAGAAGCGGCAGCTGCTCGGGCTGCCGAAGCGTTCAGGAGGAGTGATGCGGCGGACTGGCGTCCGCGGCGGCGGCTCGCGCTTTCTCTACGAGCCCTTCGACGTGGCCTCGGCGCGGATCGAGGTGAACGAGCGGATCCAGGAAGAGCGCTGGGCGCAGCTCGAGCGGCGGCTGAACCAGATCGAGGTCGCGCTCGACCGGCTGGAGAGGCGGATCTGGCTCGCGGTCTATGGCGCCGCGTCGCTGATCCTCGCCGACATCGCCTACGGGCTCCTGAACATGACGGCTTCCTGAGGGACGAGGTGAGATGATGCATCGGTTTGGCGGCTTCGGCGCGCTGGAGACGAAGTTCCGCAGCTTCGACGGCGAGCTGGCGCTGCAAGGACGGCGCGGAGATCGCCGGGTATGCGAGCCTGTTCGGCGCCGCCGACCAGGGCGGCGACGTGGTGCAGCCGGGCGCCTACGGCGCGTCGCTGGCGCGGCTGGCCGCAGGCGCGGTCGCGGGGTGAAGATGCTGTGGCAGCACGACCCGGCCCGGCCGATCGGGGTCTGGGACGAGGTGCGCGAGGACGGGCGCGGGCTTTACGTCAAGGGGCGGCTGCTGCTCGAGGTGCAGGCGGCGCGCGAGGCGCACGTGCTGTTGCAGGCGGGCGCGATCGACGGGCTGTCGATCGGCTACCGCACGCTCCGGGCGAGAAGGCCGCGGGCGGCCAGCGGCTCCTGCACGAGATCGAGCTCTGGGAGGTGTCGCTGGTCACCTTCCCGATGCTGCCCGAGGCGCGGGTCGCAGGTCGGACGGGCGCCGAAGCCGCGGAGGCGGATCTGGCGCGGACCCTGGCGGAGAGCTTCCGCGAGGCCAGGGAGATGCTGGCGTGAGCCATGCCGGCGAGAGTTCAGTCATCAAGGAAAGTCATCGATGCAGAAAGCTGAAACCACGTCCCGGGCGGGGACTGCCGCGCCGGGCCAGGGCCCGCACAGGAAGTCAAGGCGGCCCTGTCGCGGGTTCCTCGGCGAGTTCAACGCCTTTCAGTCCGAGATCAAATCGAAGCTCCAGGAACAGGAAACCCGTTTGGCCATGCTCGACCGCAAATCCATCGCGCTGTCCCGCCCGCACGCTGGCCCGCGGCGCCGAGACCGACACGCCGCACAAGAAGGCCTTCGCCGCCTATCTGCGCTCGGGCGACGACGACGGCCTGCGCGGCCTGACCGTCGAGGAGAAGGCGCTTTCGACCGCGGTGGCGGCGGACGGCGGCTATCTGGTCGATCCGGAGACCGCGGCCCAGATCGTCGGCGTGCTGCGCTCGTCGGCCTCGATCCGGACCATCGCCAATGTGGTGACGCGTCGAGGCGAGCGCCTTCGACGTGCTGGTCGACCACACCGACATCGGCGCCGGCTGGGCGACCGAGACCGCGTCGGTCAGCCGAGACCGGCACGCCGCAGGTCGACCGCATCTCGATCCCGCTGCACGAGCTCTCGGCGCTGCCGAAGGCGAGCCAGCGGCTGCTCGACGACAGCGCCTTCGACGTCGAGGGCTGGCTGGCGCAGCGGATCGCCGACAAGTTCAGCCGCGCCGAGGCCGCGGCCTTCATCGCCGGCGACGGCATCGACAAGCCGACCGGGTTCCTGAACTATCCCAAGGTCGACAACGCCTCTTCGCCTGGGGCTCGCTCGGCTACGTGCCGACCGGCGCGGCCGGCGATTTCACGCCAGCGATCCGGCGGACGCGATCGTCGATCTGGTCTATGCGCTGGGCGCGCGCTACCGGGCCAACGCGACCTTCGTGATGAACTCCAAGACCGCCGGCGCGGTGCGCAAGATGAAGGACGCCGACGGGCGGTTCCTGTGGTCGGACGGGCTCGCCGCCGGCGAGCCGGCGCGGCTGATGGGCTATCCGGTGCTGATCGCCGAGGACATGCCGGACATCGCGGCGAACGCCTATCGCGATCGCCTACGGCGATTTCCGCGCCGGCTATACCGTGGCGGAGCGGCCGGACCTGCGCATCCTGCGCGATCCGTTCTCGGCCAAGCCGCACGTGCTGTTCTATGCCACCAAGCGCATCGGCGGCGACGTCAGCGACTTCGCGGCGATCAAGCTCCTGAAATTTGCGAGCGCCTGAGGCCGGGGCGACCCGGCCGAAGCGCCGCGCAGATGGCCCGCCCCGGTAATCCGGGGCGGGCTCGGCACACCCCCGTGCTTTCCAGTTGCTGCTCCTCCCTCCGCTCGGGCGGTGCGGGGGTGTGTTCGCTACGCGGGCTGGACGTTCGTGACCCGCGACCCGAGCGCCGGGACGGCCGCTACTCGCGAAGGTCCGGACGGCTGGAGTGCGCGCGATTTCTATCTTGTGCGCACCGGATGGTGGGCCGTCCGGCTGCTGCATCGCTCCGGCACGGTCGACGCTCGCGCCGCATCGAGGAGTTTTCCGATGATCTTGACGGAAGTGAGCGCGCCGCCGGCGGCGGCCGTGCCGGTGCGGGCCTTCGCCGAGCACCTGCGGCTCGGCAGCGGCTTCGCCGACGACGGCTCCGAGGACGCGGTGCTGGAGCTCTATCTCCGGGCGGCGATGGCGGCGATCGAGGCGCGGCTCGGGCGGGCGCTGCTCGCGCGCGGCTTCGCCTGGACGGTGACGCGCTGGCGCGAGGACGCGAGCCAGGGCCTGCCGATCGCCCCGGTGCGCTCGGTGGAAGCGGTCGCGCTGGTCGAGGCGGACGGCAGCGAGACGGCGGTCGATCCGGAGGCCTGGTCGGTGCTGCGCGACAGCCAGCGGCCGCGGCTGGTCGGGCAGTTCGGGCGGAACCTGCCGCGGATCCCGCGCTCGGGCCACGCCGAGATCCGCTTCATCGCCGGCTTCGGCGAGGCCTGGGACGACGTGCCGGCCGACCTGCGGCAGGCGGTGTTCCTGCTCGCGGCGCATTTCTACGAGAACCGCTCGGAAGGCAGCGCATCGCCGGGCTCGATGCCGTTCGGGGTGCTGGTGCTGATCGAGGCCTACCGGGCGACGCGGATCGGCGGGGGGCTGCGTGACGGCGGCGGTCAGCCTGTCGCGCGGCTGGTGCTCGAGGCGCGCGAGCGCGTGCCGGACGGCTCGGGCGGCTTCGCCGTCGCCTGGCTGCCGCTCGGGACGCTCTGGGCCGATGTCGACGGCGCGGGCGGGCCGCGAGGATTTCATCGGCGGCCGGCCGCGGCCGCGGGTGAAGCTACGCATCCTGGTCAGGGCGGCGCCGGTCGGCGCGCCGTCGCGGCCGCGGCCGGACCAGCGGCTGCGCGAGGGCGCGCGGGTCTTCGACATCCTGGCGGTGGCCGAGCACGACGCGGCGGGGCGCTACCTCGAGATCCTCGCCGAGGAAGGGGTGCTGCCGTGAGCTATGGCTTTTCGGCCGGCCTGCAGGCCGCGGTCTATCCAGCGGCTCGCCGCCGACGCGGCGCTGGCGGCGCTGGTCGGCGACGCGATCTACGACGCGCCGCCGGAGCGCGCGCCGGACGACGCGGCGCCGGACTACGTGACGCTCGGCGAGGAGAGCGTGCGCGGCCAACGACACCAAGACCAGCGTCGGCGCGATCCACGACTTCACGGTGACCGCGCATTCGGCGCGGGACGGCTTCGACGGCGCGAAGCGGATCGCCGGCGGCGGTCTGCGCCGCCTGGTCGACGCGCCGCTGGCGCTCGACGCCGGCCGGCTGGTGGCGCTGCGGTTCCTGCGCGCCAGCGCGGAGCGGGGGCGGGCGCCGGAGAACGGCGGGTCGCGCTCCGCTTCCGGGCGGTCGTGGACCAGGACACTGAACCCGTTTCGAGAGGACGAGGACATGGCGGCCCAGAGAGGCAAGGACCTGTTGATCAAGCTGGACATGACCGGCGCGGGGGCGTTCGAGACGGTGGCGGGCCTGCGCGCGACGCGGATCACCTTCAACGCCGAGACGGTGGACGTCACCAACCTCGGCAGCGCGGGGCGGTGGCGCGAGCTTCTGAGCCGGCGCGGGGGTGCGCAGCGCGGCGATCAGCGGGTCGGGCGTCTTCCGCGACGATGCGACCGACGAGCGGGCGCGGGCGATCTTCTTCGCCGGCGAGATCCCGGCCTTCAGGTGATCGATCCCCGACTTCGGCGTGATCGAGGGGCCGTTCCAGATCACCTCGATCGAATACTCGGGCCAGCATGACGGCGAGGCGGTCTACGAGATGGCGCTGGCCTCGGCCGGGCGCGGTGAGCTTCGCGGCGATCTGATGGCCAATCCCTGGCGCGGCGAGGTCGAGCTCGTCGTCGACGGCGAGCCGCGGGCGATGCGGCTGACGCTCGCCGCGCTGGCGGAGCTGGAGGCGCGGCTGAAGAGCGAGTCGCTGGTCGAGCTGATCGGGCGGTTCGAGGCGGGCGGCTTCCGGGTGCGCGATCTGATCGCGCTGCTCGACGCCGGGCTGAACGGCGGCGGCTGGCGGATCGAGCGAGGCCGAGCTGGTAAGGCGCGGATCGACGGCGGGCCGCTGGCGGCGGCGCAGGCGGCGGCGCGGCTGCTGAAGCTCACCTTCAGCTGCCCGGCGAGGACGCGACGAGGACGGGACGGCATGACGCGGATCGCCTGGGCCGGGCTGATGCGGCTCGGGCTGGTGCGGCTCCGGCTGACGCCGGAGGTCTTCTGGGCGCTGACGCCCGGCGGAGCTGATGCTGATGGCGGGGCGCGGGCCGGCCGGGCGGCGCTGACGCGGGCGGGCCTCGCCGCGCTCGCCGCGCGCTTTCCCGACGAGCCCCGGCCGCGGGCGGACAGAACCGGAGTGACCATGGCGGACTATGAAGGCGACCTCGGCCGGCTGGAGGCCCAGTTCGCGGGGCTCGAGGGCACCCTGGCCGGGCTCGACGGGGTGACGGGCGCGTTCCAGCGCGAGCTCGAGGGGGTGCAGGGCAGCCTGAAGGACGCCGGCCGCGAGGCGACGGGCATGTCGCGCTCGGTGTCCTCGTCGATCCGGCGGGCGTTCGAGGGGGTGATCTTCGACGGCAAGCGGCTGTCGGACGCGCTGGCCGGGATCGGGCAGAGCATCTCGGGCTCGGTGCTGAACCAGGCGCTGGCGCCGGTGCAGGGCGCGGTCGGCTCGGTGGTGGGCAAGGGGATGCAGTCGATCCTGGGCGGGCTGCTGCCGTTCGCGGACGGCGCGGCCTTCGGCGCGGGCCGGGTGGCGGCCTTCGCGCGGGGCGGGGTCGTGGACGGGCCGACGCACTTCCCGATGCGCGGCGGCATCGGGCTGATGGGCGAGGCGGGGCCGGAGGCGATCATGCCGCTGAGCCGCGGCGCCGACGGCAAGCTCGGGATCCGCGGCGGGCGGCGGCGGCGGCGCGGTGCACGTGACGATGAACATCTCGACGCCGGACGCGGCCGGCTTCCAGCGGTCGCAGAGCCAGGTCGCCGCCGAGATGAGCCGCGCGATCCAGCGCGGCCGGCGCAACCTTTGAGGGACGCGCGATGAATTTTCACGAGGTCAGGTTTCCCGCCGCGCTGTCGGTGGGCTCGAGCGGCGGGCCGGAGCGGCGCACCGAGATCGTCACGCTGAGCAACGGCTTCGAGGAGCGCAATTCGCCCTGGGCGCATTCGCGGCGGCGCTACGACGCCGGGCTCGGGGTGCGCTCGCTCGACGATCTGGCGGAGCTCATCGCCTTCTTCGAGGCGCGGCAGGGGCAGCTCTACGGGTTCCGCTGGAAGGACTGGACCGACTTCAAGTCGTGCCCGCCGTCGGCGGTGCCGTCGGCGACGGACCAGGTGATCGGGACGGGCGACGGCGCGGCGAGCGCGGTTCGCGCTTGCGCAAGCGCTATCTCTCGGGGGCGCAGGGCTACGCGCGGCCGATCGCGAAGCCGGTCGCGGGGACGGTGCGGGTCGCGGTGGGCGGCGCGGAGATCGCCGAGGGCAGCGGCTTCTCGGTCGATCATGCCGCCGGGCAGGGTGGTCAGCTGGCGGCGGCGCCGGCGGCGGGGGCGGTGGTGACCGCCGGGTTCGAGTTCGACGTGCCGGTGCGCTTCGACAGCGACCGGATCACCGCGAGCCTCGCGGGCTTCGCCGCGGGCGAGATCCCGTCGATCCCGGTGGTCGAGGTCCGGGTCTGATGCGCGCGATCGATCCGGAGCTGCAGGCGCGGCTCGACGGCGGGGCGACGCATCTCTGCCGCTGCTGGCTGGTGCGGCGGCGCGACGGCGTGGCCTTCGGCTTCACCGACCACGACCGGGACATCGGCTTCGACGGGGTCGGTGTTTCGGGCGAGCAGCGGCATGGACGCGAGCGCGCTGCAGTCGGCGACCGGGCTCAGCGTCGACAACGCGCCAGGCGGTCGGGGCGCTGAGCGAGCGCCGCGGTGAGCGAGGCGGACATCCGCGCCGGCAGGTACGACCGGGCCGAGCTCTGGCACTGGCTGGTGGACTGGGAGCGGCCGGAGCTCCGGGTGCTGATGTTCCGCGGGCAGTTCGGCGGAATCCGGCGCGCGGACGGCGCCTTCGAGGTGGAGCTGCGCGGGCTCGCGGAGGCGCTGAACGCGCCGGTCGGGCGGTCGGTGCTGCGGAGCTGCGACCGGGTGCTCGGCGACGCGAAGTGCGGCTTCGACACCGGCCTGCCCGGCTTCTCCGGCGAGGGCGAGGTGGTCGCGGGCGGGGCGGAGGCGGCGAGGTGCGGGCCAGCGGGCTCGGCGGATTTCGCCGACGGCTGGTTCACGCACGGGGCGCTGACGCTGGCTGTCGCGGCGCGCAACGCCGGGGAGACGGCTGGCGGTGAAGCGCGACCGGCTCGGGGTCGGGGGCGTGCGGAGCCTGACCTTCTGGCAGGAGCCGGGGCGGAGCGTGGCGGCGGGCGACCGCTTCCGGCTGGTCGCCGGCTGCGACAAGCGGGCGGAGACCTGCCGCGCGAAGTTCGACAACTATCTGAATTTTCGCGGGTTTCCGCATATCCCGGGCGACGACTGGGTGACGGCCTACCCCAAGGATGGAGCGACCCATGACGGCGGAAGCCAGCAGGGCTGACGCGATCGTCGCGCGCGCCCGGGCGTGGATCGGCACGCCGTATCGGCACCAGGCGAGCTGCCGCGGTGCCGGCACCGACTGCCTGGGCTTGCTGCGCGGGCTCTGGCGCGAGGTGATCGGGCCGGAGCCGGAGGCGGTGCCGAGCTATACCGCCGACTGGTCGGAGCCGGGCCGGTCGGAGGATCTGCTCGCGGCCGCCGGCGCGGAACCTCGATCCGGTCGGCCGGGCCGAGGCGGCGGCCGGGCGACGTGCTGGTCTTCCGGATGCGGGACGGCGGTGTCGCCAAGCATGTCGGCATCCTGGCGCGGTCGCCGCGCGGCGATGCGACGCTGATCCATGCCTACTCCGGGCATGGCGTCGTCGAATCGCCGCTGACGCCGGCCTGGGCGCGGCGGATCGCGCGGTGTTTCGTTTTCCCGAGAGGAGGTTCTGATGGCGACGCTGCTGCTGGCTGCTGCCGGCTCCGCCCTCGGGGGTGCTGTCGGTGGCTCGGTCGCGGGCCTCGGCTCTATGATGCTGGGCAAGGCCGCGGGGGCGGTGATCGGATCGGCGATCGATCAGCGGCTGCTCGGGCAGGGCTCGGCGCCGGTCGAGACCGGGCGGGTCGAGCGGTTCCGGGTGATGGGCTCGAGCGAGGGGGCGCCGCTGGCGCGGGCCTTCGGCCGGATTCGGGTGGCGGGGCAGGTGATCTGGTCGAGCCGGTTTCTGGAGTCGGTCCATTCCGAGCGCGTCGGCGGCAAGGGCGGCGGCGCCAGCGTGCGCGAGTTCAGCTACTCGGTCAGCCTCGGCATCGCGCTCTGCGAGGGCGAGGTGTCGCGGATCGGCCGGATCTGGGCGGACGGTCAGGCGGTGGATCAGTCCGGCGTGAGCTACCGGCTGCATGCGGGCAGCGAGGATCAGCTCGCCGACCCGCTGATCGCGGCGATCGAGGGCGAGGCTCCCGCCTATCGCGGGACCGCCTACGTGGTTTTCGAGAACCTCGATCTCACCCCCTACGGCAACCGGATTCCGCAGTTCAACTTCGAGGTCTTTCGCCGGCCGCCCGCCGACCTGCCGGGGGTGCCCCGGCCGCCGGCGCTCGATGTGCGGGGCGTGGCGCTGGTGCCGGGGTCGGGGGAGTATGTGCTGGCGACCGAGCCGGTCACCTTCCGGCGCGGCAAGGGCGACAACCCGGTCCTGAACATTCACAACGACCAGGGGCTCCCCGACCTTCAGGCGTCGCTGACCAGTTGTCGGCGGAATTGCCGAACGCGAAGTCGGTCTCGCTGGTGGTCTCCTGGTTCGGCGACGACCTGCGCTGCGACCGCTGCACGCTCGCGCCCGCGGTGGAGCAGGCGGAGGACGACGGCGACCCGATGCGGTGGACGGTCTCGGGACAGGATCGGGCCGCGGCGAGGGTGGTGAGCCGGGTCGAGGGACGGCCGCTTTTCGGCGGCACGCCGGCCGATGCGTCCGTGCTGCAGGCGATCGCCGAGATGCGGGAGCGCGGCCTCTCGGTGATGTTCTATCCGTTCATCCTGATGGACATTGTCGCCGGGCAACGGGCTGGCCGATCCTTGGAGCGGCGCGGCCGATCAGCCGCCGGTGCCGTGGCGGGGCCGGATCAGCCTGGCCAAGGCGCCAGGACAGCCGGGGTCGACCGACAAGACGGCGGCGGCGGCGGACGAGGTGGCGGCCTTCTTCGGTCAGGCCGCGCCCGGAGATTTCGACGCTTCGGGCCAGACTGTGGCCTATCACGGGCCGCAGGAATGGTCCTATCGGCGCTTCGTGCTGCATTATGCGCATCTCTGCGTCGCGGCTGGTGGCGTCGATGCCTTCTGCATCGGGTCGGAGCTGCGCGGCCTGACGCAGGTCCGGGATTCGGCCGAGGGTTATCCGGCGGTGCGCGCGTTGGTGGAACTGGCCGAGGATCTGCGGACGATCCTGGGGCCCGACGCCCGGATCGGCTATGCCGCCGACTGGTCCGAGTATTTCGGGCACCAGCCGGCCGACGGGTCGGGCGATGTCCTCTATCATCTCGATCCGCTGTGGTCGTCTCCGGCGATCGATTTCGTCGGGATCGACAATTACATGCCGCTGTCGGACTGGCGCGACGGCAAGTCCCACGCCGACGCCTCGGCGGGTTCGGTCTATAACCTCGCGTATCTGACCGGCAACGTCGCCGGTGGCGAGGGCTTCGACTGGTACTATGCCGACGCCGCGGGACGTGACGCGCAGCACCGTCTGCCGATTTCGGACGGCGCCTACGGCGAGAACTGGGTCTTCCGCTACAAGGACCTCGTGAGCTGGTGGTCGAGGCCGCACGTGAACCGTCCGGGCGGTGCCAAGGCGGCGGCGCCGACCGGGTGGCAGCCAGGTCGAAGCCGATCTGGTTCACCGAGCTCGGCTGCCCGGCGGTGAACAAGGGCACCAACCAGCCCAACGTCTTCCACGATCCGAAGTCGTCCGAGAGCTTCTTTCCCTACTATTCGAACGGCTCGCGGGATGACTTCATCCAGTACCGCTACCTTCAGGCTACCTTTGCGCATTGGAACGTCGCGGAGAATAATCCGGAGTCGGACGTCTATGCCGGTCGCATGGTGGACATGTCGCGCGCCCATGTCTGGGCGTGGGACGCGCGGCCGTGGCCCGATTTCCCGGCGCGGGTGGAGACCTGGGCCGATGGCGACAACTACGAGCGCGGGCACTGGCTGAACGGCCGCACTTCCCTCGTGGCGCTCGCCGAGGTGGTGGCGGAGATCTGCGAGCGGAGCGGCGTGGACGCGCTCGATCTGTCGGCGCTGCACGGCGGGGTGACGGGGTATCTGATCGACGGGCTGGATTCGGGTCGCCAGAGCCTGCAGCCGCTGATGCTGGCCTACGCTTTCGACAGCTTCTCCGTCGGCGGAACGCTACATTTCGCTAATCGGCCCGGCGCCGTCGCCGGAGCAATCGCCGCGGACGGCTGCGTCGTGCCGGCCAGCGGACCGGTGGTGTCGCTGACCCGCGCTCCGGCGGCCGAGACGGCGGATCGCGTCACCTTCGGCTATGTCCAGGCCGAGCTCGACTATCAGCCGGGCGCGGCGGAAGCCCGAGCGCCGGATGCGGTGGAGCCCAGGACGGAGCAGACCTCGGTGCCGATCGTGTTCTCGGAAGGGGAGGCGAGGGCGATTGCCGCCCGATCGCTGAGCGAGGGTCGCATCGGGCGCGACAGCCTCGGCTGCAGCCTTCCGCCATCCAGCCTGCGCTTCACCGTTGGGGATCTGATCGCGATGGGGGCCGGGGAAGACGCCGGGCTTTTTCGGATCGATCGGGTCGAGGAAGCCGGGCTGAGGGCGATCACCGCGGTTCGGGTGGAGCCAGGCGTATACGAGGCGCCGGTTCTGGGGCCTCGGGCGGTCCGGGCGGCCGCGCTGGCGGCGCCCTCGCCGGTCGATGTGGAGTTTCTGGACCTGCCGCTCCTGCGCGGCGACGAGGACCCGCTCGCGCCCCATGTCGCGGTGATGCGGCGGCCCTGGACCGGACCGGTCGCGATCTATTCGGCGAGCGATGACTTCGGCTATGCCTTCGATGCCGAGGTGAAGCGGCCTGCGGTGGTCGGCGCGCTGCTCGATCCCTTGCCGCGCGGGAACGCCGGGACGTGGATGCGCAGCGCGGGTGCGGATTCGCCTGGCTTCGGGCAGCCTGCAGAGCCGCAGCGAGGCCGATGTGCTGAACGGCGCCAACGTCGCGGCGCTCCGGTCGGCGTCGGCGGACGACTGGGAGGTTGTTCAGTTCCGCTCGGCCGAGCTGGTGGCGCCGCAGGTCTATCTGCTGGGCGGGCTGTTGCGCGGGCAGGCCGGAACCGACGGGGTGATGCCGGAGGTCTGGCCGACCGGCACCGATTTCGTCCTGCTGAACGGCGCCGTGGTGCAGGTGCCGATTCCGGGCGCCTCGCGGGGGCTCGAGCGGCACTACAGGGTCGGACCAGCCATCAGGCCTTATGACGATGTAAGCTATGTGCACCGGGTAGAGGCCTTCGCCGGTGTCGGGCTGCGGCCGTATCGGCCGACGCATTTCAGCGCCCGCCGGCTGGGCGACGGCGACGTTGCGCTGGCCTGGACGCGACGCACCCGGATCGACGGCGACAGCTGGCTCGGCACGGAGGTGCCTCTCGGAGAAGAGAGCGAGGCCTATCTGCTCCGGATCATGCGGTCTGGCGCTTTGGTGAGAGAAATCGCCGTCGGCGTTCCTCGCCACCTCTACACGGCAGCCGATCAGGCGGCGGACGGCATCGAGGGGCACCTCGTGTTCGAGGTTGCCCAGCTCTCGGTGCGGTTCGGTGCGGGACCTTTCGAGAGGATCGACTTCGATGGCTAAGACAGCTCAGCTTGATCTCCCGCTGGTCATGCCGGCGCAGGCGCAGAAGCACGTGACGGTCAATGAGGCCCTGGCGCGGCTGGATGCGGCCGTGCAGTTGCGGGTGGCCTCCTCGGTTATTCAGGATCCGCCCGCGTCGGCTGACGAGGGCCGGAGCTACCTAGTGCCGGCGGAGGCTTCCGGGGCCTGGGAGGGCATGGTCGGGCGGATCGCCGTCTGGAGCAACGGCGGATGGATCTTTCTCACGCCCAGGGCCGGCTGGCGCGCCTGGGACGAGGGCCGCGGCGGACACCTCATGTTCGACGGAGCGGGCTGGGTCCTCGATGCGATCGTGGTGTCGCCCCATGGGGCAGCCACGATCTCCAGGGTCGTCGAATTCGACCATTCCATCGCAGGCGGGGCCACAAATCTCACGTCCGTGGCAATTCCCAACCAGGCAATGGTGATGGGTATCGCCGGCCGGGTGATCAGCCCTTTGGCCGGGGCCGGTCTCACCGGCTGGCGGATCGGCGTGGGCGGCTCGGACAATCGCTACGGCTCGGGACTCGGGCTCGGGCTCAACTCGTATGTCGTCGGCCTGAGCGGGTCGCCGGTGACCTACTATGCCCCGACCCCGCTGCTGATCAGCGCCGAGGGCGGGAGCTTCGCCTCCGGGACGATCCGGCTCGCGATCCATCTTTGGCAGATCGAGCCGCCGCGGCCGGTCTGAACTTCAGCATTCCTGCCCTTGTCCCTTGATTTTTCCCCGCGTCCGAACAAAGTTCCGGTGCGTCGGGTGGATTGGAGAAGCGGGTATGGGACGGACACAGGTAAGCATCGCGAGCCTTGATCCGGTTTGGTCGGCGATCCGTCGAGAAGCCGAGCAGGTTACCCGTGACGAGCCGCTGATGGCCAGCCTGGTGCACGCGGGGATTCTCCATCACAGCAGCCTCGAGCGGGCGCTGAGCTACCGCATCGCCCAGAAGCTGGCTTCACCGGAGATGAGCGACCTGATCCTGCGGGAGATCGTCGACGAGGCTTATCAGGACGATCGGGAGCTCGGCATCTCGGCGCGGGCCGACATTCTCGCGGTGTTCGAGCGCGATCCCGCCTGCCATCGCTATCTGCAGCCGCTATTGTTCTTCAAGGGCTTCCAGGCGTTGCAGTGCTATCGGATCGGTCACTGGCTCTGGCAGCAGCGCCGGACGGACATGGCCTATTTCATCCAGATGCGCACCTCCGAGGTCTTCGGGGTGGACATTCACCCGGGAGCGCGGATGGGGAACGGGGTCATGATGGATCATGCGCATTCGATCGTGATCGGCGAGACCGCTGCCGTCGGGGACAATGTTTCGATGCTTCACTCCGTCACCCTTGGCGGGACCGGCAAGGAGGATGGCGATCGCCATCCCAAGATCGGCGACGGCGTGCTGATCGGCGCCGGCGCGGCCGTCCTCGGCAACATTCGGGTGGGTGGCTGCAGCCGTATCGCCGCGGGCTCGGTCGTCCTCCAGGACGTGCCGCCGTGCAAGACGGTGGCCGGCGTGCCGGCGCATATCGTCGGGGAGGCCGGATGCGCTGAGCCCTCCAAGACGATGAACCAGATGATCGGCGAGCCGGGGCGCTCGGGCAGGACCTGAGCGTTCTGCCGAGGCCGCCTCGCCTATGCCAGCATGGCGATGGGATGCTCCAGGTTCTCTTTGAGCGCCTCGAGAAAGCGGGCGCCGAGCGCCCCGTCGATGACGCGGTGATCGACCGATAGCGTCACCGACATCATCGTGGCGACCTCGATCTCGCCCGAGCCGCCGACGATCGGCTTGCTGATCCCGGCGCCGACGGCCAGAATCGATGCATGCGGCGGATTGATCACCGCATCGAAATTCTCGATTCCCATCATGCCGAGATTCGAGATCGCGAAAGTGCCCCCCTGATACTCGTGCGGGGCGAGCTTGCGATTGCGCGCGCGCGCGGCGAGGTCCTTCATCTCGGCCGACAGCGCCGAGAGCGACTTCTTGTCGGCATCGCGAAGCACTGGCGTGAACAATCCCCCCTCGATCGCCACCGCCACGGCGACGTCCGACGGCTTCAGCCGCAGGACGCGATCGCCGGCCCAGACCGCATTGCAGTCCGGAACCTGCTGCAGCGCCACCGCCGACGCCTTGATGATGAAGTCGTTCACCGAGAGCTTCACGCCGCGGGACTTGAGCTCCTTGTTGAGCTGCGAGCGGAACGCCAGAAGCGGATCGAGCCGGATCTCGCGCCTGAGGTAGAAATGCGGGATCGTCTGCTTGGCCTCGGTCAGCCGCGCGGCGATGATCTTGCGCATGCCGTCGAGCTTGACTTCCTCGTACTCGCGATCCGCGTAGGACTTCATCACCGCTTCGGCGACGGCGGACGGCGTCGCCGCGGGGGCGGCGGCCGGTGCGGCGGCTGCCGCAGCAGGCTTCTCCTGCGGGCCAGCCGGACGCGCCGCTTCAACGTCTGCCTTGACGATGCGGCCGTTGGGACCGGACCCCTTGACCGCGGAGAGGTCGAGGCCTTTCTCGCCGGCGATGCGCCGCGCCAGTGGTGAGGCGAAGACGCGTTGACCTCCGGCGGCTGTGGGCGCCGGGCTCGGCGCCGCCAGGGCCGCTGCGGGTGCCGATGGGCCATCGGGCGCGGCGGCAGGCTTCGCCGCCGCTGCGGCGGGGGCCGATCCGATGTCGTCGGCGGTCTCGCCCTCCTCGAGCAGGACCGCGATCAGGTCGTTGACCTTGACCCCCTCGGTGCCCTCCGGGACCACGATCTTGCCGACGGTGCCCTCGTCGACCGCCTCGAACTCCATCGTCGCCTTGTCGGTCTCGATCTCGGCGAGGATGGCGCCGGACGCGACCTGATCCCCCTCCTTGACCAGCCACTTCGCCAGCGTGCCCTCCTCCATCGTCGGGGAAAGCGCGGGCATCAGGATATTGATCGGCATGGCGCGCTCCCTCAGCGGTAGGTGACGGACTTGCAGGCGGCGATGACCTCGCCCGTGTTGACCAGCGCGAGCTTCTCGAGGTTGGCCGCATAGGGCATCGGCACGTCCTTGCCTGCGCAGTTCAGAACCGGGGCGTCGAGATAGTCGAACGCCTTCTCCATCAGCACCGCCGAGATGTGGTTGCCGATCGAGCAGACCGGGAAGCCCTCCTCGACGGTCACGCAGCGGTTGGTCTTGCTGCACCGAGGCGATCACCGCGTCGGTGTCCATCGGCCGCAGCGACCGCAGGTCGATCACCTCGGCCGAGATCCCCTCCTTCGCCAGCTCCTCGGCCGCCTGCAGCGCGTAGGTCATGCCGATGCCGAAGCTGACGATGGTGAGATCGCTCCCCTCGCGCGCGATGCGGGCCTTGCCGATCGGCACGGTGAAATCATCGAGCTCCGGCACCTCGAAGCTCCGGCCGTAGAGGATCTCGTTCTCCAGCACGATGACCGGATTGGGGTCGCGGATCGCCGACTTCAGCAATCCCTTGGCGTCCGCGGCCGTATAGGGCTGCACCACCTTCAATCCCGGAATATTCGCGTACATCGCCGCGAAGTCGTGGCTGTGCTGCGCCGCCACCCGGGCGGCGGCGCCGTTCGGGCCGCGGAAGACGATCGGGCTGCCCATCTGGCCGCCCGACATGTAGAGCGTCTTCGCCGCCGAGTTGATGATCTGGTCGATCGCCTGCAGCGCGAAGTTGAAGGTCATGAACTCGACGATCGGCCTGAGGCCGGCGAACGCCGCCCCGACCGCGAGCCCGGTGAAGCCGTGCTCGGTGATCGGCGTGTCGATCACCCGCTTGCCGCCGAACTCCTCGAGCAGCCCCTGGCTGATCTTGTAGGCGCCCTGATATTCGGCCACCTCCTCGCCCATCAGGAAGACGTCGGCGTCGCGCCGCATCTCCTCGGCCATCGCGTCCCGGAGCGCCTCACGCACCGTCTGGGTGCGGAACTTCGTGCCCTCGGGAACCTCCGGCTCCCGCGCCGGCTCGGCGCGTGCAACCGCCGGCTGGGACGGCATCGCGACGGCCGGCGCCTCCTCAGGCTCGGCGACGGTCGCGGCCGGCGCCGCAGCGGGTGCGGCGATCGCCGAGGCGTCCTCACCCTCCTCGAGCAGCACCGCGATGGGCGTGTTCACCTTCACCCCCTCGGTGCCCTCGTCGATCAGGATCTTCCCGACCTTCCCCTCGTCGACCGCCTCGAATTCCATCGTGGCCTTGTCGGTCTCGATCTCGGCGATGATCTGGCCGGAGGTGACCGCGTCCCCCTCCTTGACCAGCCATTTCGCGAGCGTTCCCTCTTCCATCGTCGGAGACAGCGCGGGCATCAGGATCTGCGTGGCCATGTCTCGTCCCCCTCAGGCGTAAACGTCGGTCCAGAGCTCGGCTGCGGCCGGCTCCGGGCTGTCCTGGGCGAACTGGGCGGCTTCGTTGATCACCGCCTTGATCTCCTTGTCGACCGCCTTCAGATCGTCCTCGGTCGCGAGCTTGCCGGCGACCAGCAGGTCGCGGACATGATCGATCGGGTCGCGCTCCTCGCGCATCTTCTGCACCTCCTCGCGGGTCCGGTACTTGGCCGGATCCGACATCGAGTGCCCGCGATAGCGATAGGTGTTCATCTCCAGGATGTACGGGCCCTTCGCCGGCCGCGGCAATGCGCCACCGCCTTCTGGCCGGCGGCCCGCACCGCCAGCACGTCCATCCCGTCGACGGCCTCGCCGGGGATGCCGAAGGCGGCACCGCGGGTGTAGAGCGCCGGGCGTCGAGGAGGCGCGCTTCAGCGACGTTCCCATTGCATACTGGTTGTTCTCGATCACGAAGATCACCGGCAGCTTCCAGAGGCTCGCCATGTTGAAGGTCTCGTAGACCTGGCCCTGGTTGGCGGCGCCGTCGCCGAAATAGGTGAAGGCGACATTGTCGTTGCCGCGGTACTGGTTGGCGAAGGCGAGCCCGGCGCCGATCGGCACGTTGGCACCGACGATGCCGTGGCCGCCGTAGAACTGCTTCTCCTTGGAGAACATGTGCATCGAGCCGCCCTTGCCGCGCGAATAGCCGTCCGACCGCCCGGTCAGCTCGGCCATCACCCCCTTGGGGTCCATGCCGCAGGCCAGCATGTGCCCGTGGTCGCGATAGGTGGTCACCCGCTGATCGCCGTCCTTGGTGGTCGACTCGAGCCCCACCACCACCGCCTCCTGGCCGATGTAGAGATGGCAGAAGCCGCCGATCAGCCCCATGCCGTAGAGCTGCCCCGCCTTCTCCTCGAATCGCCGGATCAGCAGCATCGAGCGATAGTAAGCGAGCAGTTCGTCCTTGGTCGCGTTCGGCTTCGTGGCACGCCGTATCGTCGCCATCGACCGTTCCCCCAGTTTTAGTTTAACTTTGAACTACTTGGATTATACCCGTCGAATTCGGGCCGGAGACAGCCCTTATTCGCTCCGGGCCGTCGCCAACCGATCAGCGGATGATGATCTCGTCCGGACGTCCGAGTCCGAGAACCTTGCGCGCCTGCTCTTCCAGAAGGTCGACATCGAGATGCTCGGTCGAGAGCCGCCGGGTCTTGTTGGCGATGATCGCGCGCTCGGCCTGCAGCCTTGAGAGCTCGGTCTTGAGCTGGCCTTCCTGCGCCTCTTCCTGGAACAGGCTGAAGAGGCCGTGCTCGCCCTGCAGCGCCGCGAAGCTCAGATAGCCCATCAGCGCCAGCACGATGATCGCGAATACCGCGCCGCCGAAGCTCGCCCGCCTCGGCTCGGATCCCATATACATTCTGAGCCTGTTGCTGATCGTTTCATTGCCTGTTCGACGACCATGGCAGAAATCCGATCGCTTGGGAATCCCCTTCGCACCGGCCCGCGATTCAGCCCCGCCCCTTGTAGATCTCGACCAGCCGGTCGAGCATCGCCAGCGCGTCCTCCCGCGACCGCTGGAAGGTGTTGCGGCCGATGATCGAGCCGTTGCCGCCGCCGTCGCGGATCGCGCGGGCGTCCTCGTAGATCGCGTCCTCGCCCTTGGCGGCGCCGCCGGAGAAGACCACGATCCGCCGGCCGCCGAACGCCGCCTGCATGCAGTGCCGCACCCGCGCCGCGCCGCTGCCGACGTCGATCTCGTACTTCTCGTAGACCTTCTTCGCCTCGGCCTGCTCGAGATGGTCGGTCGAGAGCTTGACCTTGATGATATGCGCGCCGAGCAGCGCCGCGATCTGCGCGGCATAGGCGCCGACGTCGATCGCCGTCTCGCCGTCCTTCGACAATTCCTCGCCGCGCGGATAGGACCAGATCACCGTGGCGAGGCCCTTGGCCGCGGCCTCCTCGCGCAGCTCGCGAGATCTCCTCGAACATGTCGAGCGCCGCCGACGAGCCCGGGTAGATCGTGAAGCCGATCGCGGCGCAGCCGAGCCGCAGCGCGTCGTCGACCGAGCCGGTGATCGCCTGGTCGAAGGCGGCCGATCTCGGCACCAGCGAGTTCGATGAGTTGAGCTTCAGGATCGTCGGGATCTGCCCGGCGAAGGTGTCGGCCCCGGCCTCGATCATGCCGAGCGGCGAGGCAAAGGCGTTGAGCCCGGCGTCGATCGCCAGCTGGTAGTGGTAATGCGGATCGTAGGCCGCGGGGTTCGGCGCGAAGCTGCGCGCCGGCCCGTGCTCGAAGCCCTGGTCGACCGGCAGGATGATCACCTTGCCGGTGCCGCCGAGCCGGCCGTGCATCAGGATGCGGCAGAGGTTGCCCTTCACCCCGGGATTGTCCGCCTCGTAGTTGCTCAGGATCTTCTGGACGATGCGCGAAGTCTTCATGGCGAAACCCTCTATCAGTTGCCTTCGAGTGCCGCGACCCCGGGCAGCGTCTTGCCTTCGAGCCACTCCAGGAACGCCCCGCCGGCGGTGGAGACATAGGTGAAGGCCTCGGCCGATCCGCTGGCGTTCAGCGCCGCCACCGTGTCGCCGCCGCCCGCCACCGACACCAGCCGCCCGGCGCGGGTCAGCTCGGCCGCCTGCCGCGCCGCTGCGTCGGTCGCCGCGTTGAACGGCGGGATCTCGAAGGCGCCGAGCGGCCCGTTCCAGACCAGGGTCCGCGCCGCCGAGAAGGCCGCCACGATCGCCGCGATCGCCTCGGGGCCTGCGTCGAGGATCATCGCGTCGGCCGGGCAGGCGTCGGCCGGCACCGTCTCGCTCGCCGCTCCCGCCTTGAACTCGCGCGCCACCACCACGTCCGCCGGCAGCAGGATCGCGCACCCGGCCGCGCCGGCCTTGGCCACGGTATCCCGCGCCGTCTCCGCCAGGTCGTGCTCGCAGAGCGACTTGCCGACGTCGATGCCTTGCGCCGCGAGGAAGGTGTTGGCCATGCCGCCGCCGATCACCAGCGTGTCCACCTTGCCGATCAGGTTGCCGAGAAGCTCGAGCTTGGTCGAGACCTTGGCGCCGCCGACCACCGCCACCACCGGCCGCTCCGGCTTGCCCAGCGCCCTGTCGAGCGCCTCGAGCTCGGCCTGCATCGACCGCCCGGCACAGGACGGCAGCAACCGGGCGATGCCCTCGGTCGAGGCATGCGCCCGGTGCGCCGCGGAGAAGGCGTCGTTGCAATAGATGTCGCCCAGCGCCGCCAGTTCGGCCGCGAACGCGGGATCGTTCTTCTCCTCGCCCGCATGAAAGCGGGTGTTCTCCAGCAGCAGCACGCCTCCCTGCGGCAGCCCGGCGATCAGCCTTCGCCGCCACCGCGCCGACGCAGTCGTCGGCGAAGGCGACCGGCTGCCCCAGCGCTTCCTCCAGCGCCGGCAGCGTCACCCTGAGGCTCATCTCCGGCACCACCTTGCCCTTGGGCCGGGCGAAATGCGCCAGCAGCACCGGCTTGCCGCCCTTCTCCAGGATCGCCTTGATCGTCGGCACGATGCGCTCGATCCGGGTGGCGTCGGTGACCCGGCCGTCCTCGACCGGCACGTTGATATCGACCCGCGTCAGCACGACCTTGCCGGCAAGGTCCATGTCGTCGATCGCCTTCCAGGCCACGACCGTTTCCCCTCCCTCAGCCGGGCTGCCTAGAGCAGCGCCTCGGCCTTCGCCGCCACCGCCTCGGCGGTGATGCCGAAATGCGGATAGAGCGCCTCGATCGGCCCCGAGGCGCCGAAGCCGGTCATGCCGACGAAGCCCGCCTTCTTCTCCGAACCGCGCTCGCCGTACAGCCAGCGGTCCCAGCCGAAGCCGACCGCCGCCTCCACCGCCACCCGGCAGGGGCCGGCCGGCAGCACGCTGCGGCGGTACTTCTCGTCCTGCGCCGCGAAAAGCTCCCAGCACGGCATCGACACCACCCGCGCCCCGATGCCCTTGCCTTGCAGGATCGCCCGCGCGTCAAGCGCGATCTCGACCTCCGACCCGGTCGCCAGCAGGATCGCCCGCCGCCTGCCCTCGGCCTCGGCGAGCACGTAGGCGCCCTTCGCCGTCAGGTTCTGCCGCGTATGCCTGGTCCGCACCACCGGCAGGTTCTGCCGGGTCAGCGCCAGCACCGACGGCGTGCCGCGATTGTTCAGCGCCACCTCCCAGGCCTCCGCCGTCTCCACCGTGTCCGCGGGCCTAAACACGTTGAGGTTCGGCGTCGCCCGGAGCATCGCCAGATGCTCGACCGGCTGATGCGTCGGCCCGTCCTCGCCGAGCCCGATCGAATCGTGGGTCAGCACGTAGATCACCCGCGCGCCCATCTCCGAGGAGAGCCGCATCGCCCCGCGCGCATAATCCGCGAAGGTCAGGAACGTGCCGCCATAAGGCACCACCCCGCCATGCACCGCCATACCGTTCATCGCCGCGGCCATGCCGTGCTCGCGGATGCCGTAGTGGATATAGCGCCCGCCGCGGTTCTCGGCGTCGAACACGCCCAGCCCCTTGGTCAGCGTGTTGTTCGACCCGGTCAGATCCGCCGAGCCGCCCATCGTCTCCGGCACCGTGGCGTTGACCACCTCGAGCACCAGCTCCGAGGACTTGCGCGTGGCGACCTTCGCTGCCGCCTCGGATGCCGCCTTCTTGAAGGCGTTGATCGCACCCGCGAGCTTGCCCGGCATCTCGCCGGCCATGATCCGCGCGAACTCCGCCTGCCTGGCGCCGGAGAGCTTGCCGAGCCGCGCCTCCCATGCCTCCCGCGCCGCCGCCCCGCGGCTGCCGATCTTCCGCCATTCGCCGACGATCGCCCCCGGCACCTCGAACGGCGGATACGGCCAGCCGTAGATCTCGCGGACCTTGGCGATCTCCTCGGCCCCGAGCGGCGAGCCGTGCGCCGCCTTGGTGTCCTGCTTGGTCGGCGCCCCGAAGCCGATATGCGTCCGGCAGTCGATCATCGCCGGCCGGCCCTCGGCCAGGCCGGCCGCCTTCGCCTCGGTCAGCGCCCGGTCGACATCCTCCGGGTCATGCCCGTCGCACTCGTGCACCGACCAGCCCGCGGCCGCGAACCGCGCCTTCTGGTCGGTGATGTCGGCGAGGCTGACCTTGCCGTCGATCGAGATGCCGTTGTTGTCCCACATCACGATCAGCTTGCCGAGCTGCTGCTTGCCGGCGAGCCCGATCGCCTCATGGCTGATGCCTTCCATCAGGCAGCCATCGCCGGCGATCACCCAGGTGGTGTGATCGACGATGCCGCGCCCCCAGCGTGCCGCCAGGTGCGCCTCGGCGATCGCCATGCCGACCGAATTGGCGAGGCCCTGGCCGAGCGGCCCGGTGGTTGTCTCGATCCCCGGCGCGTGGCCGTACTCCGGATGCCCGGCGGTGCGCGAGCCGAGCTGGCGGAAATGCCTGAGCTCGTCGATCGTCATCTTCGGATAGCCGGTCAGATACAAGAGCCCGTAAAGCAGCATCGACCCATGCCCCGCCGACAGCACGAACCGGTCGCGGTCCGGCCAGTTCGGAGCACTGGCGTCGAACTTCAGGTGCTTTTCGAAGAGCACGGTCGCCACGCCCGCCATGCCCATCGGCAGGCCGGGATGCCCGGAGTTCGCCTGTTGCACCGCGTCCATCGCCAGCACCCGCAGCGCGGCCGCCTTCATCCAATGGTCGGGGTAGCGCTGGCGGAGCTCGGGGATGTTCACCGGGGCGGGCCTTTCCTGCTCGCGGGGGCGCCAGGCTCGATCCGAGGGCGCCGGGACTGGGGCACAGTTACCAGCCCGACCCCGACGGTCAAGCCCGGTTTCGCCAGGCCTCCGCCCAACTCCCGCCCAACCTCCGCTCAACCTCCGATCGCCTCCGGGCTGCGCGCGACTGATTGCATTCGCCCTCTCGGCTGCCTAAAACGGGAGCCGACCGGATGGAAAGCGCAGAGATGAGTCAGATCACCCAGCTCCAGGCCCAGCTCGCCGAGGCGTTCGAACGGCTGCGTTCGGCGCTCGCGGCCCGCGAGGCCGCCGCCGCGCCGCAGCCCGGCGAGCAGGCGCTTCGCGACCGCATCGCCGCGCTCGAGAGCGAGAACGCCGAGCTTGCCGACGAGCTCGAGCGGCTCCGCGTCAAGCGCGACAAGGACGTCGCCGCGCTCGACGACCTGATCGCCCAGCTCAAGCCCCTGATCGAGGAGGTCTGACATGCCCGAGCTTATCCTCGAGATCGGCGGCCGCGTGTTCGAGGTCGCTTGCGAGCCCGGCCAGGAGCCGTCGCTGGAACGCGCCGGCCGGCTGCTCGACACCGAGGCGGTCCGCATCGGCGACGCCGGCCGCTCCACCGAGAAGCGCATGCTGCTCCTCGCCGGTCTGATGCTCGCCGACACCATGACCGGCGTCCAGGAGCAGCTCCGCGCCACCGAGGAGCGCCTGCGCCACGCCGAGGAGCGCGTCCGCATCGCCGAGGCCAAGTCGGCGATGCTCGCCGCCAACGCGCTGAAGCACGAGACCGAGGCCTCGCACAAGACCACGCCCGAGGATATCGCCAGCCTGCGCGAGGAGAACGAGGCCGCCGCGATGCTGCTCGGTCAGGTCGTCGCCGAGGTCAACGCGCTGGCACGGGACGCTCAGCCCGCCTGATCCGCGGAAAAAACCTGAAAACGTCTGGATGGTTTCCAGACGCTTTCAAGATCGGATTCCTGACGAAAAAAATGAGGCGGTTTCAGCCCCTTGGCGGCGAAATCCGCCTACTTGTTGGCTTCGCGGATCTTCGCCGCCGCGTCCTTGTCGAACGCGATCCCCTTGGCGGCGAACAGCGCGTCGAGCTCGCCCGACAGCGTCATCTCGGTCACGATGTCGCATCCGCCGACGAACTCGCCCTTGACGTAGAGCTGCGGGATGGTCGGCCAGTCCGAGAAGGCCTTGATTCCATTGCGGATTCCATCATCCGCCAGCACGTTCACGTCCTTGAACTCGACGCCCATATAGTTGAGCACGCCGACGACGCGGTTCGAGAAGCCGCACTGCGGCGCCTGCGCGGTGCCCTTCATGAACAGCACCACGTCGTTGGCCCCGATCTCGGCCTTGATCGCGTCGTGAGCGGTAGTTTCCGTGGTATTCATCATCCTACTCCGGTGCCTTGGTCGTCAGCGCGAGCGCATGCAGCTCCCCCTGCGACCCTTCCATCTTTCCCTTCAGCGCGGCATAGACCATCTGGTGCTGCTTCACCCGGTTCAGGCCGCGGAACTCCTCGGCGGTGACGGTCGCGGCATAGTGGTTGCCGTCGCCGGCAAGATCGGTGATCTCGACCCGCGCGGTCGGAAACGCCGCCCGGATCAGTCGCTCGATGTCCGCCGCTTCCATCGCCATCCGGCAGATCGCTCCCGCGCCTCGCTCCCCCGAATCTAGAGGCGCAACCTGTTGGCGACAAGGGTCAGTCGAAGAGCCGCGTGAGACAGGCGCCATGTGCCCGCCGCACCGCGTCCAACCCGACGCTTGCCTCTCCCAGCCGGATGGCATCGCCGCCGGCCGTCCCGACCTCCCGCACCGCGACCCCGGCCTCCCCGCCGCGCGCCAGCATCGCCTCGACCGCTTCCGGCGCGCAGGCCAGCAGGTACCGCCCCTGGTCCTCGCCGAAGAACCAGGCCGCGGCCCCTAGCGCGTCATCCGCCTGCAGCGTCACCCCGAGCCCGCCCGCCAGCGCCATCTCCGCCGCCGCCAGCGCCAGGCCGCCGTCGGAGAGATCGTGCGCCGCCGCGATCAGCCCCGCGGCGTTCGCCGCGCGCACGAACTCGCCTGCCGCCCGCTCCGCCGCCAGATCGACCGGCGGCGCGTCGCCCTCCTCGCGTCCGAAGATCTCCGCAAGCAGCGCCGACTGCCCGAGATGGCCGTGGCTCTCGCCGACCAGCACCAGCCGGTCGCCGTCGCGCGGCGCCATCCGGATCATCCGCTCGACATTCTCGATCAGCCCGACCCCGCCGATCGTCGGCGTCGGCAGGATCGCCCGCCCGTCGGTCTCGTTGTAGAGGCTGACGTTGCCCGAAACGATCGGCATGTCGAGCGCCAGGCACGCGGCGCCGATCCCGCGGATGCAGCCGACGAGCTGCCCCATGATCTCCGGCTTCTCGGGATTGCCGAAGTTGAGGTTATCGGTCGCCGCCAGCGGCCGCGCCCCGGTGGCGATAAGGTTGCGGTACGCCTCGGCCACCGCCTGCATGCCGCCGCGCTCCGGATCGGCCCGGCAATAGCGCGGGGTCACGTCGCTGGTGAAGGCGATCGCCTTGCCGGTGCCATGCACCCGGACCACGCCGGCGTCCGACCCCGGCAGCAGGAGGGTGTCCGCCATCACCTGCTGGTCGTACTGCGACCAGACCCAGCCCCGCCCGCAGTAGTTCGGGCTCCCGATCAGCGCGAGCAGCGCCGCCGCAGGATCGACCTCCGGCACCGGCCCGAGCGCCGCCGGGGCAGGGGAGGCGACCCAGGGCCGGTCATACTCCGGCGCTGCCCCCGACAGCGCCTTCAGCGGCAAGTCCGCCTTCACCGCGCCGCCGAGCCGCACGATGAAGCGGTCCTCGGCGATCGTCTCGCCGACGATGGCGAAATCCAGATCCCATTTGTCGAACACCGCCCGCGCCGCCGCCTCCTTCTCAGGACGCAGCACCATCAGCATCCGCTCCTGGCTCTCGCTCAGCATCATCTCGTAGGCGGTCATCCCGCGCTCGCGCACGGGCACCCGGTCGAGGTCGAGCCGGATCCCGAGATCCCCCTTGTCGCCCATCTCCACCGCCGAGCAGGTCAGCCCGGCCGCGCCCATGTCCTGGATCGAGATCACCGCCCCGGTCGCCATCAGCTCGAGGCATGCCTCCATCAGCCGCTTCTCGGTGAAAGGGTCGCCGACCTGCACCGTCGGCCGCTTCTCGTCGATGCGCGCGTCGAACTCGGCGCTCGCCATGGTCGCGCCGCCGACCCCGTCCCGCCCGGTCTTGGCCCCGAGATAGACCACCGGCATCCCCACCCCCGATGCCGCCGAATAGAAGATGCCGTCGGCCTCCGCCAACCCGGCGGCAAAGGCGTTGACCAGGCAGTTGCCGTCATAGGCGGCGTGAAACCTGAGCTCGCCGCCGATCGTCGGCACCCCGAAGGCATTGCCGTAGCCGCCGATCCCCGCGACCACGCCCCGCACCAGCGCCCGGGTCTTCGGATGCGCCGGCCGGCCGAAGCTCAGCGCGTTCATCGCCGCGATCGGCCGGGCGCCCATGGTGAAGACGTCGCGCAGGATGCCGCCGACCCCGGTCGCCGCCCCCTGGTAGGGCTCGATATAGGAGGGATGGTTGTGGCTCTCCATCTTGAAGACCAGCGCCATTTTCCTGCCATCGGGGCCGTCGCCGATGTCGACGACGCCGGCGTTCTCGCCCGGCCCGCAGATCACCTGCGGCCCCGTGGTCGGCAGCGTCCTGAGCCACCGCTTCGAGCTCTTGTACGAGCAATGCTCGTTCCACATCGCCGAGAAGATCCCGAGCTCGGTCAGCGTCGGCGCCCGGCCGATCAGATCGAGGATCCGCCGGTACTCGTCCGGCCTCAGCCCATGCGCCGCCACCAGCGCTTCGGTGATCTCCGGCTCGCGGACAAGAAGGCTGTCGGACATGCGTGCTCCCGGGCTTGCGGCTCGGCCCGCTTTTACGGCCGCCCGCCGCAGAGCGAAAGCCCCGCCCGCGCGAGCGAGCGTCCAATCGCTATGCGGAAAAAAAGAGGCCGAGCGTTAGCTCGGCCCAAGTCCAACAGGGAGGTGAAGCAGGGCGATCGCAGGGCGATGCCCAACTTCGAGTTGTAATATAGCAAGTGATGGCCTCTCAGGCAAGTGGCCCTGCCCAAATGTTGTGCATGGCCGTTATCGCGCCACCGCATGGCTCGGTCGCGCTTCCGCCTCGGCCAGCTCGCCCCGCTTGAAGGCGGTGATCTCCTCGATCATGAAATCGCGAAACGCGCATACCCGCTTGGAATGCCGCAGTTCCTCGACGTAGGCGATGTAGGCCGGAATCGGTGCGCTCTGCTCCTCCGGCAGGATATTGACCAGGTCGGGGAAGTCCCCGGTCAGATAGTGCGGCAGCGATCCGATGCCGAGCCCGTGGATCACGCCCTGCAGGATGCCGAAATAATTGTTCACCGCGAGCGACGAGGACGGCGCCGCCCCGAGCAGCCGCTGCACGAAATCCACCCCCGCCCGCACCTGCGGCGAGGCCGGGCTCTGGGTGATCAGCCGGTGGCCGGCGAGCTCCGCCACCGATTGCGGCAGCCCGTGCTTGGCCACGTAGGCGCTGCTGGCATAGAGCCGGATGTAAACGTCCATCAGCCGCCGCCGGATCAGATCCGCCTGGCTCGGCTCCTTCAGCCGGATCGCCACGTCCGCCTCGCGCATCGGCAGATCGAGTATCCGCTCCTCGAGCATCAGGTCGATCTTCAGGTTCGGATACCGCTCGAACAGCCGGTTGAGCCGCGGCGCCAGCCACAGCGTGCCGAACCCGGTGGTCGTCGTGACCCTGAGCTCGCCATGGACCTCGTCCTCGGAGTCGCGGATCCGCGCCGCGGCGGCGTCGAGCCGCTTGCTCATCGTCCGCGTCGCCTCGAACAGGAGCTCGCCCTGCTCGGTCAGCAGCAGCCCGCGGGCGTGCCGCCGGAACAGCGTGGTGTTCAGGCTCTCCTCCAGCGCGCGGATCTGCCGGCTCACCGCCGACTGGCTGAGGTGCAGCGTGTCGCCGGCGTGGGTCAGGCTACCCGCGTCCGCCACCGCATGAAAAATTCGCAGCTTGTCCCAGTCCATCGCACCCACTGACGTCACCTACTCGACGCCGCCCATGTAATCGCTCCCGGCCCCAATACCATAAATTTGCGCAAGAGGCGGCCAACCTGGGCCCGATGCGCATTTTATCGCCCAGCCGTGACATTTCCTTTCACGGCGCCGCGGCGCACGGCCTCACGCGAAATTTGTCTCGTTTATCGCCGCGTTCCAGCCTATACTTGCGATGGGGGATCCCCGTCCACCGCAGGCCCTGGGAGGTGGCATGACCCTGCACGACGTCTCGCTCGCGGACCGGTTCGACCTGACCGAGCGCATGGTGCTGCTCGGCGGCGCGCCGGCGCTGGTCCGGCTCCTCCTGATGCAGAAGGCGCGCGACGCGGCCGCGGGCCTCGACACCGCGGGCTATGTCACCGGCTACCGCGGCTCGCCGCTCGGCGGCGTCGATCTGGCGATGATGCGCGCCGCCGGCCAGCTCACCGCGGCGGACGTCAAATTCGAGCCCGGCCTCAACGAGGATCTGGCCGCCACCGCGCTCTGGGGCAGCCAGCAGGTGAGCCTCCACGGCGAGGGCCGGGTAGAGGGCGTCTTCGGCCTCTGGTACGGCAAGGGCCCCGGCGTCGACCGCTGCGGCGACGTCTTCCGCCATGCCAACATGGCCGGCACCGCGGCGTTCGGCGGCGTCGTCGCCTGCCTCGGCGACGACCACACCGGCGAGAGCTCGACCACGCTGCACCACTCCGAGTTCGCGCTGGTCGACGCGATGATGCCGATCCTGTCGCCGGCCGGGGTCCAGGAGGTGCTCGACTACGGCCTCCTCGGCTGGGCGCTCTCGCGCTACACCGGCTGCTGGGTCGGCCTCAAATGCGTCAAGGACACCATCGAGGTCACCCAGGTCGTCGATGGCGACCCGCACCGGCTGAGGATCGTCACCCCGACCGACTTCGCGATGCCCGAGGGCGGGCTCAACATCCGCCGCCACGACACCCCGGCCGCCCAGGAAGCGCGGATGCACGACCTGAAGCGCTTCGCCGCCGAAGCCTTTGCCCGTGCGAACAAAATCGACCGCCGCGTTTGGGGCGATCCGCGGGCGAAGATCGGCATCGTCTCCTGCGGCAAGTCCTGGCTCGACACCCAGCACGCGCTGCAGCTCCTCGGCCTCGACGATGCGACCTGCCGCCGCCTCGGCATCTCGACCTACAAGGTCGGCCAGGTCTGGCCGCTCGACATGGCCAGCTTCCGCGAATGGGCGCACGACCTCGCGCTGATCATCGTCGTCGAGGAGAAGCGCAAGCTGGTCGAGGTGCAGATCAAGGAGGCGATCTTCGACGACCGCCGCGGCCGTCGGGTGATCGGCTGGAAGAACGAGGCCGGCGAGACGATCTTCTCGGTCAAGGCGGCGCTCGACCCGGTCAAGGTCGCCCGCACCCTCGGCACGCTGCTCGCGCTCGAAGGCGTCGAGACCGACGCGCTCAAGGCGCGGCTCGCCGTCCTCGCCGACGCGGTGCGCGCCGACAACGCCGAGGAGATCGCGGTGCGCACGCCCGTGGTTCTGCTCGGGCTGCCCGCACAATACCTCGACCCGCCTGCCCGAAGGCGCCCGCGGCTACGCCGGCATCGGCTGCCACTACATGGTGCAGTGGATGGACCGCGACACCGAGGGCTTCACCCACATGGGCGGCGAGGGCGCCAACTGGATCGGCGAGGCGCCTTTCTCCACCCGCAGGCATATCTTCCAGAACCTCGGCGACGGCACCTACAACCACTCGGGGATCCTCGCGATCCGCGCGGCCCTCGCCGCCAAGGTCAACATCACCTTCAAGATCCTCTTCAACGACGCCGTCGCGATGACCGGCGGCCAGCCCAACGAGGGCGGCCTGACCGCACCGCGGATCGCCCGTGAGCTGATCGCCATGGGCGTCTCCCGCGTCGTCGGCGTCTACGACCCCAAGGAGGACATCGACCGCGCCGCCTTCCCGCCGCAGGTCAGGCTCCGCGACCGCGCGCGACCTCGACGCCGTGCAGCGCGAGATCCAGGAGGTCGAAGGCGTCTCGGCCATCGTCTACATCCAGACCTGCGCCGCCGAGAAGCGCCGCCGCCGCAAGCGCGGCACCTTCCCCGACCCCGACCGCCGCGTCTTCATCAACCCCGACGTCTGCGAAGGCTGCGGCGACTGCGGCGTCAAGTCGAACTGCGTCTCGGTCCTGCCGCTCGAGACCGAGTTCGGCCGCAAGCGCATCATCGACCAATCCTCCTGCAACAAGGATTTCTCCTGCCTCGACGGCTTCTGCCCGAGCTTCGTCACCCTCGAAGGCGCCAAGGTCCGCAAGACCCCGCGCGCCGAGCTGGCGCTCCCCGACCTGCCGGCGCCCAAGCTCCCCGCGATCGACGGCACCTTCAACATCGTCATCACCGGCGTCGGCGGCACCGGCGTCGTCACCGTCGGCGCGCTGATCGCCATGGGCGCGCACCTCGAAGGCAAGGGCGTCGGCGAGATGGAGATGGCCGGCCTCGCCCAGAAGGGCGGCGCCGTGCACATCCACTGCCGCGTCGCCGAGCGGCCCGCCGACATCTCGGCGATCCGCGTCGCCGTCGGCGAGACCGACGCGCTGATCGGCGGCGATCTCGTCACCTCCGCTGGCGCCAGGACCCTCGGCCTGATGGCCCGCGGCCGCACCCGCGCCGTGGTCAACGCCCACGAGATCATCACCGGCGAGTTTACCCGCAACCCCGGTTTCGCACTCCCCACCGACCGCCTCACGCTGGCGCTCCGCGGCCGGCTCGGCGAGGACGGCCTGCGGGTCCTCGACGCCACCCGCCTGGCCGAGAAGCTCCTCGGCGACGCGATCTTCTCCAACGTGCTGATCCTCGGCGCCGCCTGGCAGTCCGGGCTGGTGCCGGTCGGCGAGGAGGCGCTGCTGCGCGCCATCGAGATCAACGGCGCCGACGTCGAAGGCAACAAGGCCGCCTTCGCCGTCGGACGCTGGGCGGTGGTGCATCCCGCCGATGCCCGCGCCGCCGCGACGCCCTTGTCGCCGCCGCCGGCCGACGACCTCGACACCATCGTCGCCCGCCGCGCCGCCCACCTCGCCGACTATCAGGGCGAGCGTCTCGCCCGCCGCTATCGCGCCCGCATCGCCGCGGCCGCGAAGATCGATCCCGATTTCGCGCTGGCGATGGCGAAGGGCTACCACAAGCTCCTGAGCTACAAGGACGAATATGAGGTCGCCCGGCTTCACGCCACCACGCTCAAGGCCGCGGTCGACGCCGGCTTCACCGAGGTGCGGGCGATGCGCTTCCACCTCGCGCCGCCGATCCTCGGCCGCAGGGACGCCTCGGGCATGCCGCGCAAGCAGGAGTTCGGCCCGTGGATGCTGCGCGCCTTCGAGATCCTGCAGCGGTTCAAGGCGCTTCGCGGCACGCCGTTCGATCCGTTCGGCTACACCGCCGAGCGTCGGATGGAGCGGGCGCTGATCGCCGAGTACCAGCGCGACATGGACGCGGCCCAGGCGGCGCTGACGCCGGCGACCCGCGATGCCGCCATCGAGCTCGCCGCCCTGCCGCTGGCGATCCGCGGCTTCGGCCATGTCAAGCGCGCCGCGGCGGAGGCTCGCCGCCCGCCGCCGCGCCGAGCTTCTCGCGGCCTTGGCTTCGGGCGGCGGCGCGCCTCGACTTCACGCCGCGGAATAGGGAGCCGACCCGACCATGCGCAAGCTCTTGCCCCTCTCGGCGCTGCTGCTTGCCGCCTGCGCCACCGGAGTGCCGGTCGAGCGTCAGGTCGTCGTCTCCGGCGCCCGCTTCAACGCGGTGCAGGGCGAGGCGGCGCTCCTGGTGCGCAGCTTCGTCGAAGACCCCGGCGGCGAGCGTCAGGAGGTCGTCGGCGCCACCTGCGACATCGTCTCCAGCCTCTACTCGGCGCAGCTCGTCACCCCGAGCCAGCTCCTGGTGCCGAACTTCGGCCCGCAGTCGCCGGAGCTGACCGCCACCTGCCGCGCCGGCAAGCTCTCCGGCGCCGGCCGCGTCAACATCATCACCCGCTGGCAGCAGCCGCCGGGCTTCTGGGGGCCCCCCGGCTATCCCTTCTGGCCGGGCGACGCCTTCGCCTGGGGCTGGAACGGCCCGTCCTACCCGGTGTCGGACTACCCCAACCTCGAGGTCGCGCTGCGCTAGGCCCGGGCTTCAGAGCCGGATTTCACGTGCATGGGTTGTGCATGCGTTGTGCATGCTTTGTACATCAGAAATCCACGGCGATCGACAGCACGCCGCGCGCGCCTTCGTAGTTCGAATCGTAGTAGCGAAGGTCCACCAGCCCGATCTCGCCCAGCGTCCGCGACACCCCGAGATCCCACGCCACCTCGTCATCCTTCCCCAGATCGAGCGTCCCGAAATCGGTCCCCAGCGTCCCGCCGACGCTGTAGGCGGTCAGGAAGTCGACCGACGCCCCCAGCTGAGCCCACTTGGTGTTTTCCACCGGATCATAGGCGAACTCCGCTCCGAGCTCGCCGAGATCGGCCATCGGATAGGCAAGGTCCAGGATGACCTCGCCGCAACAATCTCCACTACTATTATAGAGATACCGGACATAGCTCAGATCGACGCTGAGATCGCCGAACGTCGGCCTGATGCCCGCATAGAGGTCGAACTCGAGGTTGTCGTCGTCGATGTCGACCGTCGAGGACCACACCCCGCCGTAGAACATCCCGTAGGCGCCCTCGACATACCCCTGCAGCGCCGGCCGGTTGTCCGACTGCGTCTGGCCGCGGAAAATATAGTTGGACGTGACCGCAGCCCCATAGCTGATCTCCGGCGCCTCCTGCGCCGCCACCGGCAACGCCACGCCCGCAGCCAAGACTGCGGTCAGGCAACACTTCTTCATGGGCATCCCTTTTTCTCGTGCACTCCGAAGTTGAGCAAAGTCGCAGCCCTCGCGTCAAGCGATAACCGCGACGCGGAGGACGTTTCGCAACAATAACAATTACTTGCCACGGTTACTCGCACTCGCCAGCGCTCCGCTGGACAGGGACGACGGTTTCGCGCAAGGTCCGCGCACCGGGCAGGTGCAGGGGACAGACCATGGCGATCACTGTCAACGAAGCTTCCGCGGTACTCCGCGAAGCGGTGCGCGACACCATCCGCAAGCGCTCGCTTCTCGTGCTGATCCAGGGCAGCGTCATGGTCGCCGCCGGTGTCCTCGCACTGATCTTTCCGGCCTTCATGAGCACGAGCCTCCTGGTGCTTCTCGGCTGGCTCCTGATCCTCAGCGGCATCGTCCAGGTCATCTCGCTCTTCGGCGCCACCCAGGTGCCCTATTTCTGGATGCAGATCATCACCATCGCGCTCGAAGTGCTGGTCGGCTTCCTGCTCGTCAACAATCCCGAAGCGGGCCTCCTGACCGTCACGCTGCTGATGCTGGTGCTTTTTCTCGTCGGCGGCGTCGCCCGCGTGGTCTTCGCCGCTGATGATCCGGCCGATGCAGGACTGGCTCTGGGTGCTGGCGAGCGGCCTCGTGGCGATCGCTTGCGCCTTGGTTCTCTTCGCAAATCTGCCGGAAACGGCAAGCTGGCTGCTCGCAGTCCTGCTCGGCATCGAGCTGATCGCCGTCGGCGGCGCCCAAGCCTTCATGGCCTGGCGCCTGCGTCGGGCCGTAGCCTGATCGGAATGCGAAGCGCAACACAGCTAGACAGGGAAGCGGTTTGGTTAAGAAGACCTTAACGCCCCATGGCGCGCATTGACTTTTGTGCTTGTGCCGCCGCGGCAGCCATTGCCTGATGCGCAAAGTCCAAGAAGAGGTGGATCGGATGCGGGCCTGGATTTGGGGAGCCGTCATCGGCCTTGCAGGGTGCGCAACAACGGGCGCGGCGCCGGTCGGCGTGCAGACGGTGCAGGCAGTCGCGAAGCCGGGCGTCGCGGCGCCCGTCGCGCGCGGTGAGAACTCAACTTGTTGTTCGCACCGTCACCGCCGGTGCGCCCGGCCAGGAACTCGTAGGCGCCGCCTGCGTGGCCGACACGCCCTGGTTCCAAGCCAAGTTCACCAGTCCGGCCCGGATCCTCATGCCCGATCTCGGCGCGTCGGCCCCGACGGTCACCGTGACCTGCCGGTCCGGGACCGCCACCGGCACGGCCGCGGCCCCGCCGGTGGCCGCGTGGTCGGGAGGGCTGGGCGGCTGGCCGGCGGTAGGAATCTCGGTCGGGACCGGCGACGTGAATGGCGTAGGCGTCGGGCTCGGCTGGTACGGCGGCGGGGTCGGCGGCGCGTCCGGAGTGCCGGTGACCCGCTACAATGAGCTCCGGGTCGAGCTTCAGTGATGCGGCGGCGCCGGCGTCAGCCTTCGGCAGAGGCGCAGGAATAGAAGCGCGTCACCCGGGTGCCGGTGCAGCGGCCGTAAAGGTCGTACGCCCGGCACGCTTCCTGCCAGCCGGCGAACGAGCTGAAGCCGTCGTAGCCCCAGCGGTGACACCGCTGGGTCGCCGCCGCCTGCGCCGCGCGCCAGTCGGGCGAGACCGGATTGTAGATGGTGCCGGTCGACACCATCGTCACGATGCCGTCGGCGCGGCTCATGCCGCCAGCCACCGGCTTCACGCCCGGTCGGGCCGCGCAGGCCGACAGGAGGCCGAAGCAGACGAGAAGCACGACGCGCATGATGACCTCGCAGACCGTATCCGCGGCAGCTTGGGCACTGACCCTCGGTTCGGTCAACCGGTGCGTTAACAAAGAGTTAATCCACCAGGGGCCGTCCCTAAGCTCATGCGCACGGCGCGCCGTTGGATTTCCCTCGCCAAGCCGCAAGTGCCCGTGTACCGACGGGCGTCATGCTGCCAAGAATTTCCAGCCAGGCCGGCGCGAGCGGCCCACGCCTGCCATAGCCGATGGCCGCAGCCGCACGCTTCACCGAGGGTGCCACCCTCCGCCATGTCGTGGTGATGACGCTGGCGGGCGCCATCGGGCTCACCTTCATGTTCCTGATCGACGCGGCGACGCTTTTCTGGGTGTCACGGCTCGGCGAGGAACGGCTCGTGGCCGCGGTGGGCTTCGCGTGGACGGTGATCTTCTTCATGATCTCGACCGGCCTCGGCCTCGCCGTCGCGGCCACGGCCCTGGTCAGCCGGGCACTGGGCGAGGGCGACATGGCGGCTGCCCGGACCGCCACCACCGCCTCGCTGGTCCTGACCTTCGCGGTGCAGGGCCTGGTTTGCCTGCTGGTCGTTCTCCTCCGCGACCCGCTGCTCGCGCTGGCCGGCGCCGAAGGCGAGACCGCGGCGCTCGCGAGCCGCTTCCTGCTGATCACCACCCCCGCGGCGCCGCTGATGGCCTTAGGCATGACCGGCTCTTCGGCGCTGCGCGCCGCCGGCGACGCCTGGCGGTCGATGTCGGTGACCTTTGCCGCCGGGCTGATGGCGATGCTGCTCGATCCGCTCTTTATCCTGGTCCTGGACTTCAGGCTGGACGGCGCCGCCTGGGTGATGGTGGCCGCGCGGGGGAGCTCTGGGCTGCTCGCGATCTGGTATCTCTGGCGGGTTCACCGGCTGATCGCTCCGGTGCGCGTGCAGGCGGTCATCGACTTCGCGCGGCCGTTCTTCGCGATCGCCCTGCCGGCAGGCCTCACCCAGCTCTCGACACCCTTCGGCAACTACCTGCTCACGATGCTGATCGCCGTGCACGGCGACGGAGCGGTGGCCGGCTGGGCGGTGGTGACGCGGATGACGGTCCTCGCCTTCGGCGGGATCTTCTCGCTCTCCGGCGCCATCGGCGGCATTCTCGGGCAGAATTTCGGCGCCGGGCTGATGGCGCGCGTGCGATCGACCTTTCGTGACGCGCTCGCCTTCTGCGCCGTCTATACCGCGGTTGCCTGGGCCGTGCTCTACGTCCTGCACGGGCCGATCATCACGGTCTTCCGCCTTGGACCGGAGGGTGCCGAGGTAGTCACGGCCTTCGTGGGTATCGCTGCCGGCGGCTTCGTCTTCACCGGCGCGCTCTTCGTCGCCAACGCCGCATTCAACACGCTCGACCGGCCGCTGTGGTCCACCGGCTTCAACTGGACGCGCGATGCGCTGGCGATGCTGCCGCTGGCCTGGGCGATGTCGAGCGCCTTCGGCGCGCCGGGTGTCGTCTACGGCCAGGCGCTCTCCGGCGTACTGGTCGGCGGCGCCGCCACGATCGCTGGCTGGCGCTTCGTCCAGCGGCTCCAGCCGCGGGCGAAGGCGCCGGTCTTGGAAATGCGCGCCGAGGCCCCACATTCGCTCGTGACACCCAGCCCATGACAAGGAGCGCATTCGCATGCTGTTCGGCCTCCTGAACAAGGCGGAGATGCCCGCCGCCGACGCCGTCCTGCCCGGCCGGCCCGACCCGATCGCGACCGCCGAGACCCATTTCGTCAATCACCGCCCGCTCAAGGGGCCGCATCCCGACGGCCTCGAGCAGGCAATGTTCGGCATGGGCTGTTTCTGGGGCGTGGAGCGGACGTTCTGGAATCTCCCCGGCGTTTGGGTCACCGCCGCCGGCTACGCCGGAGGCGGCACGCCGAATCCGAACTACCGCGAGGTCTGTTCCGGCAAGACCGGACACAACGAGGTCGTCCTCGTCACCTATGACCCCGCGCAGACGAGCTACGAGACGCTGCTCAAGACCTTCTGGGAGGGCCATGACCCGACGCAGGGGATGCGGCAGGGCAACGATGTCGGCACCCAGTACCGCTCCGGCATCTACATCTTCTCGCCGGAGCAGCGGGCTGCGGCCGAGGCCTCCCGCGACGCCTACCAGCAGCGGCTGAAGGCCGCCGGACTCGGCAGGATCACCACCGAGATCGTCGATGCGCCGCCGTTCTACTACGCCGAGGACTACCACCAGCAGTACCTGGCGAAGAACCCGGGCGGCTATTGCGGGATCGGCGGAACCGGCGTGACCTGTCCGATCGGGGTCAAGGCTTGACGAACGGGCGCCCCGGAGCCTAAGCGCGGGCGGCTCGGAACCAAAAGGCCGCCCATGCCCCTCTACCGTGCGACCACCGCCCTCAGTGGCGCGGCCGAGGCCTATGCGCTCAGAGATTCGCTCGACGGGCTCGACCCAGCCCCGCTCTCGACCGAGGTCCATGACCACGACGACGGCTCCGGCCTCTGGGACGTGGGCGGCCTTTTCGACGGGGCGCCGGACCAGGCGGGCCTGGCGCTCTTGGCGCGTCTGCACGCGGCGCCGGACTTCGGCGTTGCGCGTGTCGAGGACCGGGACTGGGTGGCGCAGGTGCGCGGCGAGCTCACGCCGGTGGTGGCGGGCCGGTTCGTGCTCTACGGCAGCCACGATCGCGACCGCGTCGGCGTGCACCAGATCGGGCTCGAGATCGAGGCCGCCCAGGCGTTCGGCACCGGACACCACGCCACCACGCTCGGATGCCTGACCGCGCTCGACCGGCTGGTGCGTCAGGGCCTCGTGGCGCGGCGGGTCGCCGATATCGGCGGCGGCACCGGCGTCCTGGCGATGGCAGCGGCCTCGGTCTGGCCGGCGCAGGCGATCGCCGGAGACATCGATCCGGTGGCGACCGGGACGGCCCGCGCCAATATCGCGGCCAACGGACTCTCCGGGCGCGTGGCCTGCGTCACCGCCGCGGGCTTTCACCACCAGCGGCTGCAGGCGTTGGCGCCTTACGACCTGATCTTCGCCAACATTCTCGCCGGCCCGCTCAAGCGGCTGGCGCCGGAGTTCGCGGCCTATCAGGCGCCGGGCGGCATCGCTATCCTTTCAGGCATCCTCGCCCGTCAGGCCCGCGGCGTGACGGCGATGTTCGGCGCCTGGGGATACCGCCTCCGGGAAGCGGCGCCGATCGATGGCTGGACAACGCTGGTTCTAGGCAAGCGCGGTTAGGGCGTGGCCCGCACACGACCTTCCCCCGTATCGTCATCAGCGACAGAAACCGTCAGCCGGTCTTCGCGTGTGAAAAACCGCTCCCATGCTGATTGCCGAGAAATACCCAATCCCTCTCCAATGCTTGCCCAACTCACCTGGCGGGCTCGAAGCTCTTCGACGAGAGATTGAAGCTGGTTGCTCCTGCCCTCGATGGTTTCTTCAACCGGCCTGAGCAAGGTCAACAGTCTCTCCGTTGACGTATTCTTCAACGGCTTGCTTTTCGACCGTTCGGATGTCCCGAGGGCAATCCAATCGTTGCAAGCCGCAGCGCACCGGTCGCAAATAAAAATGCGCCCGTGGCCGGCCACCAACTTTCCCACCTCTTCCGCCGGACTCAGACAGAACGAACAATACAGGCTCTCCTTGGCCTGCTCCGGTTCCGGAATGCTTTGCGCAGGACTTACTATCTCATGCATCTCCGCGTCAGGGATATCCTGACTGTCAGGGTAAACCTTACAGACAAGAGGTTAAGCTGAATTGTCTGAAACGGGTCGAAATTTTGCGGCTGCCGGATTTCTCGACGGGCCAATCCGGCAGGCGGCACTCTCGCCGCGACAGATCGGGCGGGACGCGGACGGAGCGGCAACCAGTCGAGACAAGTGGCCGGTGGTGTGAGACGGCCTTGGCGATGGGGAGCCGACCCCGCAAGGACGGCTCCCTGACCCGCGTCAGGCGATGCCGAGGCTCGCCTTGTAGAGGGCGATCTGGCTGTCGCGGCCGATCTGGTCGGTGATCTTCTCCCAGGCGGCGGCGATAGCGTCAGCGCCTTCCTGCGCGGACTTGTAGGTGCCGGCGTAGACCTTGGCGAGCTCGTCCTCGGCGATCGAATAGTACTGGAAGATGCCGGGGATGCGGGGCTCGATCGCCGCGTTGGGATGGTTGTAGCTGTCGAGGTTCGAGCCGAGGTAGTTCTCGATATAGGCGCGGTCGTAGCCCGCCGCCTCCCATTCGTCGTAGTTGAACTGCGAGTTGCGGTAGGGCTGGAAGCCGGACGGATAGGCCGCGGTCCAGAGCGCCAGAGTCCTTGCCGCCGAGATGTGCCGCGGCGGACCAGGCCGCCTTCTTCTTCTTCTCGTCGCTGTCGACGGTCGCCATCACATAGACGCCCCAGCCGATGTAGGCCATGTTTGGCGCGAAGTTCGGGCCCGAGGCGAGCTTCTCCCAGGCGCTGGTCTTGGTGTTGTAGACCTCGTCGGCGCCGGGCAGGATCGAGAAGCCGACGACGTCGCCGATCACCGAGGTGTCGGAGGTGCGCGCGTTCGAGCCGACGTCGCCCCACCAGGTCAGCATCGAGCCGGTGCCGGCGAGGAACTGCTGGAAGGCGGTGGTGCCGGGATCGGCGTTGATCTGGTCGGCGGGCTGGTCGGCCATCACGTCGAGCACGTCCTGGATGGCGCGGACGAAGGCGGGGTTGTTGACCCGCGGCCTCATGGTGTCGGGGTCGAAGAGCCATGCCGGGTCGCCCGGATACTTGGCGTAGCCGGTGGCGCGGTCCTCGAGGAAGTAGAAGCCGAAGCCGCCCCAGCCCTTGAGCGGATCGAGAAAGCCGTTGAGCGGCGTGCCGAAGGTCGGGTCGGTCTTACCCTTGAGGAACTTGGTCGCCGCCTGCACCTCTGGCCAAGTGGTGGGAATGCCCCAGGTGCCGTCGTTGCCGTCGGCCTTCCAGGCCTCGGCCAGCGTCGGGTCGGAGAAGACGTCGGTGCGGTAGGCGAAGGTGTGGCAGTCGCCGTCGATCGAGATCCGGTAGGTCTTGCCGTCCCAGGTGCCGACCGGCGCCTTGAGGTAGTTGACGTAATCGTCCATGTCGATCACCGACTTGACCCAGTCGGGCATCTCCGAGGCGAGGCCCTTGGAGCAGACGTCGCCCTCGAACGGCGCGCCCATCTCGATGATGTCGAAATCGACGGTGCCGGTGGCGATCGACTGCTGCAGGCGCGCGTTGTAGTCGGCCTGCGCGAGGTCGATCCAGTTGATCTTGGCGCCGGTGTAGGTCTCCCAGGGCTTCAGGAAGCCGCGGAACAGGAAGTTGTGCTGGTTCTGGTTGTTGAGGCCCATGAAGGTCAGCTCGACGCCGGCGAACTCGCCTTCCTTGACCAGCTCCTTGGTGGCGCCGAGGGTCATCTCGCCGACCTTCTGCCAGTCGGCGTCGGTGGGCGAGCCGGCGCCGACGCCGGGGATCTTCAAAAGCTCGGCGCGGAGGTTGTCCTGGGCGCGCGCCGGCCGGGTCAGGACCCCGAGCGCGCCGGAGGCGGCCGCGAGCGCCGCGGTTCCCGCCGCGCCCTTCAGCAAGGCGCGGCGGCTCGCCTGCATCGCCATCAGCCGGTGATAATCCTGAACTCGCATTGCAATCCTCCCTGGATGCCTGTGCCCATTCCTCGGGCGGGTCCGGCTTGGCGGGCGCATTCGGCGCCTGCCTGAATCCGGCCATGTTTCTAAGCGCTTGCCACTATGGACGATCGATGTGCCGAGTCAATCGCATCGAGCAGGCGGCCCGATCAAACAAGCCCGATCAAACAAGATGGACAGCCCGCGAGCGGCTGGGCTACCACAGCACCAGCCCCCACGATGCCGGCCACGGGGCGCAAAGGGGAGCGGATGGCGCGGGTTACGGTCCATGGCCTGAGGAAGTCCTACGGCCAGGTCACGGTGATTCACGGCGTGGATCTGGAGATCGAGGACGGAGAATTCGCAGTGCTCGTCGGACCGTCCGGTTGCGGCAAGTCGACGCTGTTGAGGATGATCGCCGGCCTCGAGGCCATCACCGGCGGCACGATCCGCATCGGCGAGCGGGTGGTGAACAACCTCGCTCCAGGTGAGCGCGACATCGCCATGGTTTTCCAGTCCTACGCGCTCTATCCGCACAAAACGGTGCGCGCCAACATGGGCTTCGCGCTGAAGCTGCGGGGGACCGAAAAGGCCGCGGTGGCGGAGCGGGTGGATCGGGCAGCGGCGATCCTCGGGCTCGGGCCGTATCTCGACCGCTATCCGCGGCAGCTCTCCGGCGGGCAGCGGCAGCGGGTGGCGATGGGCCGCGCGATCGTGCGCGATCCGCAGGTGTTCCTGTTCGACGAGCCGCTCAGCAATCTCGACGCGAAGCTTCGGGTGCAGATGCGGGCGGAGATCAAGGAGCTGCACCAGCGGCTGCGGACCACGACGGTCTTCGTCACCCACGACCAGATCGAGGCAATGACCATGGCCGACAAGATCGTGGTGATGAACGGCGGCCGGATCGAGCAGATCGGCGCGCCGCTCGCGCTCTATGACCGGCCGGTCAACCTCTTCGTCGCCGAGTTCATCGGCTCGCCGGCGATGAACCTGATCCGCGGCGTGACAAGGGCAGGCGGGGTCGAAGCCCATGGCACGCTGCTTCCCGCCGGCAGCCTGCCGGCCGGCGAGGGGATCGCGGTGGTGTACGGCATCCGGCCAGAACATCTCGAACTCGCCGATGACGGCTTGGCGGCGGAGGTCCGCGTCGTCGAGCCGACCGGCGCCGAGACCCTGGCGTACCTGCAGTGCGGCGGGCAGGAGGTGGTGGCGGTGTTTCGTGACCGGCACGAGCTCAGGCCCGGCCAGCGGGTGCATCTGCGGCCCCGCTCCGAGCGGGCGCATCTGTTCGATCAGGAGACAGGGGGAAGGCTGCAATGAACGAGCGGGTCGTAATGGCCTACGGGGATTCCAACACGCACGGAACCCCGCCCATGGCGACGCTGGAGGACATGGGCCGCCATCGTCCGGCCGAGCGCTGGCCTGGCGTGATGGCGGCGGAGCTCGGCGCGGGCTGGCGCGTCATCGCGGAGGGGCTGCCGGGTCGGACCACGGTCTATCCCGATCCGATCTCGGGAGTGCACAAGAACGGACTGGCGCTGCTGCCGGCGGCGCTCGAGAGCCATCGGCCGCTCGATCTGGTGGTGCTGATGCTCGGGACCAACGACCTCAAGCATCGGTTCCAGACACCGGTGGTCGAGATCGCGGATTCGGTGGGCACGCTCGTGCACTTCATCCGCCACAGCTACACCGGCCCCGAGAACGCCCAGCCCGCGATCCTGCTGGTCGCGCCGCCGCCGATCCTCGAGGCGGGGTGCCTCGCCGAGATCTTTCAGGGCGGCGCGATCAAGTCACAGCGGCTGGCGGAGGCCTATGCGGCCGTGGCGGGGCGGCAAGGCTGCGGCTTTCTCGATGCGGGTGAGGTGATCGTCTCGAGCCCGCTCGACGGCGTGCATTTCGATGTCGCCGAGCATGGCAAGCTCGGCCGGGCGCTGGCCGAGGCGGTGCGGGAGATGTTTCCGGCGTAGCGCCTGTTGGCGCATCATTCGACTGGGCCGGCTTCCTGAAGGAAGAAGCGCAGCATGGCTTCAGAGGCGTCGGGGCCGGTCGGGTCGGTGTAGGAGCCGACCGGAGCTCCGCCGGACCAGGCGTGGCCGGCCCCCTCGATCAGCCAGAGCTCGGCGGAGGGCGTGCCGTCGGCGCGGCGGGTGATCGAGCGGGTGAAGCGGCGCCGGATGCCGTCGTCGGATCGCTCGGTCTCCGCCGAGGGGCCACCGCCGGCGCGGGCGAGCAGGTGCGCGGCGTTCGAGGGGTGTACGGTGGCGTCGGCGTCGCCGTGGAAGACGATCATCCGGGGCTGGGTTCCCGGTGTCGGCCCGGGCGCGAAGCTGCCGCGCATCGCGGCGAAGGCGGAGACGACGTCGCTCGCGGCGCCGCGGGCGAGGCCGGAATGGACGCCGACCGCGGCGAAGAGGTCGGGGTAGGTCTCGCCGAGAACCGCGGCCATGGCGCCGCCGGCGGAGAGGCCGGCGACGAAGATCCGCTCGCGGGGGACGGCGAACTCTCGGACGACGGCTTCGGTCAGGCCGGCGATGATCGCCGGCTCGCCGGCGCCGCGGGCCTGGTCCTCGGGGCGGAACCAGTTCCAGCAGGCGTTGGGGTTGTGGACGGCCGTTTGCTGCGGGTAGGCGACCAGCAGGCCGCGCGCCTCGGCCAGCGCATTCATGCCGGTGCCGGCGGCGAAGTCCTCCGGGTTCTGGGTGCAGCCGTGCAGCATCACCACGAGGCCGCGGGCCTTTCGTGCGGCCGAGGCGGGGATGTAGAGGCGGTAGTCGCGGGCGCCGGCAGCGCCGCGGTAGCTGCGCGCCTCGAACCTGGCGCCGTCCGGAACCGGCACCGGCGGAACCGGGCGAGGTCCGCGCGGCGCCGGCCGGCCGCCGGCCTTCGCGGAGCAGGCGCACCACCTCGCCGAGCGGGCGGCGCCGGGCGTTGCTGCGGCCGCTCCGGCCGGGCACGATCTCGGCGTCTTCGATCTCGGCGGTCGGGCCGCGTCGAGGCGTTGCGTGCCGCGGGGGCGGCTTCGGTGGAAGGCTGCTTGCCCAGGGCCTGGCGGATGATGCGGGTTGCCTCGGCGACGTCGAGGGCGCGCGTGGCGGCGGTGGCGCGGCGCATCGCCGCGGCGAAATCGATGCTCATGGCGGGTCCTCTTGGCGGCTAGCGGATGCGGGCGGCGAGTGCCGCCTTGACTTCGGGGCTCGCCTGGAGCGCGCCGAGCACGGTCAGCGAGGCGATGGTGGCGAGGGCGAGATCGGGGGTGACGTCGGGGGCGATGCGGGCGAGGCCGAACACGCGCAGGTTCAGCGTCTCGCCGCGGGCGCGCAGGCCCTCGAGCTCGGCGGCGCTATAGTCGCGAAGGCCGACCTCGAGGGTGTGGCGCGCGATCGAGCGGGTGACCTCCGGGGCGTGGCTGGCGAGCTGGTTGCGGATTGCGGTGCGGATGAAGTCGGTGCGATTCGAGTAGAAGCCCTCCTGCACCAAGAGGTCGACACGGCCGAGATCGACGTAGCCGAGGTTGATCGTGATCTTCTCGCTGTCGCTTCCACGATCGCGGAGCGCGCGGATGTTGTCCTGCATCGGCCTGCCCTTCCAGCCTGAGCCATCCGTGTGGATGGTGGGAGGGTACCTAGGGGATGGATTGCGGTTCGGCAAGGCCCAGAACGACGATTGCCCCGGCTTGAGAGGGATCGAGCGGCTGGACCGGTGCGGATTGGCATGATAGGAGATGACCGGGAACCCGGGCGGCGGATCGCTCGGGACAGGGAGGGACTTGGACGTGCTCAAGGGGATCGACCCGCTACTGAATGCCGAGGTGCTCGGCGCGCTCTGCGCGATGGGGCATGGCGACGATCTGATCATTGCCGACACCAATTTCCCCGGCCATTCGGTGGCGCGGCGGACGGTGCTCGGGCGGCTGCTCCGGATCGACGCGCCGTCGGCGCGGGTGGCGCGGGCGGTGCTGTCGGTCTATCCGCTCGACGGCTTCGTCGACGACGCGGCGGCGCGGATGGAGGTGGTCGGCGATCCGGACGAAGCTCGAGCCGGTGCAGCGCGAGGTGCAGGCCGAGATCGACGCGGCGGAAGGCAAGTCCTGGCCGATGATCGGCATCGAGCGATTTGCCTTTTATGAAAGGTCCAAGCAGGCTTACGCGGTGATCCAGACCGGGGATCTGAGGTTCTACGGCTGCTTCGCCCTGCGCAAGGGCGTGATCCCGCCGGAAGGCTGAGATGGGGCGCGAGAACCGCGTCGTCATCCTCGGGGTCTTCGTCGCCGATACCGCCTATCGGGCGGAGCGGGCGCCGCGGATGGGGGAGACTATCCTCGGCAAGAGCTTTCGGCTCGGGCCGGGGGGCAAGGGGTCGAACCAGGCGGTGGCGGCGGCGCGGCTCGGGGCGGAGGTCACGCTGATCACCCGGCTGGGGGAGGACGCGTTCGGCGAGATGGCGCTCAGCGACCTGGGAGGAGGCCGGGGTGCGGTCGGCGGTGACGCGGGTGGCCGACAGCTATACCGGGGCGGCCTATATCTTCATCGAGGACGCCACCGGGGACAATGCGATCATCATCTCGCCGGGCGCTGCGGCGACCATCGCGCCGGCGGATCTGGAGGCGCAGGCGGGGCTGATCGCCGCGGCGTCGGTGTTCGTGACCCAGCTCGAGCAGCCGCTGGAGGCGGCGGTGCGCGGGCTGGAGATCGCGCGCGCCAGCGGGGTGACGACGATCCTGAACCCGGCGCCGGGGCGGGAGCTTCCGGATAACGTCTTGGGATTGTGCGACTATCTGACGCCGAACGAGACCGAGGCGGAAGCGCTGACCGGGATGGCGGTCGGCTCGCTCGACGAGGCGCGGGCGGCGGCGGAGCGGCTTTGCGCGCGCGGGGTCGGCACGGTGGTGATGACGCTCGGCGCCAAGGGCGCGCTCTTGCTCGGGCCGGGGCGGTCGGCGCTGGTGTCGGCGGTGACCGCGGGGGCGGTGGTCGAGACCACCGGGGCGGGGGACGCGTTCAACGGCGGCTTCGCGACCGGGCTGGCGCGGGGGATGGATGCGGCGGCGGCGGTGCGGTTCGGATGTGCGGTGGCGGGGATCTCGGTGACGCGGCCGGGGACGGCGCCGTCGATGCCGATGCTGTCGGAGGTCGAGGCGCTGCTGGCGGGGGATTAACGGCGTTTTAGCCTGTGTTAACAGGGTTTTGGGCGATCTTATGGGTATCTTCTTTGCATCTTGAAACCATCTAGATGATTTGGCGCCCGGGCGGAGGGGTTAACGGCGGGCCGGCGCGGATCCGCAATGTGTGCAAAGCGTCTGAATGCCAATCGCTCCCGCCTCATGCTGGCTATCCCCCCAGCTCGGTGGACGAGGATTCTGCTGCGACCAACCCCCGACCAGATCGATGATCCGCGGAGCGCGAAGCCGCGTGGTGGAGCCTACGTGAAGGACTGGACTTATCCTCCAGTGGAGGTGCGCCCTGCGCGCCCGCCTCCGTCTCTCCCGATCAGGCATCAAGATCGGCTTTACCGCTTAACGGCTCGGTGGTCCCGAGCCTTCCCGCAGCTTCCCTTCCCCGAAAGACACGATGATACCTATTCGATACCTAGGCGCTGAATTTCGGCGCAGGCCGTGGTTAAGCTATTGATTTTGTTGGAGGCGACGACCGGGAATTCGAACCGGTGTGGACGGATTTGTAATCCGATGCGTCGAGCGTGACCTCGACCGCGCTGGTGGCGGGCAACCTGCCAAAGGGCGCATCGGTTTGAGGACGACGCAGTGGCGCAGGGGGTGGCCCGCAGCGGCCCTGCTTGGCCGCTCCCGGCTCGGCGTGCGGGGTTCAGCGCGGCTATAGCAGGAAGTCGGCGGCGGTCAGGGCCGGGACGTTGGCGATGGTCAGGTGGAAGTCGCGGAGGCCGTCGCCGTCGAGGTCGGCGGTGAGGTGGCCGTCGCGGTAGCGCAGCTCGGCGCCGGCGCCGGAGAAGCCGGCCTTGCCGATGAAGCGGAAGGTCTGGTCGCCGGGCCGGGTCGGATCGGCGTCGATGCCGTCGAGGGCGATGTGGTCGAGGCCGTGCACGAAATCGAGGATCGCGTCGCCGCGGGCGGCGACGGCGCTTTCGAGCGCGAAGAAGTCCCTGCCGGGACCGCCGACCATCCGGTCGGCACCACGGCCGCCGGCGAGATAGTCGTTCTGGGAGCCGCCGGCGAGATAGTCGTCGCCGTCGTCGCCGAAGAGGAGGTCGTTGCCGACGGCGCCGCGCAGGATGTCGGCGTCGCCGCCGCCGAACAGGCGATCCGCGCCGCCGAGGCCGTTGAGCACGTCGTTGCCGAGATCGCCGATCAGCCGGTCCGCGGCGCCGCGGCCTTGCAGGAAGTTGGCGAAGATGTTGCCGATCAGGGTGGCGCCGGCGTCGAAGGCGTCGAAGATCGGCATCGGGAAGCGGCCGGGGCTCGAAATGCCGCCGTCGCGCGGGATCGGCGGGGCGAAATCGAGCTCCATTACCGGGTTGCGATAGCCGAGCCGCCACAGCGAGATCTGGCTGTCGGCGGTGAGGATGCCGCCCTCGGCGATGTCGTGGCCGAGGTTGGCGCCGGCGGTGGCGAAGAGGGTGGGGACGCCGTTCTCCAGCCGGCTGAACTCGATGATCTCCTGGGTCAGGCGAAACCCCGGAGCGGTCGGGTCACCGAAGGAATCGGCGAAGACCGGGTGGAAGAGCGATCCGTCGAGGGTCGCCTCGCTGAAGGCGCCGGCGGCATTGAAATATCTGACCGTCAGCATGGCGGGTGGCTCCTCTCATCTCCGCAGGGAGAGTAGATGGATGATTGTCTTTCGTCGAGCCGGTTCGCGCTTCGGTTGAACCGCGCGAACGGGCGAACCGGCGCTTGCGTTGCAGGCGGGGGCGCACGTAGCCTGCCCGGCGGGAAGCGGCGGTTGCTGCGCCGCGACGCGTGCATCGGGAGAGGCGGCATGGAGAAGCGCAGGCTCGGGGCCGGCGGGCCGGAGGTTTCGGCGATCGGGGTGGGGGCGATGTCCTTCGCCGGGGTCTACGGGCGGACGACGGAGGCGGAGGCGCATGCGCTCTTGGCGGCGGCGCTGGATCTCGGGATCGATCATATCGACACCTCGAACGTTTACGGCATGGGTGCGTCGGAGAGCATGATCGGCAGCTTCCCCGAGAAGCGGCGGTTCCGCATCGCCACCAAGGCCGCGATCCGCAGCGACCCGGCGGTCAAGCGGCGGTGGTTCGATAATTCGGCGGCGCATCTGACCGCGGAGCTCGAGGGCAGCCTGAAGCGGCTCGGGGTCGAGTCGGTCGATCTCTTCTATGTCCACCGCCGCGACCAGGAGGTGCCGATCGAGGCGGTGACCGAGACGCTGGCCGGGCTGGTCGAGGCCGGGAAGACCCGGGCGATCGGCTTCTCCGAGATAGCACCACACTCGCTCAGGCGGGCGGCGGCGGTGCATGCCGTCGCGGCGGTGCAGTCGGAATACTCGCTGCAGACCCGGCTGCCGGAGCTCGGGGTGGTGCAGGCCTGCGAGGCGCTCGGCACGGCGATGGTGGCCTTCTCGCCGGTGGGCCGCGCGCTGCTCACCGACACCCCGCCCACGGCCGAGGCGGTCGCCGCCTCCGAGTTCATGTCGGGCAATCCGCGCTTCACCGGGGAGAACTTCAGCGCGAACCTCGCCGCCAGCGCCGGCTTGCGCCGGCTCGCGGCCGAGATGGGCACGAGTGCCGCCGCGCTGGCGATCGCCTGGCTCTTGGCGCGGAGCCCCACGGTGATCCCGATCCCGGGCACGCGGTCGGTGGCGCATCTGAAGGAGTTGGCCGCCGGGGCGGAGCTGGAGCTCGACGGGGAAGCGGTGGCGCGGATCGACGCGGTGCTGCCGCCGGGCTGGGCGCACGGCGACCGCTATTCGCCGGCGCAGTCGGTGGGGCCGGAGCGCTACGCCTGAGGCTCGGTCGGTAAGGAGTTGCAGATCTCGGATTTGCAACCCTGCAACGGGGCAAACGCGGGGGTAACAAGGGCAGACAGCGGATGATCCTGCCTGGCGAAGAATTGGCCGCTTTGCGGCCAAGCGAAAATAATCCGATGGCCGGGGCGCTTGTGCCCTTACCGAGGCGATCGACCGGAGACCTTATCGCAAGGGCTCCGATTTATTGCTTCGGGTGGCGCGCCACCCTGTCCACAGGCGCGGCCCGACTACGAGCGTCGAGCAAGCGCTTGCCCCACTCGCCCTTCGCCATAGGCTACGGGCGACGGACCGGGCGAGGCTCCACAGGAGCCTCGCCTTTTCGGTCCGCGAGAAACAACCGCGCGCGGCACGAGAGCACGAACGGGAGCGCTACGCCTGAGGCTCAGTCGGGGTCGCGGTCGAACTGCGCGGCCTGCGCCAAGGGCGCGAGCCAGTGCTCGCGGCGGATGATCCAGCCTTCGCGGGTCGGGGCGAGGTCGCCGGGGGCGGCGTCGAGGGCGCCGAGCGCGATCTCGACCTGGTCCTCGGAGCGGTGGAAGAGGCGCGAGCCGCAGGTGGGGCAGAAGCTGCGGCCGTGGTACTCGCGGGCCTCGCCGGTGACGCTGAAGCCTGACGGCGGCCAGTCGGCGTAGGCGAAGAAGGCACTGCCGGTGGCCTTGCGGCAGTCGGTGCAGTGGCAGATCCCGACCGTGAGCGGCTCGCCGCGCAGCTCGAAGCGGACCGCGCCGCAGCTGCATCCGCCACGGCGGATGCGGGCGCCGTCGGGGGCGTGGTCGGGGCCTTCGCCGATGAAGGGCTCGTCGTCGTCGGGCATGGGCTCAGGGCTTCTTGGCGCGGGAAGCCATGAAGAAGGCGTAAGCGGCGTAGCCGCCGAGTGCGAGGAAGAGCGCACCCCAGGCGAGCGAGCCGGTGGTGAACTCGAAGATTGCCCAGCCGACCGCGAGGGCGACGACGAGGACCCGCACCCAGAGCGGGCGGAACATCGGGTGGTCGGTGTCGAGGAACTTGGCCATGGCCGCCAGCCTAGCGGCGGCGGCGGCGCGTTGACAAGCCGCGGCGGGCGCGAGAGTGTCGGCGCGGTTCGAGGGGAGAGAGCGAAAAGCCGATGAGCGACGATCCTTACGCCGCGCTCGGGGTAGCCAAGACGGCGACGCAGGCCGATATCCGCAAGGCCTACCGCAAGATCGCCAAGGAGAGCCACCCCGACCTCAACCCCGGCGATCCCAAGGCCGAGGCGCGGTTCAAGGCGGCGGCGGCGGCGCACGACCTCTTGAAGGACGCCGAGAAGCGGCGGCGGTTCGACGCCGGCGAGATCGACGCCAGCGGCCAGGAGCGGCCGGAGCGCAAGTTCTACCGCGAGTATGCCGAGGGGCCGGAGGCGACCTACCACACCAGCCGCGGCTTCGAGGATTTCGGCGATTTCTCGGGCGTCTTCTCCGATCTTTTCGGCCAGCGGGCGCGCGGCGGCGGCCGGGCCGAGGGAATGCAGATGCGCGGGCCGGACCGGCACTACACGCTGGACGTGGGGTTTCTGGAGGCGGCGCGGGGTGCGACGCGGCGGATCACCCTGCCGGACGGGCAGGTGCTCGACGTCAAGATCCCGGAAGGCCTGGCGGACGGCCAGACCATCCGGCTGCGCGGCAAGGGCGGCGAGGGGCTGGGCGGCGGGGCGGCCGGCGATGCGCTGGTCACCGTGACGGTCGGCGAACACGCGTTCTTCCGGCGCGAGGGCGACGACATCCTGGTCGAGCTGCCGATCACCCTCGACGAGGCGGTGCTCGGCGGCAGGGTCGAGGTGCCGACGATCGACGGCCGGGTGGCGCTGACCGTACCCAAGGGCGCGTCGAGCGGCCGGGTGCTCAGGATCCGCGGCCGCGGGATCAAGCGCGGCGGCAAGCGCGGCGACCAGCTGGTGACGCTGAAGCTGGTGGCGCCGCCGCGGGTCGACGACGAGCTCGAGACGTTCTTCCGCGGGTGGCGGGAGAGCCATGCCTATGATCCGCGCAAGGGGGTGGTGCCATGAGCCATTTCTATTCCGAGACCGAGGTGGTCGCCCGCATCGAGGGGCTGACGGTGACGCGGCTTAGGGCCTTCGTCGCCGCCGAGGGCCTGGCGCCGGCGGAGCGGGAGGGGCGGCTGGCGTTCCGCGAGGCGGACCTGGCGCGGGCGCGGCTGCTGGAGGAGCTGACCGAGGACTTCGATCTCGACGAGGACGCCGCGTCGCTGGTGGTGTCGCTGGTCGACCAGATCCACGGGCTGCGCCGGGCGCTGAGAAGGCTGGGCGAGGCGGTGGAGGCGGAGGCGCCGGAGGTCAAGGCGCGGGTGCGCGGACGGCTGACGCTGCCGCGGGGCTGACGGTGCCGCCGGTCGTGGTCGATCCAACCAGGGTGCGGGAGTTCGCCGACGCCGCGAGCTTTTACGCCTGGCTGGCGGGGCACCATGACCGCGAGAGCGAGGTCTGGATCAAGATCCATAAGGTCGGCTCGGGGCTGGCGTCGATCACGCCGAAGCAGGCGATCGACGTCGCGCTCTGCTGGGGCTGGATCGACGGCATCCGCAAGGGCCTCGACGACCGGAGCTTCCTGCAGCGCTATACGCCGCGCGGGAGGAAGAGCATCTGGAGCCGGATCAACGTCGAGAACGTCGCCCGGCTGGTGGCGGAGGGGCGGATGACCGGGCACGGGCTGGCCGCAGGTGGAGGCGGCGAAGGCCGACGGGCGCTGGGCGCGCGCCTACGGCAGCGCCGCGGAAATGACGATCCCGCGACGATCTGCAGGCGGCGATCGATGCCGAGCCGGCGGCGCGGGCGACGCTGGCGACGCTCAGCGCGCAGAACCGCTTCGCGCTGGCGTTCCGCACCCATGCGATGAAGACCGAGGCGGGGCGGCGGAGGAAGATCGAAGCGCTGGTGGCGATGCTGAAGCGCGGCGAGACGATCTACCCGCAGAACAAACGCAAGGCCTAGTTCGGGAAGAGGTCGTCGGAGACGCGGACCCGGGCGCCGCCGGTGATCGGGAAGAGGCGCTCGCCGGCACGGAAGGCGCGGCGCTCGTCGGCGCTGAGCCAGAGGCGGGCGGGGTTGGCGCAGCCGACCACGTCGCAGGTGACCGCGGTCGAGGGGTAGCCGAGCGGCAGCGCGTAGCTGACGACCTCGGGCTCGTTCGGCTCGGGCTTGTGTTCGTCGCAGCGCGCGAGGGCCATCGGTCCGTCTCCCCTGGTTCTGCCGGGGAGCATCGGCCGGCGGGCGGGCGGTTGCAAGCGCTTCACTTCGCGGATTTGTCCGTCGACAAATCCGCGCGCATGCCTGCCCGCGGGGAGGCATACGCGCGCGGATTACTAATGGACAGTCCCCGCTGCGCCCCCCTCGGCCTCCGCGCTCGCGCGCTCGCGCGCTCCGGCCGACGAACCGGCGCGACGCAATGCGTCGCTTTCGCGGGTTCGAAGAGCCCGGCCCCGTCGCGCCATCATCCGAACAATTCAACCGGAGGCCGTATCAGCCCTTGCTGCGGTTGCGGATCATGAAGTTGTCGTAGCTGAACTCCGCGACCTGGAACCAGAGGTAGCCCTCGTTGCGGAACGCCCGCATGCTGTCGTAGAGCGTCTTGAAGTCGGCGCTCTTGGCCGAGAGGTCGGCATAGATCGCATTGGCCGCGACGAAGCCCGCCTCCAGCACGTCCTGCGGGAACGGCTTGAGCTTGGCGCCGCCGGCGATCAGCGTCCTGAGCGCCACCGGGTTGCGCGCGTCGTATTTGGCCAGCATGTCGATGTTGGCGTAGGCGGCGGCGTTGGTGATCGCCGCCTTGTAGGCCGCCGGGAGCGCGTTCCAGCGATCGAGGTTGACCAGGAAGTGCACGGTCGGCCCGCCTTCCCAGAAGGCCGGGTAATAGTAGTAGGGCGCGATCCGGTAGAGGCCGAGCTTCTCGTCGTCATAGGGGCCGACCCATTCGGCGGCGTCGATGGTGCCGCGCTCGAGCGCGGGATAGACGTCGCTGCCGGGGATCTGCTGCGGCACCACGCCGAGCTTCTCCATCACCATGCCGCCGAGGCCGGCGATGCGCATCTTGACCCCCTTGAGATCGGCGACAGAGCCGATCTCGTTGCGCCACCAGCCGCCCATCTGCACGCCGGTGTTGCCGCCCGGCAGGCCGTAGAGCTTGTACTTGGCGAAGAAGGCGTTGAGGAGCTCGCTGCCGCCGCCCTGGTAGAGCCAGGCGTTCATCTGGCGCGCGTTCAGCCCGTAGGGGATGGCGGTGCCGAGCGCGAAGGCGGGGTCGCGGCCGAGGTAGTAATAGACCGGGGTGTGGGCCATCTCCACGGTTCCGGTCTCCACCGCCTCCGCCGCCTGCGGTGTCGCGACGATCTGGCCCGAGGCGAAGATCTCGATCTCAAAGTTGCCGTCGGTCATCTCGCTGACGTGGTTCGCGAAGGTCACCGCGGTGCCGTAGAGCGTGTCGAGCGAGGCGGGAAATCCCGAGGTCAGCCGCCAGCTCAGCTTCGGCTGGCTCTGGGCGATCGCCGGGGCGGCCAGCGCCGCTGCGGCGCCGCCGCCGGCGGCGACCTGCAGGAAGTTGCGTCTCTTCATCAAGAACCTCCGGGATCAAGGGTTAGGCGAAAGGTCGAGCTCGGGCAGGTCGAGGTCGCTGCCGGCGTCGGGGATCGGGATGTCCTCCAGCGCCCGCTCGATCGCCCGCTCGTCGAGCACCTTATGCTCGCCGATCCAGTAGGTCACCGATTCCGGCCAGAACACCAGCACCCCGGCCAGCGCCAGCTGCAGGCCGATCCAGGGGATCGAGCCCCAGTAGATGTCGCGGCTCTTCACCTCGGGGGGTGCGATGCCGCGCAGGTAGAAGAGCGCGAAGCCGAACGGCGGATGCATGAACGAGGTCTGGATGTTGACGCAGAGCAGCAGCCCGAACCAGACCATGTTGATGTCGAGCGCATGCGCCGCCGGCAAGAGCAGCGGGACCACGATGAAGGAGATCTCGAAGAAGTCGAGAAAGAACGCGAGGAAGAAGACGAAGATCATGGTGAAGAGCAAAAAGCCGGTGCGCCCGCCCGGCAGCGCGCCCAGGGTATGCTCGATCCAGCGGCCGCCGTTGACGCCCTGGAACACCAGGCTGAAGACGGTGGCGCCGATCAGGATGAAGACCACCATCGCGGTGAGCCGCGCGGTGGTCTGCATCGCCTCCCAGAGCATCCGGTTGCTGTAGCGGCGCTGCGCCATCGCCAAGAGGATGGCGCCGACCGCGCCCATCGCCCCGGCCTCGGTCGGGGTCGCGAGGCCGACGAAGATGGTGCCGAGCACGAGAAAGATCAGCACCACCGACGGCACCATGCCCCAGAGCACCTTGCCGATCAGCGGCCAGCCGCGCAGCGTGCGCGCCTCCGGCGGCAGCGCCGGGACCCGGTGCGGCTGCAGGATCGAGACCGCGAGGATGAAGAGCGCGAAAAAGCCGATCTGCAGGATCGAGGGCCCGATCGCGCCGAGGTACATGTCGCCGACCGGCACCCCGAGCTGGTCGGCGAGCACGATCAGCACCAGCGACGGCGGGATGACCTGGGTGATGGTGCCGGAGGCGGCGATCACCCCGGTGCCGATCTTCATGTCGTAGCCGTATTTCAGCATCACCGGCAGCGAGATCATCCCCATGGCGATGACCGAGGCGGCGACCGTGCCGGTGATGGCGCCGAGCACCGCGCCGACCAGGATCACCGCATAGGCGAGCCCGCCCGGCACCGGGCCGAAGAGCTGCCCCAGTCCTTCCAGCAGGCTCTCGGCGAGGCCGCTGCGCTCCAGCACCGCCCCCATGAAGGTGAAGAACGGGATCGCGAGCAGGAGCTCGTTCGACATGATGCCGAAGGTGCGGTAGGGCAGCGCCTGCAGGAACTCCGGGCCGAAGTAGCCGACCTCGATCGCCAGCGCCCCGAAGAACAGGCCGAGTGCGGAGAGCGAGAAGGCGGCCGGAAAGCCGAAGAGCAGAAAGACCACCAGCCCCGCGAACATCGTGGGCGCCATCAGGCCGTAGTCTAGCACCGGCGCGCTCCGCCCCGGCTCATTGGGTCGGCCTCTCGTAGGCGATCACCTCGCCGCGGTCGCCGCGCAGGCCGGCGATGCGCTTGATCAGCTCGGCGATCCCCTGCAGCAGCAAGAGGAAGAGCCCCAGCGGCAGCAGCAGCTTGACCGGCCAGAGCAAGAGGCCGCCGGCGTTGGACGACCGCTCGCCGCTGAGGAAGCTGGTCAGGAAGAACTCCCAGGAGAAGAAGATCAGCGTCAGCACCGACGGGATCAGGAACAGGATGAGCCCGATCACGTCGGTCCAGAGCTTGCCCCGCTCCGAGCGGGAGCCGTAGAGCAGATCGACCCGTACATGCTCGTTCAGCCGCAGCACTTCGGCGCTGCCGAGCAGGAAGATGCCGGCGAACATCTGCCATTGCACCTCGAGCCAGGCGTTCGAGCTGGCGCTGAAGAGGTAGCGCGAGATCGCGTTGCCGGCGCTGGTCAGGCAGCTCAGGAGCACCAGCCACGCGGCGATGGTGCCAAAGAAGCGGCTGACGCCGTCGATGGCCCCCGCGAGGCGCAGCAGCCCCCTCATCCGGTCTCCGCCCGTTGGTTTCCCGGCTGCGTTGGTAGCGGCTCGCCGAGGGGCTCGCAACCCGCCATGACAACTCCATGAAGAGCCTCGATCATTGACCCTGCCGGCCGGCTTGCCCTAGACCGGCGCGCCGATCCTCGCCTGGCGCTGGCGCGAGTCCGGCGGCCCGGCGGTGGCGGCGCCGTCGCGGCGCGGCATCGGGCGGTTCCTGCTCGAAAGGGTGCTCGCGGCGGATTTCGGTGGTACGGTGCGGATCGACTTCCAGCCAACCGGCGTTGAGTGTTCGCTGACGGCGCCGTGGGCCGACCCGAGGGCGCATTGAGCGAAGGACAAGATGCGTGAGCGGTGCAGTGGCAAAGGTCCTGGTCGTCGAGGACGAGGCGCTGATCCGCTTCACCATTGCCGATGATCTCCGGGAGGCGGGGTTCGAGGTGCTGGAGGCCGAGGACGCCGACGAGGCGATCCGGCTGCTCGGGCTCCACGACGGCATCCGGCTGATCTTCACCGACATCGACATGCCGGGGTCGATGGACGGCTTGCGCCTGTCGGCCGTGGTCCGCGAGCGCTGGCCGCCGGTGCGCATCATCGTGACCTCCGGCAAGCAGGTGCCCGCGGCCGACGCGCTGCCGAGCGGCAGCCGGTTCATGCCGAAGCCCTACACCACCGCGGGCGTGCTCGACGCGGTCCGCTCCTTCCTGGCCTGAGCCCTCCGGCGCTCGCCAGCTCCACCTTACGGTCCGAGCCCCGACCGTTCCGCCCGCCACCCCCGCGTCAAGGGCAGAGGCCGGGGCTAGACAGTGCCGCACGCAGCCTTGCGTCGCGGGCGGCGTGCTGCGGCATCCTGGCCTCAGGGCCGGCTCCGCGGGAAAGAAACGGTCCGCGCGGGCGCCTCGGGCGCAATTTCTGCAGCGAGATTCGGTTGACCTTCGCCGCGGCGATGCCTATGACGAAAGCGGTATGAACAGGTCGGTACTCATCGTGGCGAGGCGCGGAATCCGGAAGCGGCCCTAGGGCCCGACCGGAGCCTCCGCGCCATGACCCCCCCAGCGGGGGTTTTTTTATGCCACGGGGCGGAACGACGCGCCCGTCGCGAGGCGACGGGAGACGGACGAGAAGGGATCGGAGGCGCGCGATGAACCGAGACATGACCGGCGCAGAGATGGTCGTTCAGGCCCTGAAGGATCAGGGGGTCGATACCGTGTTCGGCTATCCCGGCGGCGCGGTGCTGCCGATCTACGACGCGATCTTCCAGCAGAACGACATCCGCCACATCCTGGTGCGCCACGAGCAGGCCGCGGCGCATGCCGCCGAGGGCTATGCCCGCTCGACCGGCAAGCCCGGGGTGGTGCTGGTCACCTCCGGCCCGGGCGCGACCAACGCGGTCACCGGCATGACCGACGCGCTTGATGGATTCGATCCCGATCGTGGTGCTGACCGGGCAGGTCCCGACCTTCATGATCGGCAACGACGCCTTCCAGGAGGCCGACACCATCGGCATCACCCGGCCCTGCACCAAGCACAACTGGCTGGTCAAGGACACCGTCGAAGCTCGCCGAGACCATCCATCAGGCGTTCCACGTCGCGACCCACGGCCGGCCCGGCCCGGTGCTGGTCGACATCCCCAAGGACGTCCAGTTCGCCACCGCGCGCTACACCCCGCCGGAGGCGGCGCGGGTCAGCCACTACCAGCCGCGCACCAAGGGCGACCCGGACGCGATCCTCGCCGCGGTCGAGGCGCTGGAGCGGGCCGAGCGGCCGGTGATCTATTCCGGCGGCGGCGTCATCAACTCCGGGCCCGAGGCGAGCCGGCTCCTGCGCGAGCTCGCCGATGCCACCGGCTTCCCGATCACCTCGACGCTGATGGGCCTCGGCGCCTATCCGGCGACCGGGCGCGGCTGGATCGGCATGCTCGGGATGCACGGCACCTACGAGGCCAACTGGGCGATGCACGACTGCGACTTCATGCTCTGCATCGGCGCGCGGTTCGACGACCGGATCACCGGGCGCACCGACGCCTTCAGCCCGGGCTCCCTGAAGGTGCAGATCGACATCGATCCCTCGTCGATCAACAAGAACATCCACGTCCAGGTGCCGATCGTCGGCGACATCGGCTCGGTGCTCGCCGACATGCTCGCGCTCTGGAAAGAGCGCGGGCTCGAAGACCCGCGCCGAGGCGGTGGCCAAATGGTGGCGGCAGATCGAGCTCTGGCGCGGGCGGAACTGCCTCGCCTACCGCAACTCCGACAAGGTGATCAAGCCGCAGTACGCGCTGCAGCGGCTGGAGGCGCTGACCAAGGACTACGACCGCTACATCTGTACCGAGGTCGGCCAGCACCAGATGTGGGCGGCGCAATACATGGGCTTCGACGAGCCGAACCGCTGGATGACCTCCGGCGGGCTCGGCACCATGGGCTACGGCCATCCGGCCTCGATCGGCGTGCAGATCGCCCACCCCGACGCGCTGGTGATCAACGTCGCCGGCGAGGCGAGCTGGCTGATGAACATGCAGGAGGTCTCGACCGCGGTGCAGTACCGACTGCCGGTCAAGCAGTTCATCCTCAACAACGAGCGGCTCGGCATGGTCCGCCAGTGGCAGGAGCTGCTGCACGGCGAGCGCTATTCCTCCTCCTGGTCCGAGGCGCTGCCCGACTTCGTCAAGCTCGCCGAGGCCTTCGGCGCCAAGGGCATCCTCTGCACCGACCCGGCGAAGCTCGACGACGCGATCATCGAGATGCTGGAGTACCCGGGGCCGGTGCTCTTCGACTGCGTGGTCGAGAAGCACGAGAACTGCTTCCCGATGATCCCGTCGGGCAAGGCGCACAACGAGATGATCCTGGGCGAGGACACCACCTCCGGCGCGATCGACGCCGGCGGCGCGGTGCTGGTCTGAGAGGGGGAGACGAGGATGAACGCACTGGCGATCAAGAAGGGGTCGAGCCGGCACAGCGCCTACGACCTGCGCGGCCCGGCCGATCTGCGGGAGGAATCGCACACGCTGGCGGTGCTGGTGGACAACGAGGCCGGCGTGCTCGCCCGCGTCATCGGGCTCTTCTCCGGGCGCGGCTACAACATCGAGAGCCTGACCGTCGCCGAGACCGACCACGAGGGCCACCTCAGCCGCATCACCATCGTCACCACCGGCACCCCGGCGGTGATCGAGCAGATCAAGGCCCAGCTCGGCCGGCTGGTGCCGGTGCACGACGTGCACGACCTCACCGTCGAGGGCCAGGCGGTGCAGCGGGAGCTGGCGCTGATCAAGGTCGCCGGCACCGGCGACAAGCGGGTCGAGGCGATGCGGCTGGCGGACGTCTTCCGCGCCCGGGTGGTCGACACCACGCTCGAGAGCTTCGTCTTCGAGATCACCGGCGCCCCGGACAAGGTCGACGCCTTCATCGCCCTGATGCGCCCGCTCGGCCGCATCGACGTCGCCCGCACCGGCGTCGCGGCGATCGCGCGGGGGCTCTGAGCGGCTAGAGATACCCGAGCATTCGGCCGCAGACGAGGACGACGGGCCAGATCGCCAGAGAAATCAGGCCCGCGGCGCGCTGGCTAGCGACCGGAGCGGTGGCGATAGCGCCGTGCGCCAGCGCGTGGGCGAGGCCGATCGCGACCAGGGCCATCTTCACGAAGAAGAGCGGCAGCGCGACGTAATCCCTTGCTTGCACGGTGAAAAGCAGCACGCCGGTCACCACGGCCAGCGCCGCGCCGAAGGCCGCGATCGGGCGCAGCAGCCGCACCGCGGCGGCGAGCCGGACGTCGCTGCGCCAGACGCCGGTCAGCCGCAGGTCCATCGGCACGATCGCCCCGATCAGGAGCGCCACGCCGAGCAGGTGCGCGGCGTTGACCGCCGGATAGGTCCAGCGCGAGCGGCGGAGAAAGGCGGCGAGCTCGCTGGCCTGGATGGCCGCGGCGAGTTCGTCCAAGGCCTCAGGCCCGCTCGGGGTAGAGGTCGTAGAGCTTGCCGGCGATGATCACCCGCTCGGCCTTCATCACCTTCTGCGCCGGATCGCGCGAGCGATGCCCCTCCAGCGTAGCCTCGGTGCCGGGCGCGAGCAGCGCCTCGCTCAGCCCGGCGCGCTCGTTGCGGTAGGGCTGGCCGATCTCGGCGATCCAGAGGCCGTCCGCCGCCTCGACGTCGAGCTCGCCGTGCGGGTTGCCGAGCCTGACGCCGCGGATCACCCCGGCGAGCGTGAACTCCTCGTCCTCGGCCCAGGCCCAGCCGTGGTGCGCGAGCGCGCCTGCGGGCACGAGCCCGGCGGCGGCGATGCCGATGATGAGCTGGCGGCGGTCGGGCATTGGCGGTCCTCCTCACGAAGCTTTGCCCGATGCTAGCATCCCGCGCCGGCCGCCCGAAGCGCCGCGGCGGCGGGCGGCCTCATTATCGCGTGAGCGCCGCCGCTACTGGGTCAGCCCCCGCTCCGGGGTCAGCCGCAGCAGCCGCCCGTCGTCGGCGTCGGTCAGCGCCAGCACCGCGCCGTCGGGTGCGATCTCGACATCGCGGATGCGGCCCGCGTCGGTGAGCAGCCGCTCCTCGCCGACCACGGTGTCGCCCTGAAGCTCGAGCCGCACCAGCGCGCCGCCCAGCGCGCCGATCAGGAGATCGCCCTGCCACGGCCCGAACATCGCCCCGTCGTAGAAGGCCATGCCGCTCGGGGCGATCACCGGGTCCCAGTAGTAGCGCGGCTGCTCCATGCCGTCGCGCGCGGTCACGCCCTCGCCGACCGGGGTGCCGTCGTAGTTCTGGCCGTAGCTGATCACCGGCCAGCCGTAGTTGACGCCCGGCTCGACCAGGTTCAGCTCGTCGCCGCCCTGCGGCCCGTGCTCGGTGACCCAGAGCCGTCCCTCAGGATCGAGCGTCGCCGCCTGGATGTTGCGGTGGCCGTAGGAGAAGACCGCGGGGATCACGTCGGAGCGCCCGGCGAACGGATTGTCCGCAGGCGGCGTGCCGTCGAGGTTCACCCGCGCCACCTTGCCATAGGTCTTGCCTAGGTCCTGGGAGAACTGGCGCTCCTTTTCGGCGAAATGCTCGCCGGTGGTGACGAAGGCGTGCCCCGCGCCATCGAGCACGATGCGCGAGCCGTAGTGCTTGTCGGTCGGCGAGGCCGGATCCTGCACGAAGATGTCCTGCACTTGCGTCACCTCCGAGCCGTCCTCGGCCAGCCGGCCGCGCGCCGCGGCGGTGGCGGAGCCGCCCTGCATCGGCTTGGCGTAGGTCCAGTAGATCATCCGGTCCTCGGCGAAGCCCGGCGACACCGCGACGTCGAGGAGGCCGCCCTGGCCGCGGGCGAAGACCTCCGGCACGCCGGCCACCGGCTCCGAGAGCTGCCCGTCGGAGGCGACGATGCGGAGCCGGCCGGGCCGCTCGGTGACCAGGTAGCCGCCGTCAGGCAGGAGCGCGAGGCCCCAGGGATGCTCGAGGCCCCGCCCGATCGTCTCGACGGCGAGCGCGACGCCCGAAGACGTCGCCGGCGCGCGGGTCTGCTCCGGGAAGGCCGGATGGAAGGCCGGGACGTTGGGCGGTCCCTGCTCGACCGGCGAGGCGGACTGCGCGCAGGCCGCGGTGCCGCCCAGCAATGCAGCGAAGGCGAGGCTGGCGGTGGTGACGGGCGTCATGACGGGGATTCTCCTTCGGCAATGCGTTTCCCGAGGCAAACCGCTGGCGTGCTGCGACGTTCCGTCACAGAGGCGCGAGGGAACCCGCTCCCTGCCGGCCGGCGGCGCAGCGCGGTTTTGCCACTGACTTTTCGCCGGCGCGGGCCTATGTTGCCGGGACCGTCGTTAGAGGATCGCATGACCACCCGCGACATCAAGGACCGCGAGCAGCGGCACCCCGAGAAGGCGCACCGGCCGGATACGCCGGTCCTGCGCAAGCCGGACTGGATCCGGGTGAAGGCGCCGACCTCGGAAGGCTATAAGCGCACCCGCGACATCCTGCGCGAGAACCGGCTGGTGACGGTCTGCGAGGAGGCCGGCTGCCCCAACGTCGGCGAATGCTGGTCCCAGGGCCACGCCACCATGATGATCATGGGCGAGATCTGCACCCGCGGCTGCACCTTCTGCAACGTGGCCACCGGGCGGCCGGACGCGCTCGACGTCTTCGAGCCGGGGAGGGTGGCGGTGGCGGTGGAGAAGCTCGGGCTCAACCACGTGGTCATCACCTCGGTCGATCGCGACGATCTCGCCGACGGCGGCGCCGAGCATATCGCCCAGACCATCCGGGCGGTGCGGCGCAAAAACCCCGAGACCACGATCGAGGTGCTGGTGCCGGACTTCCTGAAGTGCCCGGCCTCGGCGCTGGAGGCGGTGGTCGCAGCGCGGCCGGATGTCTTCAACCACAACCTCGAGACGGTGCCTGGGCTCTACCCCGAGGTGCGGCCGGGGGCGCGCTACTTCCACAGCCTGCGGCTGTTGCAGCGGGTCAAGGAACTCGATCCGGCGATGTTCACCAAGTCGGGCATCATGGTCGGCCTCGGCGAGGATCGCCAGGGGGTCGGCCAGGTGATGGACGACATGCGCGCCGCCGACGTCGATTTCCTGACCATCGGCCAGTACCTTCAGCCGACCCCGAAGCACCACCGGGTGGCGCGCTTCGTCACCCCCGAGGAATTCGCCGGCTACGAGAAGGCCGCGTTCGGCAAGGGCTTCCTGATGGTCTCGGCGACGCCTTTGACGCGGTCCAGCTACCACGCCGGCGCCGATTTCGCCCGCCTCCGCGCTGCCCGCCTCGCCAGGCTCGGCGAGGCCTGAGCCCGTCAACCGTCCTGGCCAACGCCCAAATCGTCTAGATGCTTTCAAGATGCATTCATAACGCAAACAAGATCGCCCAAACTGCTGTTAACTTAACAAGAACCGCCCCCATCACCGCGGCAGCCGCAAAACCGCCCGCAACCCCCCGAGCGCGCTGCTCTGCCCGAGCTCCAGGCTGCCGCCATGGCTCCGCGCGATGTCGAGCGCGATGGAGAGCCCGAGCCCGACGCTCGCCCCGCCCGCCTCCAGCGTCCGCGCCGCCTCGAGCCGGGTAAAGGGCTGCAGCGCCCGCGCCCGGTCCGCCTCGGGGATCCCCGGCCCGTCGTCCTCGACGACGAAGACCAGCCATTTCTGCCCCAGCCGCACGGTCAGCGCCACGTGCTTGCTGTGGCTGACGGCATTGCCGACCAAGTTCTGCACCGCCCGCGCCACCGCCGTCCGCCGCAGCGCCACAAGGCTTTCACCCTGGGTCTCGTTGACCGCGCTCAGCGTGATCGCCGCGCCGCCGCGCCGGGCGTCCTCGGCGATTCCGGCGGCGAGCGCGAAGGGATCGGTCGGCGCGGTCTCCTCCAGGCTGTCGCCGCGCGCGAAGGCAAGGAACTCGCCGAGCATCCGCTCCATCTGGTCGGCGTCCTGCCGCAGATCCCGCGTCTCCTCGTTCTCCTCCATCAGCGCCAGCGTCAGCTTGATGCGGGTGAGCGGCGTGCGCAGGTCGTGGCTGACGCCAGAAAGCATTTGAGTTCGTTGCTCAATCTGCCGTTCCAGCCGCGAGCGCATCGAGAGGAACGCCGCCCCGGCGCGGCGGACCTCCTCGGCGCCGGCCGGGCGGAACGGCAGCGAGCGGCCCTTGCCGAAAGCCTCGGCCGCCTCGGCGAGCGCCCGGATCGGCCGGACCTGGTTGCGCAGGAACACCACCGCCACCGCGGTCAGCAGGATCGAGGCGAGGATCATCAGCACCAGGAGCTGGTGCGGGTTGGAGACCGACAGCCGGTCGCGCGGCACCTCGGCCCTGAGCACGCCGCGGCTGGTCTCGATCCCGATCAGCGCCGCGTGCGGGTCGGCGATCAGGTCGATCGCGAGCGGCCGGTCGAGCGCGCGCTGGAACGTGGCGACGACGGTGCCACCGGTGACGTCGAGGAACTCGCGGTCGACCCCGGGCGTCAGCGTGGCACCGGGCTCGAGCTTCAGCGTGAGATCGAGCGGCACCGCCAGCTCGGCGATGCGCTGGGCGATGCGCGCGGCGTCGGTCGAGACCTCGATCTGCTCGACGGCATAGGCGAGCTCGTAGGCGACGTTGCGGGTCATCTGCTCGGTGACCCGCTGGTAGTGGCGCTGGAAGAACACCAGTCCCACCACCAGTTGCAGCACGACGATCGGCACGAGTAGGATCGTCAGCGCCCGCCCGAACAGGCTGCGCGGCAGGATGGACTGAAGCGGCGGACGCATGGGCGAGGGTTACGCGGGCGCCCGCGCCGGTGCAAGGCGGGGAGCGCATGGCCGGAGCCCGTTCGATCTGAGTCATGCGCCGCCGGTGGGCGTGGCCGAGGAGCTGGCGCCGGGCCTCAGGGCGGTGACGGCGCCGAACGCCGGCCCGATGACCTTCACCGGCACCCGCAGCTATATCGTCGGCCGCGGCGAGGTCGCGGTGATCGATCCCGGGCCGGACGATCCGCGGCATCTGCGCGCGCTGGCGGCGGCGGTGGCGGGCGAGCGGGTGGCCGCGGTGCTGGTGACCCACGCGCACCGCGATCACAGCGCCGGCGCGGCGGCCTTCGCGGCGCGGGTGGCGGCGCCGGTGCTGGCGCATGGCGACCCGGTGGGCGCGCGGTCGCCGGCGATGGCCCGGCTCGCGGCCGCCGGCGGCATCGGCGGCGGCGAGGGGATCGATCCGCGGTTCCGGCCCGATCGCCGCATCGGCGAGGGCGCGGTGGTCGCGGGCCCCGGCTGGACCCTGACCGCGCTGGCGACGCCCGGGCATCTCGGCGATCACCTGAGCTTCGCCTGGGCGGAGGGAGAGGCGCTGTTCTCCGGCGATCATGTGATGGGCTGGGCGACGACGCTGATCTCGCCGCCCGACGGGGATCTCGGGGCGTTCCGGGCCAGCCTGCGACGGCTGCAGGCGCGCAGCGAGGCGGTCTATTATCCCGGCCACGGCGCCCCGGTGCGCGATCCGCAGGCGGTGCTCGGCTACGTGCTGGCGCACCGGGCGGTGCGCGAGGCGGAGATCCTCGCCGCGCTGGCGCGGGGGCCAGCGACGGTGGCGGCGCTGGTGGCGGCGATCTATGCCGCGGTCGATCCGGCGCTGCATCCGGCGGCGGCGCGCAACGTGCTCGCGCACCTGATCGATCTGGCCGAGCGCGGTGTGGCGGTGGCCGATGGGCCGCTCGCGGCGGCGGCCTGGCGCCTGGTCTAGCTCGGGTCGGCGGACGATACAGCGGCGGCCCAGGCGTCGTAGAGCGGTTGCCGGTCGGGTGGCTGGCGCGGGAAGTTGACGAGATGCGGGTCGATGGCGACCCAGGGCAGGCGGCTGTCGGTCCAGATGTTGCCGATCGGGGCCGCCCAGCGGAAGTCGTCGAGCGTCGCCGGCTTCAGAACCAGCAGCGTCGGCGAGGCTAGCGGCTCGTTCCAGACCTTGGTGCCGCATTCGGCGCAGCGCAGCATCCGCACCACGCGTCCGCTCTCCGCGGTCTTGTCGAAGGCGGCCAGCGAGCCGCGGATCGGCTCGAGCATGCCGCGGTGGATCGGCATCGACATCTCGCCGGTGCCGCTCGCGCGCTGGCAGTCGCGGCAATGGCAGGTGTAGACCGCGAGCGGCGGCGCGGTCAGCCGGTAGCGCACCGCGCCGCACTGGCAGCCGCCGTCGATCGGAAAGTTTGGCAGCCGGACCTTCATGCTTTGCCGTCCTCCGTCTGCGGCCGGACCGGCCGATGAAACTTGTCGCGCCGGTGCCTCGTAGCTGGTCCTGCTTCGCGGCCTTTGCGGGGCAACGCAAACCGAAAAGGATGCAGCATGATCTCCCAGCTTCTTCGTTTGTCGATGGGCGCCGCTTTCGTCGCCGGTACCGCTCTGGCCGCCCAGGCCGCCAACCCCATGGTCGGCGGCGCCGCGATGTATCCGCAGAGAAACATCGTCGAGAACGCGGTCAACTCCGCCGATCACACCACGCTGGTCGCCGCCGTGAAGGCCGCGGGGCTCGTCGACACGCTCGAGGGCGCTGGTCCGTTCACGGTGTTCGCGCCGACCAACGAGGCCTTCGCGGCGCTGCCCGAGGGCACGGTCGAGACGCTGCTCAAGCCGGAAAACCACGACCAGCTGGTCAAGATCCTGACCTGCCACGTGATCGCCGGCGACGAGATGTCGGCCGCGATCGAGAAGGCGGCGATGCAGTATGGCGGCGCGGTCGGGATCAAGACCGTCGGCGGCTGCCAGGTCACGGCGATGGCCAAGGACGGCATGCTGATGATCCGCGACGGCCAGGGAAACGTCGCCGACGTGACCATCGCCGATGTGCAGCAGTCGAACGGGGTGATCCACGTGATCGACAAGGTGTTGCTGCCGGCATCGTGACGCGCTGGACCGGTCAGGCGGCGAGCGGGCGGTGGCCCGGTCGCGCGTTGGGGCCGGTCAGCAGGCCGAGGGCGGCGTTCATCGCCCCGGTCTCGCGAATGCGGGCGATCTTGGCCGCGAGGGGAGACCAGTCGTCCTCGCGGTCGATCGCCGACCAGATCGCCTCGACCTCGGCGATGACCAGGGTCTGAGGCTCGGCGGCGGCGGCGCAGGGGTGGGCCGCCGCGCCGGCAAGGCCGGGGGCGGGGGGCAGGGCGCGCAGCCCCTCGATGACCTCGGCCCAGGCGGCGGTCTCGAAGAGCGGGCGCAGCGGACTGCCGCGCAGGCGCTCGGGAAGGCCGCCGCCGAGCAGGTCGTGGAACACCTGCTGGAAGGGCGGCGCCGTCTCCTGCATCGCGCCCCAGAAGCGCTGCATCAGCGCGCGCGCCGCTTCCGGCTCGCCGGTAAGGAGGCCGAGCCGGGCGAAGGTCTGGCGGGTCAGCGCGGTCAGGAAGCGGTCGGGGAAGCGATCGAACACCGGTTCGATCACGCTCCGCGTGGTCAAAGGGATCAGGCACTCGCCGAGGCGGGCGAGGTTCCAGTTGAGCGCCTCCGCCTGACGGGCGAAGGCGTAGAGGCCGGTCTGGTCGAAATAGGCTGCGGTGAAGCCGGGGTCGAAGCGGTCGAGAAACCGCCAGGGACCGTAGTCGAAGCTTTCGCCGGTGATGTTCACATTGTCGGAGTTGATGACGCCATGCACGAAACCGGCGGCGAACCATTCCGCACCGAGGGCGGCGACGGCGCCGACGATGCGGTCGTAAAGCCCGGCGACCGGGTCCGGGTCGGCCGCTGTTTCGGGCCAGTAGTGGGCGATCGAATGGTCGACGAGACGGTGGAGCGAGGCGGTGTCGCCTAGGGCGGCGTAGCGCTGGAAGCTGCCGATGCGGATGTGGCTGTGGCTGAGCCGCACCAGCACCGAGGAGCGCGTCGGCGACGGCTCGTCGCCGCGCACCAGCGCCTCGCCGGTCTCGATCAGCGAAAAGGTCTTGGAGGTGTAGACCCCGAGCGCCTCGAGCATCTCGGTGGCGAGGATCTCGCGTACGCCCGCCCTTCAGCGTCAGGCGGCCGTCGCCCATCCGCGACCAGGGGGTGGTGCCGGACCCCTTGGTGCCGAGGTCCAAGAGGCGGCCGTCGCCGAGATCGCGGGCCTGGGCGAAGAGAAACCCCCGGCCGTCGCCGAGGTCGGGGTTGTAGGCGCGGAACTGATGCCCGTGGTAGCGTAGCGCCAGCGGGATCGGGAAGCTGCCCGGCAGCGGGTCGAAGCGGCCGAAATGCCGAATCCAGTCCGCGTCGGAGAGGCCGTCGAGGCCAAGGCGCGCCGCCCAGCGATCGTTTCGGAAGCGAAGCCGGGTCTGCGGAAAATCCGCCGGACGCACCGGATCGTAGAAATCGGCACCGAGCGCGGCGTGGGTCTGCTCGGGGAAGAAAGCGCGCTCGGTCATGCCGAGCAATATGCCCGCGAAGCCACAAGCGACAAGCGGACTCGGGGAACCTTTTGATGCGAGTTGACGTTTTCACTGCATCGGGACGGCGAGAAAGGCCGTCCTCGGGGGTGAATTCGTCGAAAGGACAAGGTTATGCCACGCAAATTGCTGACAGCCGTTTCTGCAGCCGCATTGTCGCTATCGCTGATGGCAGGCGCGCCGGGCTACGCCGCAGGGCTGGACGATACCGCCGCGCACGGCCTGTCGATGCTCGGGGTCTCGGTGCCGCCCGAAGGCAGCCTGACCGACGAGCAGGTCACGCAGATCGTGAACGTCCTGTCGTCGAAAGACCAGGACAGCACGAAGCGCGCCGCCATCAATCAGATCATGGGGGTGGACACCAACAGCGGCAACACCCGTCCCGGCGTGGCCCAGCTTCGCGACTTGGTGTCGGCGGATCTGGCGGCGCTCGGGATCGATGCGGCCGACGTCGACATGCTGACGCTGAGCCAGCTGGGCCAGATCGAGAATGTGACCGCCTCGCAGGATACCCAGACGACGAAGAAGGCAAGGATCGCCGAGATCATGGGCAACAGCGAGGCCACGGCGACCGGGCGGCTTGGCGCGAAACAGCTGAGGGATTCCACGGCCGCCGACCTTGCGGCGCTCGGCATCGATACCGAGGATCTCGATACCCTGACGCTCTCGCAGCTGGCGCAGATCGAGAACGTGATGGGCTCGGCCGACCCGGACGCGCAGAAGCGCGACCAGATCAGCTCGATCCTGGCCCAATAGCCTCGGGTTTTCCGCTGAGGATGGTGGGGCCGGCCCCTGCGGGCCGGCCCGCTTGCGTCAGGCGGCCTGCGCGCCGGTCATGCCATGGAGCTGCGCGACCGTGTCGGCGTCGAGGTTCAGCGCCTTGGCGAGCGCGCTCAGATAGGCGCGTTCCGCATCGGAGTCGCTGTCGATGGCCAGGAGCGAGGCGGCATAGACCTGCGCGCCCTGGGCCTGGCTGGTGACCTGGGCCGCGAGTGCGGAGATGTCGAGCGGCGCCGCCATCTGATCCAGCACGAACTGCTTTTCCTCGGGCGTCACCGAGTCCTTGCTGATCCTGCCGATGATCTTCTGCATTTCGGTCTGGTCGATGGTGCCGTCGGCCTTGGCGGCGCTGATCATGGCGGTGAGCAGCAGCTTCTCGTTCTCCGGCGCGGTCACCGCTTCGAGCTCGTGCGGCTCGACCGGGGCGGGCGCGGCCTGGCCGGCGCGGCGGGCCTGGGCGTTCTTCAGCGCGCTGAGCGCCAACGTGCCGAGGACGGCCATCGCTCCGCCCCGGGCGGCACCGCCGAGGCCGCCGCCGAGCAGCGCGCCGGCGACGGCACCGATGCCGCCGATCTGGGCGCCGCTGAGCCCGCCGACCTGATCCTTGCGCATGAAGTCGCTGGCCTTGTCGGCGAAGCCGCCCGCGCTCTGCTGCAGGCCGGCGGTGTCGATGCCGGCGCGGCCGAGCGCGCCCTGGAGCTGGCCGAAGATCGCGTCGAGCCCGCCGCCGCCGCTGCCGCCGCCGAGGTTCTGCGTGGCGTTCTGCAACCGCGGGTTCTGCGTGCCCTGGCCGCCGAGGCCCTGCTGCATCATCTGTCCGAGGATATCGCCTAGGCTCATGTTCGTTGCTCCTCTTGCGCCGCGCGATCGCCCCATACGGCCGGCGCGGCAGCTCCTGAACGGCTATGATTGCTAACAGAAGCGCGCCGCAGGCGATAGCCTCGCGAGGTCGCACGGGATGGGAGAAGGTGGCGCGGTTGACGGGGCTCGAACCCGCGACCTCCGGCGTGACAGGCCGGCACTCTAACCGACTGAGCTACAACCGCGCGATGGTGATCCGGCCGGCTGGCCGCGATCACCGGGGCCTTTTAGGAGCGGGGCCGGGGGCGTCAAGCGGATTGCGACGGCTTGCCGGAGCCGGGCGGAGGTGGTTCTGTCGGTCGCAAAACCGGGGAGCGCGCGATGTCCGGACGACGCCTTCTGGGCGGCCGCGCTGGCCGAGGCCGAGGCGGCCGACGCCGCCGATCCGCTGGCCGGGTTCCGCGACCGGTTTCAGGCTGCCGCCGGGGCTGATCTATCTCGACGGCAACTCGCTCGGGCCGGCGCCGCAGGCGGCGCTCACCGAGTCGCGGTGACGGCGGAGCGGGAGTGGGCGCAGGAGCTGATCGGGAGCTGGAACACGGCCGGCTGGTTCGAGCTGCCGAGCCGCTACGGCGACCTGATCGCCGCGGCTGATCGGCGCCGGGAGCGGGCGAGGTCGTGGTCTGCGACACCACCTCGCTCAACCTCTACAAGGCGCTGCATGCCGGGCTGAGCCTCCGGCCCGACCGGCGGGTGATCGTCGCCGAGGGCGGCAGCTTCCCGACCGACCTCTACGTCGCCGAGGGCGTGGTCGCGAGCCGGCCGGACGTGACGCTGCGGCTCGAGGGCGTGCGACGGGCCGGAGCTCGAGGGGCTGATCGGGGACGACGTGGCGGTGGTGCTGGTCAACCAGGTCGACTACCGCACCGGGCGGCGGCGCGACGTGCCGGCGCTGACCGCGCTGTCCATGCGGCCGGCGCGGTGGTGGTCTGGGACCTCTGCCATTCGGCCGGGGTGATGGAGGTGGGGCTGAACGCGGCCGGCGCCGATCTCGCGGTCGGCTGCACCTACAAGTATCTGAACGGCGGGCCGGGTCGCCGGCCTTCGTCTTCTGCGCGGCCGGCACCAGGCGGCGGTGCGGCAGCCGCTGTCGGGCTGGTGGGGGCACGCGCGGCCGTTCGCCTTCGACCGGGGCTTCGAGGCGGATCCGGGCATCCGGCGGTTCCTCTGCGGCACCCAGCCGATCCTGTCGTTCCGCGGCATGCAGGCGGGGCTGGCGCTGGCGGCGGAGGCGGACCTGCGGCGGTGCGGCGAAGAGCATGGCGCTGACCCAGCGGTTCCTCGAGCTCGCCGAGGCGGCGCGCGGCGCGCTTCGGCGTCGGGTGCTTCAGCCCGCGCGAGGCGGAGGCGCGCGGCAGCCAGGTGGCGCTGACCCATCCCGAAGGCTATGCGGTGGTGCAGGCGCTGATCGCCCGCGGCGTCGTCGGCGACTTCCGGATGCCCGACATCCTGCGCTTCGGCTTCGCGCCGCTCTACATCCGGCACGCCGACGTGGTGCGGGCGGCGCGGACGCTCGAGCAGGTCCTGGCGGGGCGGGTCTGGGACGATCCCCGCTATCGGACGCGGTCGGCGGTCACCTGAGCGCGGAGGCTTTCCGCCCGCGCGGCCCACGCTATCTGCCCGCGGCGCCGCGACACCAGGGAGGAGCGAGGAGATCGCCGGGAGGGCGCTGAAGGATTTCGCCACGTGCGACGAGGTGGTGATCGACACCAAGTGCATGGCCGCATGCGCCCCGGTCCGAACGGCGCCGGGTTGTCGCGCAAGGCGATCCGCGCGGAGATCGACGCCGACCTGCGGCGGCTCGGCACCGACTATGTCGATCTCTACCAAATCCACCGCTGGAACTACGAGACGCCGATCGAGGAGACGCTGGAGGCGCTCAACGACGTGGTGTGCTCCGGCAAGGCGCGCTACATCGGCGCCTCGTCGATGTACGCTTGGCAATTCGCCAAGGCGCTGACGATGTCGGAGAGGCACGGCTGGGCGCGCTTCGTCTCGATGCAGGACTATGTGAACCTCCTCTACCGCGAGGAGGAGCGCGAGATGCTGCCGCTCTGCCGCGAGACCGGCACCGCGGTGATGCCGTGGAGCCCGCTCGCCCGCGGCCGGCTCACCCGCGACTGGGACGCCAAGAGTTGCCGCTCCGAGACCGACGAGTTCGGCAGGACGCTCTATGCCGATACCGCCGAGGCCGACCGGAGGGTGGTCGAGGCGGTGGCGAAGCTCGCGGCGGCAAGGGGCTCTGATCGGACGCGGCGGCTTACGGCGCTGTCTCACCGCTGACAAATCCTTCGGGAACGCGCGGGCGGGCGTGGCGGCGGAGCCAGGCGACGAAGGCCTTCAGCGGCGGGCGCATGACGCCGGGGCGGGTGACGATGAAATAGCCGAGATCGGATCGCGGGTCCTCGAACAGGACCTTGAGCCGGCCGGAGGCGAGCTCGCGCTCGACCACGGCGGTGGTGGTCAGCGAGACGCCGTCGCCGTTGCGCAGACCTTCGAGCACCATGTGTCCCGGCAGATGAATGACGCTCTCGGTCCTCGGGGCCAGTACGCCGCGGTCGCGCAGCCAGCTCGACATCTCGCTGGTGCCGAGTTCCTGCAGCCAGGGCAGATCGAGGATGTCGTTCGGTTCGATGATGCTGCGGTCGCCGATCAGCGATGGTGCGCCCACCAGGACGTAGGTGGTCGGCAACAGCAGCTCGACCTGAACCCCGCGCCAGTTGCCGTCGCCATAGCGGATGGCGACGTCGATGCCGCCCGGACCGAGGCTGACGAGCTCGGTCGTGGGGTTGAGCATCAGCCCTACCTCGGGGTGCTCGTGGCGAAACTCGGATAGCCGCGGCATCAGCCAGCTCATCGCGAAGGCCGGGGTGGCGGAGACCTGCAGCGGCCGGGTGGCGTCAACGCCGGTCAGCTCGTCCACGGCGCGACGGATGTCGTCGAAGGCGCGGTCGAGCGCCGCGGCGAGTTGCGCGCCCTCCGGGGTCAGGACGGCGCTGCGGCCCTCCCGGTCGAGCAGCGCAATACCGAGCTGATCCTCCAGTGCGCGGATCTGTTGGCTGATGGCGGCGTGGCTGACGTTCAGCGCCGCCCCCGCCCGGGCGAAGCTGCCGGTCTCCGCCAGCGCCGCGAAGGCGCGCAACGCGCCGAGCGAGGGAAGGGAGCGCCAATCCATGCGTAAGGCAACCTTACAGGTCAGTTTTTTTCCTGAGTCGCAACAGAAATTGTCAATTTACGAAGAGAAAGGTGCCGCGAACGGAGGTGAGACCATGTTCGAATCTTGGCGGATACTTTCATGATCGCGACCCGGCTGGGCGAGTCCGAGGCGATAATCGCGCCCGAAGCCGCCGCCCGGGCTGGATCGCGCGGACGTTCGAGGATGGGTGATGGTCTGGCAACATGGGACGACAGCGACGCCTCGACGGGGCCATAACCGTTGCGCGCCGGCGGTGATCTGAGCCGCATCGCCCGCGGTTCCGCGGATTTCTGCCCCAGCGCGGCGGCGCATCACCGGCGCAAGGCGGCGGCGCCAGCTGCTTTCGTTGGACGCGCATCTGCTGAACGACATCGGCGTGAGCCGCAGCGGACGTGTTGGCGATGATGCGCGATGCCCACGGGGACGCTGAGGCGCAATGCGGCGGGGCGGTGAAACGCTCCGCCGCTCCGAGGCTTTCCGAGCGGGTGGCGGGCGCGTTTGCGCCGGAACTCCAGATGCCCGAGCGGGGTCCAGCCGGCCACCGTGGTCTCCACCGTCGTTACGCAGCGCGGCCTCGAGAGCGCCGCTCGATACGCGGCCGCTCGGTGCGGGCGAAGGGCGCGAAATCCACGGTGACCTGGCCGCCGAGCCCGCGCAGGCGCAGCTGGCGAGGCAATTCGCCGCCGCACGAGATTGACCTTGAGCGCGGCCGCCGGGGGTGTCATCGGCGGTATTGACGTCAACTGCGACCAGGGCCAGCGTCGGCTCGACCGTCATCCAGCCCCGCCGAGGGTCACCTGTGGGCTGCGGAGTGCGTCGACCTCCTCCCATATGCCGCGTCGGCGAGCGCGGTCTGGCCTCGGGGACCTTCGCCGGGGTCGCCCATTCGCGCCGCGCTCCGCCGCGGCGCCGGGCGCGGGGCGCAGGCACGCCGGGGCGCTGCCGGCGGCCGGCTGCAGCGCCTCCCACTCGGCGCGCAGCGCGGCAACTCCCACGATATTGTCGTCGGCCTCGGCGGCGGCGCTGCGGAGGATCAGGCCCAAGTTCGGTCCGCCCTCGTCCATCGCCGCGGAGGCGAGCGAGGTGAGGCCGGCGCGGAGCGCCGCGTCGGGCAGTCCGCGGGCGATGTTCAGGCCCGGTGCCTCAGGCGTAAGGATCGCGGCGCGCCCCTTGAGGAGCAGCCGTTCGGTCACCGGCGCGGCCTTCCGGGCTCGGCCCAGCCGGTCACCTGAACGACGAGCGGGCGGCCGGGCGGGGGCGGGCGCGGCCCACGGAGGAAGCCGGTTAGCCCGGCGCCGAGTTCGACGAAGGCCCCGCCGGGACCTTTCATCGGGCGGGCGGCAACGGCGCGGAAGATCGCTTCGGGACGGGGGGTAGGCTCGGCAGGGCCCGGTCGATGAGAAGATCCTGCAGCCGGCCGTCCGACCATGAGGGCGGCGGCATGGCCGCCGGCTGGCAGGGGCTCGATCAGGATCTGCGGCCCTTCACGCGCTCTCGGCTTGATAACCGGCGGCGGCGAGCATGGCGAGCGTCTCGAACAGCGGCAGGCCGACGACGTTGGAATAGGAGCCGGGATCCAGGGGATGAAGCCGCCGGCACGGCCCTGGATCGCGTAGCCGCCGGCCTTGCCGTGCCATTCGCCGCTGGCGAGATAGGCGTCGATCTCCGCGGGTCGAGGCGCTTGAAGCGGACGGTGGTCTCGACCCGCGGCTCCGCGGCGCTCGCCGCGGCGGATCGCGACCGCGGTGACGACGCGGTGCCGGCGGCCGGACAGCAGCGCGAGGCAGGCCGCGGCCTCGCCGCGTCCGCGGGCTTGCCAGGATGCGCCGGCCGAGCGCGACGACGGTATCGGCGGCGAGCACGAAGGCGTCGGGCTCGGCGGCGACGGCCTCGGCCTTGGCCCGCGCGAGCCGCAGCGCGCAGGCGCGCGGCAGCTCGCCGTCGCGGGGTTTCGTCGATCTCGGCGGGGACGATGGGTCGGGGACGATGCCGATCTGGGCCAGAAGCTCGCGGCGGCGCGGGCTGGCCGAGCCGAGGATCAGCCGCGGGCGCCGAGCGCAGGCGGTCACTTGAAGCGATAATTGATGCGCCCCTTGGTCAGGTCGTAGGGCGTCATTTCGACCTGCACCTTGTCGCCGGCCAGCACGCGGATGCGGTTCTTGCGCATCTTGCCGGCGGTGTGGGCGATGATCTCATGATCATTTTCGAGCTTCACGCGGAATGTCGCGTTGGGCAGGAGCTCGGTCACGACCCCGGGAAATTCGAGCAGTTCTTCCTTGGCCATGTCTGCTCCGGTTGAATTGCAGTGGCGCAGCCGTGCGCAAGCGCGCGCGTCCGCGCGCGCTAAATGCCGCCGATCCCGGCCCAATTCAAGGGGAATCGCCACAGGCTGGGGTTGAGTTACTCCGGCTCGTCCGGCGGGCCGAAACGGTCGCGGATGTGCGTCTCGATCTGGTCGCGGGCCTGCCGGTAGGCGGCGAGCTTGCCGTCGCGACCTTCGCCGAGCCCGGTGGGATCGAAGATCGGCCAGTATTCGACGTCGATGGCGTGGTAGCGGGTGTACTCCTGCGCCTGGCGCATGGCCGCGGGCGAGAGGGCGACGATCAGATCGTAGGCGTCGATCCGGTCGCCCCATGCTTCCATTTCCTGGAAGCTGCGGGTGCGGTGGCGCTCGAGCTCGACCCCGATCTCGGCGGAGACGGCGATCGAGAAGCCGTCGATGTCCAGCTCGTTCTTCACGCCGGCGGATTGCACGTAGATGCGGGTGCCGTA
>CAVVSO010000038.1:0-163644 GCA_963750745.1 uncultured Alphaproteobacteria bacterium | reverse complement strand
TCGGCGGACCTTCGCATTCGGGTGATCCGATCGGTCGAGGCCGGTATGTCGCGCAACGCGGCGGCTCGGCGTTTCGGGATCAGCATCGCGAGCGCGGTGCGCTGGATGGACGAGTACCTGCGGACCGGGCGCACGGCTCCCAGAGCGCGGGGCGGGGATCGCCGCTCGGGGCGGATCGAGGCGCAGGCCGACCTGCTTCTGCGGGCGATCGAGGAGCTCCCGGACATCACGCTGGCGGAGCTGCGCCAGCGGCTGATCGCCGAGCGCGGCGAGAGCTTCGCGCTGAGCACGATCCATGCCTTCTACCGCCGGCACGGGATCACGTTCAAAAACGTATGGCCCGCCCCGTCTGCAAGCTGATCTTCGATGCTGCCGGATCAGTCTGCGCCAACGTATCCGGCATCGGAGCCCTGCTCCCCGCCCAGATGGAGCTTCGCGCGCCCCGGTCCTCACAAAAGTCACGGCGTCGCAGCGCCACATTTTGAACCAGGTTTCCAGGGCGCGGTTCGACTGTCAGGCCATCTCGTCCACCACTTGCAGACCCCTTGGGCGGCGCGAAGCCGCGCGGCCGTTCCTTTGTCCTACGCCGCCGTGCCGGCGGATCGGCGGTCGTAGTCGGCGCCGCTGCGCAGCACCGCCCATGCGATCCGGGCGAGCTTGGCCGCCAGCGCCACGACGGCGACGTTGACATGCGCGCGCGCCGTCAGGCCGCGCAGCCAGGCCCCGAGCGGCGTGTCGCTGCGGCTGAGGCCGGGAAGCGCCGCCCGCGCGCCGTGGATGAGCAGCGTGCGCAGGTAGCTGTTGCCGCGCTTGGTGATGCCCCCGAGCCGCGCCTTGCCGCCGGTCGTCATCTGGCGCGGGACCAGGCCAAGCCAGGCGGCCAGGTCGCGGCCGTGCGCGAAGCCTTCCGCCTCGCCGACCGCGGCCACCATCGCCGTGGCGTTCAGGGCGCCGATGCCGGGGATCGTCGCCAGCCGCCGCGCCGGCGCCGAACTGCGCGCGCACGCGACGAACTCGCGATCGAGGGCTTCGATGCGGGCGTCGAGCTCCGCCCATTCCGAGCGCATGTCGTCGATCAGCATCCTGATCCTGGGGCTCAGGGTCGACGTCTCGGCGTCCAGCAGCGGGTCGAGGGCAAGCCCGAGCGCCCGTCGGCCCTTGGCCACCGTGACGCCGTGCTCGAGCAGGATCGCCCGCAGCTGGTTGATCAGCCGCGTGCGGCTGTTGACCAGGCGCGAACGCGCCCGATGCAGCGTCTGCATGTCGAGCTGCACCTCTTCCTTGATCGCGACGAACCGCATGGTCGGCCGCGACGCCGCTTCGGCGATCGCCTCGGCGTCCCGGTCGTCGTTCTTCTGCGCCTTCACATACGGCTGGACGTATTCCGGCGACATCAGCCGCACCGCGTGGCCCTGCGCCTCGAAGAGCCGCCCGAGGTGGTGCGCGCCGCAACATGCTTCCATCGCCACCACGCAGGCCGGCAGCCCGCCCACGAACTCGGCCAGCTTCGCCCGCGACACGCGCCGCCGCAGAACCACGGCGCCGCTGCCGTCCAGCGCCGCAACGCTGCAGCTGTTCTTCCCCAGATCAATCCCGACGATCGCTATGGCCATAGCGCGCTCCCTTTCTCTCAGCATGCTCCCGCGACGCTATGCGATACCGTCGCCGGAGGGGCGGGCCATTCCATAAAAGACCGCGCATGCCAGTGAGCAGGAGCGTGCGGACATAGTCGAGCGCCGCCAGGCCTGGTTCGCGCTCCAGCCCGACTCGACCCGGCGAAGCTCGTCTTCATCGACGAGACCGGTGCCACCACCAAGATGGCCCGCCTGCGCGGGCGCAGCCCCAGGGCGAACGCTGCCGGGCCGCCGTCCCGCACCGCCACTGGAAGACGACGACGCTCGTCGCCGGCCTCCGCCTCGACGGCCTCACCGCGCCGATGGTCATCGACGGCGCCATGAACGGCGCGGCCTTCACCGCCTATGCCGAGGCCTTCCTCGCGCCCACCCTCAGCCCCGGAGACATCGTCGTCCTCGACAACCTGCCGGCCCACAAGGTCAACGGCGCCCGGGCGGCCATCGAGCGCGCCGGGGCGAGGCTCATCTTCCTTCCGCCCTACTCCCCGGACTTCAATCCGATCGAGCAGGCCTTCGCCAAGATCAAGGCGCTCCTGCGAAAGGCGGCGGCGAGGACGCTGGAAACTCTCGACGCCGCCATCGCCGCCGCGCTCGACGCCTTCACACCTCACGAATGCGCAAACTACTTCACCAACTCCGGCTACAAGCCGGATTGATCCGAAAATGCTCTAGTCTAGGGATTTTTCGAGTTGGCGCGCCTGCGGCGGCGGCGGGGGCGGGCCCGGCGATCCAGACCTTCGCGGAGGACGGCGGTCATCGGGTGGTCGGGATGTGCCGGGCCGTAGTGGTCGAGGAGGGCGCGGATCTCGGCGGGGCCGGCGGCTTCGGCCAGGCCGAGCGCCCAGTCGAAGAAGATGGTGCGGGCGTCCTCGGGGCCGATCTCCATCCGGTAGGCCTCGAAGATCAGGCCGCGGGGATCGACGGCGAGCTCACCCTTCTGCACGGCCGAGAATCCTTGCGCGCCGCGGCGAGATGGCTGTCGAGCGCCCGGACCAGCAGCGAGAGGTCGCCGACGTCGGCGAGATGGCTGAAGCCCATCGCCGCGAGGTCGGCGAAGCCGTAGCCGGGGAAGAGGGTGCTGCCCGGCCTCGCGGCAGGCGGCGCGGGCGATCTCGGCGACGCGGCGTCCGGCGACGGCGATGCGCCGGTCGTCGCGGCCGGTGCCTAGGCAGGCGGAGAAGTCGGACGGCCCGAAGAAGAGCTGGGTCACGCCGGGAACCGCGGCGATCTCGGCGGCGGCGTCGAGGCCGGCAGGGGATTCGATCTGCAGGATCAGCCCGCCGCGCGCGCGCCAGCGGGCGCGGTAGCCGGCGGCGTCGCGGCCCCAGCGGGCGGCGCGGGCGGCGCCGAGGCCTTCGCCGCGCCGGCCCTCGGGGCCGTAGGTCGCCCAGCCGGCGAGCCGCGCCGCGGTGGCCGCGTCCTCGACGCGCGGCACCATCACCGCGGCGGCGCCGGCGTCGAGGGTGCGCTTGATCCAGGCCTCGCTCACCTCGGGGATGCGGACGAACGGCACGGTCGGCGATGCCGCGAAGGCCATCAGCATGCGCAGCGCGGTCTCGATGCCGATGGCGCCGTGCTCGAGGTCGATGATGATGAAGTCGAAGCCGGTGCCGGCGGCGATCTCGGCGATCTCGGGGCTGGGCAGCGACAGCCAGCAGCCGAGTTGAGGCGGGGCGGGGATGGTCATGGAACGGGTAAAGCCTGGGTGTCGGCGGCGCGTCAAGGCTGCGCCGGTTCTTCGTCGAACGGATAAATCCGCGCCCAGTCGGCCTTCATGTCGACGACGAGCCAGCCGCGGTCGGGCGCCTCGTCGAGCGCCTTGGCGAGGTGGCCGACCGGCGACGAGCGGTCGTAGGCCCATTCGCGCGCGGCGTCGGTGTGGTGCACGATGATGCCGAGCGCGGGGCCGTCGCGCAGCGTGGTCCATTGCAGCATCTGCAGGTCGCCGTCGGAATTGCCGGCAGCGAAGATCGGGCGGCGGCCGATGAAGCGGTCGATGCCGACCGGCTTGCCGGGGCCGTCGTCGACGAACGCGATGTCGGCGGAGCGGTCGATGACCGGGGCGGCGCCGGTCAGGGCGTAGCTGGTGATGGCGGAGGAGCCCACCACCTGCTCGGGCGGCACGCCGTAGGCGGCCTCGGTCCAGGGCCGCATGAAGGCGACGTCGCTGCCGGTGACGATGAAGGTCTTGAAGCCGTTGGCGCGCAGGTAGGCCAGGAGCTCGAGCATCGGCTGGTAGACGAGCGCGGTATAGGGGCGCTCGAAGCGGGGGTGCCGGGCGGTCGCCAGCCAGTCGAGCACCTCGGTGGTGAAGGCGTCGGTGGTCATGCCGACGCTGGCCGTCGGCCATCACCTCGGTGAAGCCCTTGTCGCCGAGGCCGGCCAGCGCCGCGCGGTCGCCGTGAAGGAGCGTGGCGATCGGCTCGGTGGTGTTCCAGTCGGGGTGGCTCGGCAGCATCGCGCGGATGCGGTCCTGGGCGAACTGGATCTGGAAGTACATCGGCTGCTCGGAGATCAGCGTGCCGTCGTTGTCGAAGGTGGCGATGCGCTCGGGCGCCGGCACGAAGCCGGGGTCGCTCGCGGTGGTGACGCTGGCGACGAAGGCGAGGATCGCCGACTTGGCGGGGCCGTCGTTCCATGACGGCAGCGGGTCGGCCTGGGCGACGGCCTGGAGCGCGGTGAGGAAGAGGGCTGCGAGGGTCGCGGCGATGCGGGTCAATGCGGGCTCCTGCGGGCTGGGTCGTCGAGGCGGGCGGCTTCCTCGAAGAGGATGGCGTGGCGCGCGGCGAGGCGGACCGGGTCGTCATCGTAGCCGCCGCCGAGGACCGCCGCGAGGGGCAGTCCGCGCGATCGCGCCCAGCCGATCACCAGGGCGTCGCGGGCGCGCAGGCCCGCGTCGGTCAGCGCCAGGCGGCCGAGGCGGTCCTCGGCGTGCGGATCGACGCCGGCGTTGTAGAAGGCGAGGTCGGGCCGGAAGGGCTCGGTGGCGGCCAGCGCGTGGGCGAGGATCTCGAGGTAGGCCCGGTCGCCGAGGCGGTCGGGCAGCGGGAAGTCGAGATGCGAGGCGGCCTTGCGCGCCGGGTAGTTGCGCTCGGCGTGCAGCGACAGCGTCAGCACGTCGCGGCGGCCGGCGAAGATGCGGGCGGTGCCGTCGCCCTGGTGGACGTCGCAGTCGACGATCAGCACGCGGGAGACGCGGCCTTCGTCGAGGAGCGCCTGGGCGGCGATGGCGACGTCGTTGAAGACGCAGAAGCCGGCGCCGCCTTCGGGGCCGGCGTGGTGGGCGCCGCCGGCGAGATTGAAGCCGAGGCCGTGCTCGAGGGCGAGCCGCGCGGCGAGCAGCGTACCGGCGGAGGAGAGGAAGGCGCGGCGGGCGACGGCGGCGGTGTTGGGCAGGCCGATCGCCCGCGACTCGGCGGGCGCGAGGCTCTGGTTCGCGACGCGCTCGACGTAGCCGAGCGCATGCACCGCGGCGGCGCGGGCGACCGAGAGCGGCGCCGGCGCCAGGAAGCCGCCGGACGCGGGCAGGAGGCCGCGGGCGACCAGCGCGGCGCGCAGGTAGCCGGGCTTGCCCATCGGCCAGCGATAGCCGGGCTTCAGCGGCAGCGAGATAGTCGGGGTGAAAGACGATGGGCAGCATCAGGGCGTCGCGAGCCGCGCGGCGATGATCGCGGCGCTGCGGGCGGCCTCCTCGGCGAGGAGATCGCGCAGGGCCGCGAGGTCGGCCTGGCCGGTGGCCGAGAGCACGAGGCGGACGAGGCCGGCGCCGGCTTCCGAGGGATCGCTGGTGCGATCGCTGGCGAGGCGGCCGATCTGTTGCAGCGCGGCGAGCCGGGCCAGCGCGGTCTCGAGCGCGGCGGCCTCCTCCGGGGCGATCCAGCCGAGGGCGCCGAGCCTGCCGAGCATGCGGCGCGGGCTGCGCAGGGAGCCCAGATCGTTGATCAGCCCGCCGACCTGGGCGAGGAGCTCGATGTCCATCATCCGGCCGGGGCCGAGCTTGACCTCCCAGGGGTCGGCGGCGGCGGCTTCCCCGGCCTCGGCGAGGCGCCGGCGCATGTCGGCGGCGTCCTTGAGGACGCGGGCCGCGTCGTGCGGCTGGCTCCGCACGTTGGCGATGGCAGCGGCGACCTCGGTGCCGATCGCCTCCGACCCGGCGACGACGCGGGCCCGGGTCAGCGCCAGATGCTCCCAGGTCCAGGCCTCCTCGGCCTGGTAGCGCCGGAAGGCGGCGAGGGCGGTGGCGATCGGGCCCTGCCGGCCGGAGGGGCGCAGGCGCATGTCGACCTTGTAGAGGATGCCTTCGGACATCGGCGCCGAGAGTGCCGCGATCAGCGCCTGGGTGAGGCGGGCGTAGAAGACCGCAGTCGGCAGCGGGCGACGGCCCTCGGAGGCTTCGGCGCCCTCGGCGTCGTAGATGACGATCAGGTCGAGGTCGGAGCTCGCGGTCATCTCGCGGCTGCCGAGCTTGCCCATGGCGACCACCGCCGCGCCGGCGCCGGGCGGGGCGCCGTGCCTGCCAGCGAAGTCGGCAATCACCGCCGGCCAGAGCGCCGCCACCACCGCCTCGGCCACGGCCGGAGTAGGCCGCAGCGGCGGCTTCGGGCTCGGCAAGGCCGCGCAGCAGGTGCACGCCGATGCGGAAGTGGCGCTCCTTCATCCAGCTCCGGGCGAGGTTCAGCGCCGTCTCGTAGTCGGCGGCCTGCCGCAGCCGGTCGGCGAGATGGGCGCGGAGCTCGGCGGCGCCGAGCAGCGGCCGGTAGAAGTCGCGGCTGATCACCGCGTCGAGGACGCTGGCGTCGCTGCCGAGGTGGCGGGCGAGCTGCGGCGCCGAGCCGCAGATATCGACGAGGAGATCGAGCAGCGGCGGGTTGGCCTGCATCAGCGAGAAGATCTGCACCCCCGCGGGCAGGCCCGAGAGGAAGGCGTCGAGCGAGACCAGCGCCGCGTCCGGGCTGGCGGCGCCGGCGATGCGGCGCATCAGCTCGGGCTCGAGACGCCGGAAGAGCGCCCGGGCGCGTTCGCTGCGCAGCGCCGGCAGCCGCGACCAGGCGGCGATCATCGCGGCTGGCGGCCTCGGGGTCGGCGAAGGTCTGGGCCGGGGCCGGCGCGTCCTGTGGCCGGGCGTCGGGCACGAAGAAGGGCTCGGTCAGCGCGTGGACGGTGGCGAGGCGAGCCTGAAGGCCGCGCTCGAAGGCCTCGACGTCGGGCTCGCCGCAGAAGTCGGCGAGCCGGGTCAGCTCGGCGCGGCTTTCGGGCAGGCGCTGGGTCTGGTCGTCCTCGAGCATCTGCAGTCGATGCTCGAGCGTGCGGTGCGCCACGTAGGCCTCGGCCAGCGTCTTCGCCGTCGCCGGGTCGACCCAGCCCTTGTCGGCGAGGGCTGCGAGCGCCACCAGCGTCTCGCGCTGGCGCAGGCCGGGGTCGCGGCCGCCGACGATCAGCTGGCGGGTCTGGGTGAAGAACTCGATGTCGCGGATGCCGCCCTGGCCGAGCTTGAGGTCGTGGCCGGGGACAGCGAGCGGTCCGGTCAGCCGCTTGTGGCTGCGGATGCGGCGGCGGATGTCCTGGGCATCCTCGATCGCGGCGAAGTCGAGGTGGCGGCGCCAGATGAACGGGTGGAGGCGCTCGAGGAAGGCCTCGCCCGCGGCGATCGCGCCGGCGCAGGGGCGCGCCTTGATGTAGGCGGCGCGCTCCCAGGTCCGCCCGACGCTCTCGTAGTAGCGTTCGGCCGGCTCGCTGGCGATGCAGACCGGCGTCACCGACGGGTCGGGCCTGAGCCGCAGGTCGACGCGGAAGACGTAGCCTTCCTCGGTGATCTCGGAGAGGAGCTTGACCAGCTGCTGGGTGACGCGGATGAAGCCGCGGCGGAGCTCGGCATAGTCGTCCGGGTCGTGCCGGGTCTCGTCGAAGAGCACGATCAGGTCGATGTCGGAGGAGTAGTTGAGCTCGCGGGCGCCGAGCTTGCCCATGGCGATGACGAACATACCGGCCGCCTCGGGGATGTCGGCCGCGGTGACGCCGGGGAGCTTGCCGCGGGCGATCTCGGCGGCGACGAGCTTCTCGAGGCCGAGCTGCACCGCGCGGTCGGCGAGGGCGCTCAGGGCGGCGGTGACCTCGCCGAGGCCCCAGGCGCCGCCGAGGTCGGCGAGCGCGATCAGGAGCGCCGCCCGCCGCCGGGCGATGCGCAGGCTGTCGGCGAGTGCTGCGGTGGTTTCCGCCGGCATCGCGGCGAGGATATCCTCCAAGCCCGCCTCGGGCCGGCGGTCGAGCGTCGCGCGCAGCCAGTCCGCCTCGCGCAGGATCAGCCCCGCGAGGAAGGGCGAGCAGCCGGCGGAGCCTTCGAGGAGCTCGCGGGCCGGGCCGGGCAGGTCGCCGAAGCGCGCGGCGATCTCGGCGAGGTGCGCCCGGTCGTGCGGCACCGGGGCGCGGGTGATGCGGTCGGCGAGGCTCCCCGGGCGCGCCCCCGCGGCCCGCGGATCGTGCACGCCGGTCGTGGAGTTGCGGCCATCCTCCATGCGCCTCCCCCGCCTCTGCTGGCGGACCATAGCGGGCGGCGGCCCGATCGGAAACCCTGCTGCAGAACCGGCCCGGTGAGCCGCGCAGCCGATTTGCCAACCGAGCGGCCGTCGCGATACTTGGCTCGCGGACGCGGGAGGACAAAACAATGGTCTACAGGTTTCCCAGGTGGAAGGACGCCAGCTGGAACTCCTTCGAGCGCCAGCGCGAGCGATATGAGACAATCCGGCCGTTTCTCGGGCAGGATCTGGTAGGTGCCGAGATCGGCGTCTACAAGGGCGGCTTCGGGGAGTTCCTGCTCGGCCACTGCCGAAAGCTCTACCTCGTCGACCCGTGGTATCGCGCGGGCGGATTCTGGAATTCCGGCATCCCCGACGACAGTCGCGTGGAGACGGTGATCGACATCCTCTCGGTCTACAAGTCCGAGATCGAGCGCGGGATCGTCGAGGTGATCATCGACTACTCCACGAACTTCCTGCCGTCCATCGGCGGCAAGAAACTCGACTTCATCTATATCGATGCGTCCCACAGGTACGAGGACACTCTTGCCGAACTGGTCCTGGCGCGGGCCACGCTCAGGAAGGGCGGCCTGCTGTTCGGGGACGACTTCGACCCCGACCCGGCCTCGAAGCAGCATGGGGTTTATCGCGCCGTCGTCCAGTTCGCCGAGGACAGCGGCGCCCGGATGGTGGTGAACCAGTCACGCCAATGGGGCCTCACCTTCGCGGACGAGATCAGCGCATGATCTCGTCGAGCCGCACCTGCTCCGCGGGGCTGAGCGGCGGGCTGGACCGGGCGGGCGCGCGGCCGCGGCGGCGGATGAAGCCGAAGGCGAGCACCGCCGCCGGCGATCAGCAGCACCGGTCCTGCCAGCCAGAGCGGGGCGTTGCGCCAGCTCATCGGCGGGCGGAACAGCACGAACTCGCCGTAGCGCTCGACCAGGAAAGCCCGCACCTCGTCGTCGCCGTCGCCGGCGAGCAGGCGCTCGCGGACGAGAAGCCGCAGGTCGCGGGCGATGTCGGCGTTCGAATTCGTCGATCGATTCCGACTGGCAGACGACGCAGCGCAGCTCCTTGGTGATCGCCCGCGCCCGCGCCTCGAGCACGGGGTCGGCCAGGATCTCGTCCGGCTGCACCGCCAGCGCCGCGAGCGGCGCGAGGCAGAGCGCCAGGACGAGGAGCGCCCGCCGCATCATTCCGCCGGGAGCGCCGTGGCCGCCTCGGCGCGGCGGGCGGGGGCGCCAAGGCGGTAGCGGCGGTCGGTCAGGCTGACGATGCCGCCGCCCGCCATGATCAGCGCGCCCGCCCAGATCCAGTTGGCGAACGGCTTGACGTAAGTGCGCAGCGCCCAGCCGTCGCCCTGCCGGTCGCCGAGCGCGACGTAGAGATCGCGCAGCGGCCCGCGGTCGATGGCGGCCTCGGTGGTGGCCATGCCCTGCACGTCGTAGAGGCGCTTCTCCGGGTGCAGCACGGCGATCTCGCGGCCGCCGCGGAGGACGGTCACCGTGGCGGTCTCGGCGCCGTAGTTGGGGCCGCGGGTGTCGGCGACGGCGTCGAAGCGCAGCTCGTAGCCGGCGACGGGGAAGCGGTCGCCGGGATGGACGAGGCGGATGTCCTCGACCGACCAGGCGGTGATCGCGGCGATGCCGAAGATGGTGACGCCGAGCCCGGCGTGCGCCAGCGCCTTGCCCCAGTCGGCGCGGGGCAGGTTGCGCGCCCGGCGCAGCGCCTCGCCGAAGCCGGCCTGGCCGAGGCGGATGCGGCCGGCGAACTCCGCGGCGGCGCCGAGGACGAGCCAGGCCGCAAGGGCGGCGCCGATCGGGGCGAGCATGCTGCCGCCGGTCTGCAAGGCCCAGGCCAGCGCGCCGAGCGCGACCGAGAGGGCGAGGACGCCCCAGAGCGGCTGCATGCCGCGGGCGAGGCTGCCGCGCTTCCAGGGCAGGGCGGCGAAGAGCGGCAGGATCGCCGCCAGCGCCACCATGAACGGGGTGAAGGCGAGGTTGAAGAACGGCGGCCCGACCGAAACCTTGCGCCCGGTGAGCACCTCGGCCAGGAGCGGCCACATGGTGCCGAAGAAGACGACGAGGGTGGCGACGACGAGGAGCAGGTTGTTGAGCACGAGCCCGCTCTCGCGGCTGACGGTGGCGAAGGCGGTGTCCGAGCGCAGCATCGGCGCGCGCCAGGCGTAGAGCATCAGCGAGCCGCCGATGAAGGCCGCCGAGGATCCAGAGCAGATAGACCCCGCGCTCGGGGTCGTCGGCGAAGGCGTGGACGCTGGTGATGATGCCGGAGCGGACGATGAAGGCGCCGATCAGCGAGAAGGAGAAGGCGAGGATCGCGAGCAGGATCGTCCAGCTCTTCAGCGTGCCGCGCTTCTCGACGACGATCGCCGAGTGCAGGAGCGCGGCGGCGATCAGCCACGGCATGAAGCTGACGTTCTCGACCGGGTCCCAGGCCCACCAGCCGCCCCAGCCGAGCTCGTAGTAGGACCAGATCGAGCCGAAGGCGATGCCGATGGTGAGAAACACCCAGGCGAGCAGCGTCCAGGGCCGCACCCAGCGCGCCCAGGCGGCGTCGACCCGGCCCTCGATCAGCGCGGCGATGGCGAAGGAATAGGCCATCGAGAGGCCGACGTAGCCGAGATAGAGGAAGGGCGGGTGGAAGGCGAGGCCGGGATCCTGCAGCAGCGGGTTGAGGTCGTTGCCGTCGATCGGCGGATTTGTCCAGCCGGACGAAGGGGTTGGAGGTGAGCAGGATGAAGCCGAAGAAGGCGACGGCGATCGTGGCCTGGACGCTCAGGACGCGGGCGCGCAGGCGTCGGCGGCAGGTTGCCGCCCCAGCCGGCGACCATCGCGCCGAACAGCGTCAGGATCAGCATCCAGAGCAGCATCGAGCCTTCGTGGTTGCCCCAGGTGCCGGCGAGCCGGTAGATCAGCGGCTGCGCCGAGTTGGAGTTCAGCGCCACCAGCCGCACCGAGAAGTCGGAGACCGCGAAGGCGTGCATCAGCACGAGGAAGGCGGCGAGCGTCAGGATGAACTGCACCGCCGCGGCGGGGACCGCGAGCCGCATCCAGTCGGCCCAGCCGCGGCTGGCGCCGACCATCGGCACCACCATCTGCACGACGGCGACGAGGAAGGCGAGGATCAGGGCGAGATGCCCCAGTTCGACGGTCATGCCACCCCTCCGCGGGCGCCGGGCGGCGGCAACTATGGCGCGAAACCGCGGGGGGTGCAAACTGGCCTTCCCCCCGCGGTTCCCGGCCGGAGGCGCGGCCTCAGCGGAGGCGGCGCCACTCCTCGACGGCGGCGTTCTCGTCGGGATCGACCGGTGTGGCCGGGGTGGCGGGCCGGGCGCGGGGCTTGAGCACGCTGGCGACGCCCAGCGGCGTGAACGGGGCAGGGGCGGCGCGGCTGCGGGTGCGCTGGTGGTGCAGCTCGCGGGCGCCGAAGTAGAAGGAGACGATGGCGCCGAGCAGCCACCAGAGCGGCTCGGGCACCAGCGCGAGGCCCTGCATGCGCAGCGAGAAGCCGGCCGGGGCCGCCATCGCGTAGACGAAGAGCGCCGAGCGTGCCGAGCGCGAGCATCGGCCGCGGCAGGCGGTTGAGGCCGTTGACGAAGACGTCGAACCAGCTCGAGGCCGGGGCGGCGAACTCGGCGCTGAACTCGTTCACCGCGGCGAGAACCTGCTGGCTCGCGGCGGCGTCGCGCTCGGCGCTGGTTGCCGACGAAGACCTCGGCGACGCCGCCGACCGCCTCGCCGACCTGGCGCGCGGCGCCGCCGGCGCCGAGGATCGCTGCCGATCAGGCCCATGCCGCCACCCGTGCGTCGTGCTCGCGCCAGCGACAGGCGGAAGCGCTCGGAGATGAACTCCTCGGCGCGGGTGATCCAGCCGCCCTTGCCGCCGTCGCGCGCGCGGGCGTACTTGCGGCTCGCCGGCCGCTGGTCGGCGAGCCGGTAGTAGTAGTTGCGCCGGGCGATGCCGTAGGCGTCGACCAGATGGTCGGGCGCGCGTCGCATCGCCTCGGCGACGGTGCTGGCGGTAGCCGGGCCGATGACCCCGTCGTCCTTCAGCGGCAGCCCGAAGGCGGCCATCAGCCGCTGCAGGATACGCACGGCGTTGGCGCCGGCGTTGACCTGCATGTCGAAGACGCTGGGCTGCAGCGGCTCGGGCAAGAGGTCGAGCTTCGGCTCGCGGAAGTAGTGGCGGACGTAGATCTCCGCGGCCTTCGCCGGATCGAGCGCCTTGACGTCGCGCGACGTCGACCTTGCCGTCGCCGGTCAGGTCGAGCTTGAGCCCACGCATGGTTCCGAGGGTGACGCCGTGGTTGGTGGCGCCGCCCGGATCGTCGGGGTCGTTCACGTACCCCCCCTCGCGGCGCACGATCTCCGCCGCGATGCTCTCGACCGAGTGCATCTGCCATCTCCTGCGATTTGGGTGAAACCGCTGGACCTTGGCACAAAGCCGCTAAAATCCGATTGATTAGCTTCCGGGCTTGCCGGCGGGTTCGCCGTCGGGGTGGAACATCCCCTGCTCCTTCAGCGCGTCGGCGACCTCCTTCGGCATGTAGCGCTCGTCGTGCTTGGCGAGGATCTCGCTCGCGACGAAGCTGCCGTCCTCGATCTTGCCGGTGGCGATCACCCCCTGGCCCTCGCGGAAGAGGTCGGGCGGGATGCCGGCGAAGACCACGGGCAGGCTGGCGCCGCCGTCGGTGACCGCGAAGCGGACCTCGCCGCCGTCGCGCACGACCGAGCCTTCGGCGACGAGGCCGCCGAGGCGGAACCGCTCGCCGGCGCGCGGCGGCTCGCTCGGCGAGCTGGCTCGGGCTGCGGAAGAACTCGATGCCGTCGCGCATCGCATAGCCGACCAGCGCGGTCGCGGCCGCGAGCAGCACCGCGCCCGACGACCACCAGCTGGATGCGGCGGCGCTTCCTCAGGCCGACGGCCATGACCTCCCTTCAGCGGCGCTCCGCCCGGCCCGAGCTGGTTCAGCGCGGCGTTCACCTCGGCGCCGAATATAATCGTCGCCCCGGTGAGATAGAAGAACATCAGCGTGATGATCACCCCGGCCAGCGTGCCGTAGGTGACGGTGTAGGTCGGCGTGAAGCTCAGGTAGATCGAGAAGCCCGAGGCGGCGGCGACCCAGAGGAAGGTGGTGACGATCACCCCCGGCCAGAGCCGCGAGGTCTTGATGCGGCGCCCCGGCAGCATCCGGTGCATGACCAGCAGGAAGCCGACGAAGACCAGCACGCCGAAAGCTCGTAGGTGAAGTACTGGCGACCGCCGGGACCGGCACCATCAGCACCTGCTCGGACGAAGCGCAGGATCAGCGGGCTGAACAGGATCGAGACGCCGAGCAGCGCCGCCACCACCGCGCCGAGGAAGACCAGCAGCGATCGCGAGCGCCCGGTTCTCGATGAAGCTGCGCGGATCGGGCACCGCGTAGGCGCGGTCGAAGGCGATGCGGAAGGCCTCGACGGCGCTCGAGGCCACCCAGATCGCGAAGAGCGCCGAGAGGGTCAGCACCTCGCCGCTCTGCTTGCTCAGCACCTCCTCGACCACCGGCGGCAGCGTCAGCGCGACATGCTCGGGGGCGATCTCGAACAGCGCCTCGATGATCGAGTCGGAGCGGTCGCTGCCGACCCATGATGCCGGTCAGCGTCGCGGCGAAGATCAGGAAGGGAAACAGCGACAGCAGGCCGGAGAAGGCGATGAACCCCGCCATCGACCGAGCCGTCGTTGCGGTTGAAACGGTCGGAGGCCACCCAGAGGACGCGGAAAAGGCGCCGCAGCCGCCTCACGGGAACAGCGGCGCCGCCATCAGCCCCATCGTCTCGGGCAGGCCGAGCATCAGGTTCGCGTTCTGGATCGCCTGGCCCGAGGAGCCCTTGGTCAGATTGTCGAGCGCCGAGAAGACCATCACCCGCCCCGGCCTGCGGTCGGGGATCACCCCGAGGTGGACGAAGTTCGAGCCGCGGACGTGCCGGGTCGCCGGCGCCTCGCCGTAGGGCAGGACGACGATGAAGGGCTCGCCGGCGTAGGCCGATCTCAGCGCCGCATGGACCGCCTCGCCCTCGCCGCGGACGTAGATCGTGGCCAGGATGCCGCGGTTCTGCGGCAGGAGGTGCGGCACGAAGGTCACCTCGACCGGGCTGCCGGCGGCACGCGCGAATTCCTGGTCGAATTCAGCGAGATGGCGGTGCCTGGCGACGTTGTAGGCGTGGTAGCCTTCCGAGACTTCGGAATGCAGCATGCCCTCCTTGGGCGCGCGGCCGGCGCCGGAGACGCCGGTGGCGAGGTCGATGATGATGTCGTCGGGGTCGATGACGCCGGCGCGGAGCAGCGGGAGGATGCCGTAGATGCCGGTGGCGGCGTTGCAGCCGGTGCCGGCGACGAGGCGGGCGGCGCGGATCTCGTCGCGGTAGAACTCGGTGAGGCCGTAGACCGCCTCGGCCTGGAGGTCGAGGGCGCGGTGGGGATGGCCGTACCAATGCGCGTAGACCGCGGGGTCGCGCAGGCGGAAATCGGCGGAGAGATCGACGATCTTCGAGATCCCGCGGCAGGGCGGCGATCACTTCCTGGGAGGTGGCGTGCGGCAGGGCGCAGAAGGCGAGGTCGATCTGCGAAAAGTCAACGGAATCAATGGTGGTGAGCGTCGGCAGATCGAGGTGGCGCAGGTGCGGGAAGACCTCCGCCCATGCTCTGGCCGGCCTTGCGGTCGGCGGTGAGCGCCACGATGCGCAGGCCGGGGTGGGTGGCGATCAGCCGCACCAGCTCGGCGCCGGTGTAGCCGCTGGCGCCGAGGATCGCGACGTCGTGGGTCTGGCTCATCGGGGCTCATCCTTCGCTCCGGTCCGCCGGCCCGTTTACGGCAAAGGCCGGGCGCGATCAATGCGGCGGCGCGATCTGGAAAGCGTCTGGAAAGCGTCTGGAAAGCATCTGGCAAACGTCTGGCTCAGTCGACCAGATCGAAGGCGAAATCCCAGAGCCGCTCGGCGTTGTCCTGATCGGTCGCGTAAGCCGCCACGCCGCCGCTGAAGTCGGTGGGCCGGGCGCTGACGGGAGCGGCCTCGGCGCAGTCCTCGAAGTAGCGGCCGCCGACCCCGTCGAGGAGCGGCGAGGCGGCGACCAGCGCCGAGGTCGCGGCGCCCTCTGCGGGGGTCTTGCGCCGCTCGGGCGGGGTCTGCATGCCGCCGGTGTGCCGCTGCAGGCTGGTGGCGATGGCGCCGGGGTTCACCGCGTTGGCGAGGATGCCGTCCGACCGCCAGCGCTGGGTGATGCCGACCGCCATCAGCGCGCAGGCGGTCTTGGACTGGCCGTAGGCGACGAAGGGCGCGTAGGGGATGAAGTCGAAGTGCGGGTCGTCGAAGAAGACCGGCGCGAACATATGCGCGCTCGAGCTCAGGCAGACCACGCGGGCGCCGTTGGCGGCGACCAGCGCGTCGCGCAGGCCGAGCGTCAGCGCGAAATGGCCGAGGAAGTTGGTGGCGAACTGCAGCTCCCAGCCTTGCGCGGTGCGCTCCAGCCCGGGCAGCGCCATGATGCCGGCGTTGTTGACCAGGATGTGCAGCGGATCCGGCCAGTCGGCGGCGAAGCGACGCACCGACGCCGGATCGGCGAGATCGAGCGGGCGCACCTCGACCGCCGGGTTGCCGGTCGCCGCCCGCAGCTCGGCGGCGACCGCTTCGGCGGCCTCCGGTCGACGGACGGCGAGGGTCACCGCGGCGCCGGCAGCGGCAAGCGCGCGGGCGGTCTCGATGCCGATGCCGGAACCGCCGCCGGTGACGACGGCGCGGCGTCCGGCGAGATCGACGCCGGCGAGGACCTCGCTTGCGGTCGCGTGGAAACCGAAGGGGGTGGTCATGCGGGCCATGGGAGTAAGGTCTCTAGCATAGACAGCTCGGTGTGTCCTGTTGCCACAACTCGCGAACTTGGGCAGGTTGCAGGGCGCTCGCCGCCGTTCGCGGTGGCTCGAACGGGGGACATTGAATGATGAAGACTCGGCTCTTTCCTCGCCTTGCTCGCCACCGGCTGCGCTTCATTCTTTCCCGCCGCCGCCCAGCAGCAGGTGACCGGCACGCTCGGCTCGCCCAGCGCCACGTCGACGATCGACGGCCAGTCGCTGCCGGCCGCGCCGCCGGCCGTTCGGCGGGGTCATCAACCTCGACGCCCAGCAGTCGACGCCCTGGTGGCCGCCGACCGTGGTCCCGCCGAAGGGCGCGCCGAACGTCCTGCTGATCATCACCGACGACGCGGGCTACGGCGTCTCCGGCACCTTCGGCGGCGTCATCCCGACGCCGACGCTCGACCAGATCGCGGCCGACGGGCTGCGCTACACCCAGTTCCATTCCACGGCGCTCTGCTCGCCGACGCGCGCCGCGCTGATCACCGGGCGCAACCACCATTCGGCGGGCTTCGGGGTGATCGCCGAGCAGGCCACCGGCTTTCCGGGCTACGATTCGATCATCGGTCCGGACAACGCCACGATCGGCAACATCCTGAAGGATCACGGCTACGCCACCTCGTGGTTCGGCAAGAACCACAACACCCCCACTTACGCCTATTCGACCTCGGGTCCGTTCGATCAGTGGCCCTCGGGCATGGGCTTCGACTATTTCTACGGCTTCATGGGCGGCGAATCCGACCAGTGGACGCCGTGGCTGTTCCGCGACCACACCCAGATCTTCCCGTGGAAGGACAACCCCAAGCTACAACCTGATCACCGGCATGGCCGACGACGCCATCAACTACCTGCGCGAGGTCGACGCGGCGGCGCCGGAGAAGCCGTTCTTCCTCTACTACGCCCCGGGCGCCACCCATGCGCCGCACCATCCGACCGCAGGAGTGGATCGAGAAGTTCGAGGGCAAGTTCGACATGGGCTGGAACGCCATGCGCGACGAGATCTTCGCCAACCAGAAGCGGCTCGGCGTGATCCCGGAGAACACCCAGCTCACCCCCTGGCCGGATGACCTGCCGAAGTGGGACACGCTCGACGCCGACAGCAAGAAGATGTTCGCGCGTCAGGCGGAGGTCTTCGCCGCCTACGTCGCCTATGCCGACCACGAGATCGGCCGGGTGGTCGACGAGGTGCGCCGCCAGGGCAAGCTCGACAACACGCTGATCATCTACATCGAGGGCGACAACGGCACCAGCGCCGAGGGCTCGACCATCGGCACCGCCTTCGACCTCGCGGCGATCCAGGGCATCAACATGCCGGTCGCCGACCAGCTGAAATACTATGACGTCTGGGGCTCGGACGTGACCACCCCGCACATGTCGGTCGCCTGGTCCTGGGCCTTCGACACGCCGTTCAAGTGGACCAAGCAGATCGCCTCGCATTTCGGCGGCACGCGGCAGGGCATGGCGATGTCCTGGCCGGGCCATATCACCGACGTGGGCGGCGTGCGCAGCCAGTTCCACCATGTGATCGACATCGTGCCGACCATCCTCGAGGCCACCGGCATCGAGGCGCCGCAGACGGTGAACGGCATCGCGCAGAAGCCGATCGAAGGCACCAGCATGGCCTATACCTGGGCCAAGGGCAGCGCGAATGTCCCGTCGACGCGCACCACCCAGTATTTCGAGATGTTCGGCGATCGCGCGATCTACCATGACGGCTGGATCGCCTCGACCACGCCGCCGGCCGGGCCTTGGCTGCTGGGGCTCGGCAAGCTGCCCAATGTGCTCGATGGCTACAATTGGGAGCTCTACGACCTGACCAAGGACTTCTCGCAGTTCGACGATCTCGCCGCCAAGGAGCCGGCCAAGCTCAAGGAGCTGCAGGATCTGTTCCTGGTGGAGGCCGCGAAGTACCAGGTGTTCCCGCTCGACAACCGGGTCGCCACCCGCTTCGGCCAACAGCCGAGCGCCACCGCGGGCCGGGACACGTTCACCTACACCGGCGAGCTGTCGGGCCTGCCGCCATCCGCTGCGCCCAGCCCGCTGAGCCGGTCCTACACGCATCACCGCCGAGGTCGAGGTCCCGGAGGGCGGCGGCGAAGGCGTGATCAACACGCTCGGCGGCCGCTTCGGCGGCTACGGCCTCTATCTGCTGAAGGGCAAGCCGGTCTTCACCTACAATCTGCTGGCGCTGGAGCGCTTCCGCTGGGAAGGCGCGGATGCGCTGACGCCGGGCAAGCACACCATCGTCTTCGATTTCACCTACGAGGGGCCCGGCTTCGGCAAGGGCGGCAACCGGCGTGCTGAGCGTCGACGGCGCGGAGGTCGCCGAGCAGGCGATCCCGCACACCATCCCGTTCATGGCGACGATCGACGAGTCCTTCGACGTGGGCGTCGATACCCGCACCCCGATCGACGACAAGGACTACCAGGTGCCGTTCCGCTTCACCGGCACGCTCGACAAGCTGACGGTCAAGGTGGGGCCGCCGCAGGTGTAGGGGCTGAGGTCACCTGAGGTCGCGACCAAGCGCCCTGATGAGCGAGGACCTCAGGCGGCGCGGAAGGGCAGCGGGTCGCCGGTGAAGACGGCGGCGCGGCGTCCGACCTCGGCGGGGTTGCCGGAGGTGAGGTAGGTGACGGCGCCGGTGCCGCCGTGAAACGGCGGGTGGCGGTCGAGCGAAGTCGGAGAGGCTGGCGGCGATCAGGTCGGGCTGGGAGACCAGCGTCGTCGCCGGCGGCAGGGCGGCGCGGAAGGCGGCCTCGACCAGCGGATAGTGGTGCGGACCTGTCTACCGTCAGTTAGCCGCCTTGTGGATCTCCCGGATCACACCGTCATCCAGCGCCGGACCTCGGCCTCGTCGAGCTCGGCCGGGGCGCCGGCCAGCACGATCCGGCCGCGGTCCATCACCGCGATCCGGCTGGCGAGCGCGACCGCGAAGTCGAAGAACTGCTCGACCAGCACGATGGCGATATGGCCCTGGTCGCGCAGGAAGGCGATCGCCCGGCCGATGTCCTTGATGATCGACGGCTGGATGCCCTCCGTCGGCTCGTCCATCAGCAGCAGCTTCGGCCGCGTCACCATCGCCCGGCCGATCGCCAGCTGCTGCTGCTGGCCGCCGGAGAGATCGCCGCCGCGGCGGCCCATCATCTCGGCCAGGATCGGGAAGAGCTCGAACACGGTGTCGGGGATCCTGCGCGCGCCGCGCGGCAGGAGCGCGAAGCCGGTCTCCAGATTCTCCCGCACCGTCAGCAGCGGGAAGATCTCGCGCCCCTGCGGCACCGTCGCCACCCCGAGCCTGGCCCGCGCGTCGGGGCGGAGCTTGCTCAACTCCTGGCCTTGCCAGGTGATCTGCCCGCCGCTGATCGCCTGCCGTCCGGAGATCGCCCTGAGCAGCGAGGTCTTGCCGGTGCCGTTGCGGCCGAGGATGCAGGTCACCTGACCCGCCTCGGCGGTCACCGACACGTCCTTCAGCGCCTGCGCGGCGCCGTAATAGAGGTCGAGGTTCGTGACGTTCAGCATTGATCAGCGCCCCAGATAGACCTCGATCACCTCGGGATTGGCCGAGACGTGATCGAGCGAGCCCTCGGCCAGCACCGCACCCCGGTGCAGCACCGTCACCTTGCAGTCGAGCGCGCGGACGAACTCCATGTCGTGCTCGATCACCACCACCGACCGCTCGCCGGCGACCCGTCGCAGCAGCTCGGCGGTGCGCATGGTCTCGGCATCGGTCATCCCCGCCGCCGGCTCGTCGACGAGGAGAAGCTGCGGCTCCTGCGCCATCAGCATGCCGATCTCGAGCCACTGCTTCTGGCCATGGCTGAGGCTCCCGGCCAGCCGCGCCCGCGCCTGGGTCATCCCGACCAGCTCCAGCAGCTCGCCGATACGCTGCGCCTCGCGCCCGGTGAGCTTGTGAAACAGCGTCGCCGCCACGCCGCGCTTCCCGGCGAGCGCCAGCATCATGTTGGCCTCGACGCTCAGCGTCTCGAAGACCGTGGGCTTCTGGAACTTGCGGCCGATGCCGAGCCGGGCGGTGTCGGCCTCGTCGAGCCTGGTGAGGTTCACATCCTCGTCCCAGATCACCCGGCCGCTGTCGGGCCGGGTCTTGCCGGTTATGATGTCGAGCATCGTGGTCTTGCCCGCACCGTTCGGCCCCACCACGGCGCGCAGCTCGCCCTTGGCGATGGCGATCGAGAGGCCGTTGATCGCCTTGTAGCCGTCAAAGCTGCGGTGCACGTCCTGCATGTAGAGCTGGGTCTCGGTGGCCATCGCGCTACTCCGCAGGCTCGGGCTGCACCGCCGGCGCCGGCCGGCGCCGTCCGGGGCGGATGCCCTCGATCAGCCCCAGCACGCCCTGCGGCAGGAAGATGGTGACCAGGATGAACATCGCGCCCAGCACATAGAGCCAGGCGTCCGGCAGCGCCGCCGTCAGCCAGCTCTTGGTCGCCGCCACGATCAGCGCCCCGAGCGCCGCCCCGACCAGCGTCCCGCGCCCGCCGAGCGCCACCCAGATCACGATTTCGATCGAGTTCGCCGGCGAGAACTCGCTGGGATTGATGATCCCGACCTGCGGCACGTAAAGCGCTCCCGCGAGCCCCGCGAGCATCGCCGAGACGGTGAAGACGAAGAGCTTGTAGTGCTCGACCCGGTAGCCCATGAACCGGGTCCGGCTCTCGGCGTCGCGCACCGCCACCAGCACCTTGCCGAACTTCGAGGAAGTGATGGCGCGGCAGATGAGCAGCCCCCCGGCGAGCGCGAGTCCCGACAGCACGAAGAGTGCCGCCCGCGTGGTGTCGGCCGAAAGCGAGAAGCCCAGCACGTCGCGGAAATCGGTGAGCCCGTTGTTGCCGCCGAAGCCCATCTCGTTGCGGAAGAAGGCCAGCAGCAGCGCATAGGTCAGCGCCTGGGTGATGATCGAGAGATAGACGCCCGGTGACCCGGCTGCGGAAGGCGAAATAGCCGAAGACGAAGGCGAGCAGGCCGGGCACGATGAGCACCATCAGGCAGGCGAACCAGAACATATCGAAGCCGTGCCAGAACCACGGCAGCTTGGTGTAGCTCAGAAACACCATGAAATCAGGCAGTTCCGGGTTGGCATAGACCCCCCGGTCGCCGATCTGCCGCATCAGGTGCATGCCCATGGCGTAGCCGCCGAGCGCGAAGAAGGCGCCGTGGCCGAGCGAGAGGATCCCGGCGTAGCCCCAGCAGAGATCGAGCGCCATCGCCAGCAGCGCGTAGGTCAGATACTTGCCGAAGAGCGCCACCATGTAGCTCGGCACATGCAGCGCGCTCTCCGGGCTTGCGAGCAGGTTCGCCGCCGGCACCAGCACGATGGCCAGCGCCAGCAGCGTCAGGAAGATGCCGCTCCGCCGGTCGATCAGCCCTTGCGTCATCTCAGGCCTCCACCGCCCGGCCACGCTGCGGGAAGAGGCCGCGCGGGCGTTTCTGGATGAAGAGGATGATGAAGACGAGGATCAGGATCTTGGCGAGCACCGCGCCCGCCCAAGGCTCAAGGAATTTGTTGGCGATGCCGAGCGAGAAGGCCGCGGCGAAGGTGCCCCAGAGGTTCCCCGCGCCGCCGAACACCACCACCAGGAACGAATCGATGATGTAGGCCTGCCCGAGGTTCGGCGAGACGTTGTCGATCTGGCTGAGCGCCACCCCGGCGAGCCCGGCGATCCCGGCGCCGAGGCCGAAGGTCAGCGCGTCCACCCGCGCGGTGCGGATACCCATCTCCGCCGCCATCGCCCGGTTCTGGGTCACCGCCCGCATCTGCAGCCCGAAGGCGGTCCGCTTGAGCAGGAGCAGCAGCCCCGCGAAGACCAGCAGCGCGAAGATGATGATATAGAAGCGGTTCCAGGTGATCAGCATCTCGTGGAAGCGGAACGAGCCCGACATCCACGACGGATTGCCAACCTCGCGGTTCGACGGCCCGAACAGCGTCCGCACCGTCTGCTGCAGGATCAGGCTCACGCCCCAGGTCGCGAGCAGGGTCTCGAGCGGCCGGCCGTAGAGGAAGCGCACGATGCCGCGCTCGATCAGCACGCCGACGCCGCCGGCGACGAGAAAGGCCAGCGGCGCGGCAATCGCCAGCGACCAGTCGAACAGGCCGGGCACGTGCGTCCGGATCAGCTCCTGGGTGACGAAGGTGGTATAGGCGCCGAGCATGATCAGCTCGCCATGCGCCATGTTGATCACCCCCATCACCCCGAAGGTGATGGCGAGGCCGACGGCGGCGAGCAGCAGCACCGAGCCGAGCGACAGGCCGAACCAGACGTTCTGCAGCTGGTTCCACATCGCCTGGCTGCGCTCGATCTCGGCCACCGCCGCCTTGGCTGCGGCTGCGACCTGCGGGTCCTGGGCGGACTGGATCTGGGTCAGCACCTTCAGCGCGTCCGCCCCGCCGTGCTTCGCGACGACGCCGATCGCCGCCACCTGCGCCGCGCTGTCGGCGTCGGAGCCGAGCGTGGCCGCCGCCTGCGCTTGCGTCAGCGCCTGGCGGACTGCGGCATCGGTCTCGACCGTCAGCGCCGCCGCGATCGCGGCGAGCTGCTCCGGGTCGGGGGTGCGGAACGCCTCGCCCGCCGCCGCCAGCCGCTTCGCCGGGTCCTTGTTCAGGAGCGACAGCGTCGAGATCGCCGAGCGGATCGCCCGGCGTAGTGAATTGTTGACCTTGATCGCCTCGGTCGAACGCGCCGCCACCGGCCCGAGCGCGGCGCCGGTGAGCGGGTCGAAGGCCACCGCGCTCGCGCCCTTGCCCTCGATGCGGACGATGGTGCCGTCGGCCTTGCGTGCCGCCAGCGCGCCGTCTTGCAGCGCCGCGAGCACCGAAGCGGCGCGGTCGTCCGCCGTGGTGCCGATCTCCATCACCACGGCGGCGCGGTCGCTGTAGCTGCCTTCGGGCAGCTTCGCCATCAGCGCCTCGAGCGTCTCGGCGCCCGCCGGAAGCGCCGCGAGAGCAACGGTGATCCAGGCAAGAACCAAGGCAATCAGGCGCATATCCGGTCTTTCTAACGTAACGCGCGGGGCCGGCAAAGGCCCCGCGCTTTCTCAGATCAGTTGGTGGCGCCGCCGCACTCGCCGGTCTTGGCGTTGAAGTTGCCGCACGCCATCGGCGCGCGCCAATTGGCGATCAGATCCGCCAACTCCGGCAGGTAGTCCGACCACTCGTCGCCGAGCACCAGGCCGTTGGTCTGCCAGACGGTGTCGAACTGGCCGTCGTCGCGGATCTCGCCGATGAACACCGGCTTGGTGATGTGGTGGTTGACGCTCATCGACGAGATGCCGCCGGTGAGGTTCGGCACCGCGACGCCGTTCATCGCCTCGATCACCGCGTCGGTGTCGGTGGTGCCGGCCGCCTCGACCGCCTTCACCCACATGTTGAAGCCGATGTAATGCGCCTCCATCGGGTCGTTGGTGGTGCGCTCGTCGTTCTTGGTGAAGGCGTGCCACTTCGCGATGAAGTCGGCATTCTCCGGCGTGTCGATCGACTTCGAAATAGTTCCAGGCCGCGAGATGGCCGACCAGCGGCTTGGTGTCGAGGCCGGCGAGCTCTTCCTCGCCGACCGAGAAGGCGACGACCGGGATGTCCTCGGCGGAGACGCCCTGGTTGCCGAGCTCCTTGTAGAACGGCACGTTGGCGTCGCCGTTGATCGTCGAGACCACCGCGGTCTTCTTGCCCTGTGAGCCGAAGGCCTTGATGTCAGAGACGATCGTCTGCCAGTCGGAATGCCCGAACGGCGTGTAGTTGATCATGAGGTCTTCCTCGGCGACGCCCTTGCCCTTCAGGTATGCCTCGAGGATCTGGTTGGTGGTGCGCGGGTAGACGTAGTCGGTGCCGGCGAGCACCCAGCGCTCGACGCCTTCCTCGTTCATCAGGTAGTCGACCGCCGGGATCGCCTGCTGGTTCGGCGCGGCGCCGGTGTAAAAGACGTTCCGCTCGCTCTCCTGGCCCTCGTACTGCACCGGATAGAACAGGATCGAGTTCAGCTCCTTGAACACCGGCAGCACCGACTTGCGGCTGACGCTGGTCCAGCAGCCGAACACCACCGCGACCTGCTGGTTGGCGATCAGATCCCGCGCCTTCTCGGCGAAGAGCGGCCAGTCGGAGGCCGGATCGACCACCACCGGCTCGAGCTGCTTGCCGAGCAGGCCGCCCTTGGCGTTCTGCTCGTCGATCAGCATCAGCATCACGTCCTTCAGCGTGGTCTCCGAGATCGCCATGGTCCCGGAAAGCGAGTGCAGGATGCCGACCTTGATGGTGTCGTCCTGGGCCAGCGCCGCCCCGGCGACCAGACTGCCCGCGACGGTGGCGCCGAGCCACAAACTCTTGAGATAGCTGTGCATTTTTCCCTCTGTCCTGTCAGACCCATCGTCATTGCCTTCGGGCAGGGCCTTGCGCGCCACGCCTTGAGCCGGCGGGCAGAGGCGGCGTCTCGATACCGCCTCCTTCCGCAGCGACAGGAACGCTGTGGTGGGCCTCGACGAGTGGTCAAGCCGTATTCGCTCACGAGATAGTCGTGATGCGGCAACTGCTCAAAAATGAGACAAAATGGCGGGAGTTAATTCCGCAAAGGTGAAGTCTTGGGCAGGAGTGCGACGTGCGACCGCGGCGGAGCGGCCCCGGCGATCTCGAGGAGCAGCTTGCGCTGGACCGCCTGCGCGAAGGCCTGCCGTCCGTCGGCGGTCACCACGAAGGCGCCGGAGCCGGTGATCAGCCGCGTGCTGAACTCCTGCTCGAGGTTGCCGGCGCCCTGCCGCCCCGAGCAGTCGGTGCAGAGCACCGCGAGGCCGTTGATGCCGACCCCGGCCAGCTCGGCCGCGACCCGGGCCTGAGCCAGCGTCGGCGGCCGCGGGTTCCAGGCGCTGTCGCCGGAGAGATCGATCACCTTGCGCGCGCCCTCGAAGCGGTTGCCGGCGATCAGGGCGAGCCCCTTGATGAGGGCCGCGCCGATGGCGTTGACGCCCTTGACCCTGCGCGGCGCCAGCAGCAGCCGGCCGGCGAAATCCTCGGCGGCGGGCGCGCCGTCGATCAGCGTCCAGTCCACCACCACGTCCTGGCGCCGGGCGCTCGCCCATTCCACATAGGCGACCGCGATCCGGCCGAACTCGCCGGCGGTGCGGATCGACTCGAGCACCTGAGGGTCCACCAGCGCCGCAGCATAGCCCTGCCGTTGCAGCGCGAACTCGACGTCGTCGATCGAGCTCGTGGCGTCCGCCAGCAGCACCAGCTCGAGATCGACCGGCAGGAGCGCCTCCTGCGCCCGGACCGGCTGCACCGCAAGACAGAGGCAGATCAGCAGCATCGGGCGCATGTCGCCACTCCGGGGAAGGCCGTTCAGCCATATCGCAGATCGGCAGCCCGCGGTACGCTTCAGTCGGCGGCCAGCTCCAGGATCAGCTTGCGCCGCACCGCGCGGGCGAAGCTCTCGCGGCCGTCGGCGGTGACCACGAACGACCCCGGGCCGCCGATGATCTGGTCGGTATATTCGGCCTCCAGGTTCTCGTTCCGCGGCCGGCCGGAGCAGGGCGGCCGGCAGAGCACCGCCAGCCCGTTGATCACGATCCCCGCCCCGAGCACCGCGTCGCGCGCCACCGCGATCGTCGGCCCGCGCGGGTTCCACGAGCTGTCCCCGGAGAGGTCGATCACCTTGCGCCAGCCGTCGAAGCGATTGCCCTCGATCAGATCCTTGCCCTTCAAGAGCGCCGCCCCGATCGCGTTCGACCCGTAGGCCCGCCGCGGCGCCGCCATCAGCCGCGTCCCGAAATCCCGCGCCGACGCCTCGTCCTCGACCAGCATCCAGTCGACCACCACGTCCTGCGCCGCGACGTCGGCCCATTCGACATAAGCGACCGCGATCCGCCCGCGCCCGCCACCATTGGCGATCGCCCAGAGCACCTGTGGATCGACCATCGCCTCGGCGTAGCCCTGCCGCTGCAACAGGATCTCGCTCTGATCGATCGAGCCGGTGGCGTCGGCGAGCAGCACCAGCTCGACATCGACCGGCTCCTGGGCCTCGGCCGCGGGGGTGACGGCAGCCAGAACCGCGGCCAGCCAAGGAATCGAGCGGCGGTGAATCCGAAAAATGTCCGACCCTCCTTCGCCGGTTCTGACTCGGGTAGGAGCATGCCGGGCGCGAGGCGCGATGTCATCCGCGACTTCGAGATCGGCACGGGTATCGCATCTGCCGTGCCGCCAAAACGTCTAGATGCATTCAAGATGCGATCAAGATGCGTTCAAGATGCGAAAAATCACGTTGTATCAGCCACTTGCCCGTCTTTGAGGTCGCGCTCCCGAAACTGCGCCGGATCCGCCCTCAGGCGGCGTTGTTGCCGACCAGCCAACTCCCGGATAGGCTGCTCTCCGGCACAAGAGGAGGGCCGGGCAGTGAGCCGTGCATTCGTCAGGGAGGAAGACGGTTCGCGTCCCGAGGTGCTGCCCGAGATCCCGGTGAGCACCCTGCCCAACCTCGTCACCGCGCGCGGATTTCGGCTGATCACCGCCCGGGTCGCCGAGCTGGAATCCGCACTCGCCGCCAGCCCCGACGACGTCCACGCCGCCCGCCTCGAGCGCGACCTGCGCTACTGGTCGCTGCGCCACGCCACCGCCCGGCTGACCGCCCCCGATCCCGCCGATCCCACGGTCCAGTTCGGCAGCCGCGTGACCTACCGCCAGCCGGGCGGAGAAACCCGGACGGTGGTCCTGACCGGCGAGGACGAGGCCGATCCGGCCACCGGCCGCATCGCCTACGCCGCGCCGATCGCCCGGGCACTGACCGGCAGCGCGGCCGGAGCCGTGGTCACGCTCGAGCTTCCCGGCCGCGCCGTCGATCTCGAGATCCTCTCGGTCGAGACCGCGAACGACGAAGACTGACGGCGTATCCAGCCCTCAGCCCGGCTTGCCTTCGCCGCGGTCCAGCCAGCGGATATCCGCGGGCGACAGCGTGATGTCGAGCGCCTGAACGCTCTCGTCGAGCTCGACCAGCCGGCGCGGCCCGATCAGCGGCACCACCGGGAAGGCCTGGTTCAGGCAGTAGGCCAGCGCGATCTGGATCGGGCTCCTGCCGCGGGCGCGGGCCAGCTCGATGGCCCGGTCGCGGCGCGCGAAGTTGCTGTCGGAGTACCAGACCCGGACCAGTTCGGCATTGTCGCGCTTGTCGCGGCCGGCGGCCGGGGTGAAGAAGCCGCGGCCCTGGCTCGACCAGGCGAAATTCGTCATCTGCCGGTCGGTGAGCCACGCCTTCCAGGCATCGTCGGAGGCGGCGACGCAGCCGGCCCAGATCGGGTCGAGCATCTCGGCGAGCGAGAAGTTGTTGGAGAGGGCCGCGGGCGCCGCCTTCCCGGCGGCCTTCGCATAGGCGACCGCGGCGTCAAGACGCTCGCGGGTCCAGTTCGAGCCGCCCCAAGGCCCGCGGATGCGGCCGGCGCGCACCTCGGCGTCGATGGCGTCGACGAATTCGCCGACCGGCACGCCGGGGTTGTCGCGGTGCATGAAATAGACATCAACGTGGCTGGTGCCAAGCCGCTCGAGGCTGTCGCTGAGCTGCCGGGCGATCACGTCGGGATAGGTCAGCGGCGAATGCGCGCCCTTGCCGATCACCACCACCTCGTCGCGCACGCCGCGGGCGCCGAGCCACTCGCCGAACACCGTCTCGGTGCGGCCCATGCCGTAGACCCAGGCGGTGTCGAAGACGTTGCCGCCGGCCTCGTAGAAGGCATCGAGCAGGATCGATGCGCTGGCGAAGTCCGGGAAGTCCTCGAAGCCGAGCGCTACCACCGACGCCGGGCGGTCGAGTCCGGCGACCGCCTTGCGCGGGATCAGCTCGGCACGGCGGCCGAGCGGCGCGTTGCGGATGGTGCGCGGCCGGGCCGCGGGGCGCTCGATCCCGTAGGTGAGGCCGGCATCGGCGCGCCACTTGTCGAGGACGCGCATGTTGCCGAGCGTGTCGGCCCAGCTCATGCCCGGCGCGGCGAACTCCTGGCGGCCGGCTCGGATCGCGTCGCCCGCGGCGTCGGCCTCGAAGGCGTAAAGCCAGCCGGCCTCCGTGACCTCGACGGTGCGAGGATCGCCGTCGCGCGGGATCACCTCAATCCGGCCGGTGCCACCCTCGTGGCCGGAGGCGAACCAGAAGTCCGCGACCTCGATGCGGCCAGTGGTGCCGAGGATGCGCAGGACGTTCTCCAGGGCCAGCGAGACCGCGCAGGAGACCTCGGCAATGATGCCGTTCGGGAAGGTGAGAAGTGCTGCGGCCCACTCATCGACGCCGGACGCGCCGAGCCGCGCGGCGCCGGCGACCTTGGCAGGATCGAGGAACGGCAGCCCCGCGGCGGCGCCGGCGAGCAGCCGGGCGACCGATACCGGGTAGCAGCCGACGTCGAGGATGCCGCCGCCGGCGAGCTCGTTGGCGTAGAGGCGGTGCGTCGGGTCGAAGGCCGGCATCGCGAAGCCGAAGCTCGACTGGATCATCCGAACCTCGCCGATCTCGCCTGCGGCGATCATCTCGACCAGCTTCGCCGTCTGCGGGTGCGGGCGGTACATGAAGGCCTCGCCGATGAAGGTGCCGGCGCGGCGGGCGGCGTGGAACATCGCGTCCGCCTCAAAGGCGGTAAGGCCGAAGGGCTTCTCGACCAGCGCGTGCTTGCCAGCCTCCGCGGCCTTGATCGCCCATTCGGCGTGGTAGGGGTGCGGGGTGGCGATATAGACGGCGTCGATCTCGGGGTCGGCGAGCAGGGCCTCGTAGCCGGCGTGAACACGGGCGCCGGGGAACTGGTCGGCGTAGCCGGGCTTGCTCGCGTCACGGGCGCCGAGGGCCACCAGCGCGCCGGTGCGCGAATGCGCAACGCCGCCGGCGAAGGCGCGGGCGATCGTGCCCGGGCCGAGAATTCCCCAGCGAATCTTGGACGCCTGCGTCATGGATCTGCCCTCCCCCTGGATCTGGTCTTTGACGCCCTTGGTATTGACGCGGAGGCGCCGCGTCGAGCCGGTTTTCACCGCCGCCGGCTGGGTTGGCGAACTGTTAGGCGGTAAGGGGTAAAATGGGCCAGCGCCGGCGGCGAGAAGCCGGCGCTTTCCGATTCCGGTCCCGGAGGCGCGTCGCTAGAGTGATTTCTGACAAGTCTGGATCCTGGGCATGACGCCATGTCGTTGACTGTCCTCGCCACCGGTGGTGCCGGATACATCGGTTCGCACGTCGTGGCCGAGCTGATCGGGAACGGCACGCGCGTCGTTATTCTGGACGATTTCTCCAACTCCAGCCCGGCCGTGGTGAACACGATCCGCGCGCTGGGCGCCGGTACGGTCGAGCTGGTCGAGGGTGACGTCCGGGACCGCGGCGGGCTCGACGCACTCTTCGATCGATTCTCGATCGATGCGGTGATCCATCTTGCCGGGCTGAAGGCGGTCGGGGAATCCAGCGCGAAGCCGTTGCTCTACTACGCCGTGAATGTCGGCGGCGCAGTGACGCTGTTCGAGGCGATGCTGCGCCATGACGTGCGCCGGCTGGTCTTCTCCTCGTCGGCCACGGTCTATGGCACCCCCGCCTCGAACCCGATCCCCGAAGACGCGCCGCTCGGCGCGCTCAATCCCTATGGCCGAACCAAGCTCATGATCGAGCAGGTCATCGACGACCTCGTCGCTGCCGAGCCTGATTTCGCGGCGATTTCCTTGCGCTATTTCAATCCGGTTGGCGCTCACAGGTCGGCGTTGATCGGCGAGAATCCGAGAGGGGTGCCGAACAACCTGTTTCCTTTCATCGCCCAGACGGCGGCGGGCCTGCGGGACAAGGTCCGGATCTTCGGTGACGATTATCCGACGCCGGACGGCACCGGCATCCGCGACTACATCCACGTCGTCGACCTGGCGCGGGGACACCTCGCGGCGCTGGAGCTGCTGCTGTCGGACGCGGGAGCGCACGGACGCAACCTCGCGATCAACCTCGGCTGCGGTCGCGGCTACAGCGTGCGCGAATGCCTGGCTGCCTTTTCGCGGGCGTGCGGTCGCTCGGTTCCCTTCGAGATCGTCGGTCGCCGCCCCGGCGACGCCGCGGAATGCGTCGCCGATCCGCGCCGCGCCGCCGCGCTCCTCGGCTGGCGAGCGGACCGGGGGCTCGACGAGATGTGCCGGGATCACTGGGCGTTCCAGAGCCGGCTGGCGATGCCAGGCTGAGTGGGGCCTGGCGGATGCCGAAGGCTCCTTACTGCACTTGGCCGTCCGGGCCAAAGAGGTGGACCCGAGAGGCGTCGAACGCCAGGCCGACCTGGTCGCCGATCCGGGCCGCGGATTCGCTGTCGTCCTCGACGACCAGCTGGCCGGCATCCGTCTCGACGTAAAGGATCGTGGTGTTGCCGAGGTGCTCGAGCATGCTGATCCGGCCATCGATCACCGCGGCGTTGCTGCCGGGGTCGGTCGGGCGCAGATGCTCGGGGCGGATGCCGAGCTCGATCTCGCGCAACCGGACGACGGGCGGACGACGCGTGCGGGCCGCAAGGTCGCGGCCGTTCCCGAGGCTCAGGCGAAGGTCCGGCCCGACGGCGTCCAGGATCGAGGCGCGAACGAAGTTCATTGCCGGCGAGCCGATGAAGGAGGCCACGAACCGGTTCTCCGGCCGGTGGTAAAGGTCGAGCGGCGAGCCGACCTGGGCGATGCGGCCGTGGTCGATGACCACGACCCGGTCGGCCAGCGTCATCGCCTCGACCTGGTCGTGGGTGACGTAGATCATCGTGGCCTTGAGCTCCTGGTGGAGCTTGGCGAGTTCGAGGCGCATCTGGACCCGGAGCTTGGCATCGAGGTTGGAGAGCGGCTCGTCGAAGAGGAATACCTCCGGGTCGCGCACCAGCGCGCGGCCGATCGCCACGCGCTGGCGCTGGCCGCCGGAGAGCTGTGCGGGCTTGCGGTCGAGGTAGGGGTCGAGCTGGAGCAGGCTCGCGACCCTGGCGGACTTCTCCGCGATCTCGCGCTTGGGCGCGCCGGCGACGTCGAGGCTGAAGCCGATGTTCTGCCGCACCGTCATGTGCGGATAGAGCGCGTAGGACTGGAACACCATCGAGATCCGCCGGCGCGCCGGGGGCACCTGGGTGACGTCGCGGCCGCCGATGACGACCCGGCCGGCGGTGACGGTCTCCAGCCCGGCGATCATCCTGAGCAGCGTGGACTTGCCGCAGCCGGAAGGCCCGAGCAGCGCGCAGAACTCGCCCGCCTCCACGGCGAGGCTGAGGTCGGAGATGACCTCCACCGCGCCGAAGCGCTTGGTCAGGCGATCGAGCTCGACGTGCGGCATCGGCCTCTCCTCAGTCCTCGCGGACCCAGACCGCCATCGCGCCCGGCGCGCGGTTGGCCCAGAGGTAGTAGGGCACCGCGGTGAGGGTGGCCGGAAGGCTCGCGGGCGGATCGGCGCGGTAGAGCGTGCCATTCCAGCCATTCGCAGTCACCGCGCGGCCACGGGCGGTCAAGGCGACGATGCCGTCGAAGATAGCCTTGCGCTCGGCGGAAAGTGCGGCGCCCCGGGGCAGGGCGAGCTGGCTGACCGGAGTGTCGGGATTGTCGGTGGCCTCGAGGCAATAGACCAGCGGCCCGTGGCGGAGCGCGACACGGCCGACATCGGCGCGGACGCGAGGGTTCGCAAAGATGCGCTCGGGCGCCATTGGCAGGTCGAGCTCGACGGTGTCGCCGCCCTTCCAGTCGCGGGTGATGTCGAGATAGCCGCGGGTCGTGCCCGCCGCGACATCGATCGGCGCGCCGTTCACCGTAGCGGAGGCCCCGTGCGCCCATGCCGGAACGCGGAGACGCAGGCTGAAGGGGCCGCTGCCCTCGGGGTGGACGGCGATGCGGATGGCGCCGGACCAAGGATAGCTGCTGGTCTCCTCGATCCGGACCTTGCGGCCGCTCATCTCCAGCTCGGCGGTGTTGCCGCCGTAGAGATGCACGGCGATGACGTTGGCGCCCACCGAGTAGAAGTAGCCGCCGACCGACGCGACGAGGCGCGAGACGTTCATCGTGCAGCAGGGGCAGGCGTGCCAGGCCCAGCGCCGGTGGCTGCCGTCGCTCTCCAGCTTGTTGTCGTAGAAGTAGTTCTCGCCGTCGCGGGAGAGGCCGGAGAGCGCGCCGTTGTAGAGCACCCGCTCGAGCGTATCGGCGTATTCGCCGTCGAGGTCGAGGTTCAGCATCCGCTGCGCCCAGAAGATCATCGCCACCGAGGCGCAGGTCTCGGCATAGGCGGTGTCGTTCGGCAGGTCGTAGTCGCTGGTGAAGCCTTCGTTCGAGGCGGAAGGCCCGAAGCCGCCGGTCACGTACATCCGCGTGGAGGTGACGTCCTTCCAAAGCGTCTCGCAGGCGCGCTTGAGGCTGGCGTCGCCGAGCTCGGCGGCGAGATCGGCCATGGCGGTGTACATGTAGAGCGCCCGCACCGCGTGGCCGACGACCTTGGTCTGCTCGCGGACCGGCTTGTGCGACTGGCTGTACTCGTAGGTGCCCTGCCCGTAGGCGCCGGGCGGCTCGTGGCGGGCATCCCGCTCGATGTCGAAATAATGCGGCTGCCGCCCGCGCTCGTCGATGAAGTAGGCGGCGAGGTCGAGCTGCTTCTTCTCGCCGGTCAGGTGGTAGAGCTTGATCAGCGCGATCTCGATCTCCTGGTGGCCGCAGTAGCCGCGCTTCTGGCCCGGGCCGGTGCCGAAGGTGGCGCGGATGTGGTCGAGGTAGCGCTCCATCACGTCGAGCATCTTGCGGCGGCCGGTGGCGCGGAAGTAGGCGATGGCACCCTCGAGCAGGTGGCCGGCGTTGTAGAGCTCGTGACGGTCGCGGAGGTTGGTCCAGCGGTTCGCGATCTCGTGGCCCTGGTACCAGAGGTTGAGGTAGCCGTCGTCGAGCTGGGCGGCGGCGAACTTGTCGACGATGTCGTCGATCTGCGCCTCGATAGTGGCGTCGCGGCGGTGGCGCAGCGCGTAGCTCGCGGCTTCGATCCACTTGCCGATGTCGCTGTCCCAGAAGAACTGCGTGGTGAAGCCGGCGGCGTTGCGCGGGATGCGCAGTGGCGGCGGCGGGTCGAGGAGCAGGAGCGATTCGAGCAGGCCCTCGCTCTCCAGCTTGCGGTACTGGCTCGGAATCGTGTGACTGAGCACGGTATCGAGCCGTTCGCGCCAGAATTGGCCCTGCAGCGTCACCTTGGTGAAGTCGACGGGCGAATAGACACGCATTCAGCTGCTCCTGGCTGGGATCGGGCTCGCGCCGCAGCTGTCGCGCACCACCAGGGAGCAGGGCAGCCGCAGCACGCCGCGGAAACGCTCGCCGCCGATCAGGCGGAGAATGCGCCGGCCGGCCTCGCGGCCCAGCGCGTAGAGGTTCATGTCGACGCTGGTCAGGCGCGGGCGGGCGCCCTCGACCATCACGTCCCAATTGTCATAGCCGACGAGGCCGACCGCGCCGGGCACCGCGATGCCACGGTCGCGCAGGCCGTCGAGCACGCCGCGGGCGATCTGGTCGTTGCCGGCGAAGATGCCATCGGGCGCGTCGGCGGGATCGGCAAACAGCCGATCGACCGCCTCGCGGCCCCAGGCCTCCGACCATTTGCCGGTGAGCTCGAGACAGGGGGTCGGCTCCAGCCCCGCCTCGGCCAGCGCCGCGCGGTAGCCGGCGCGCCGCAGACGGACCGCCTCGAAATGCTCGGGACCAGTGACGTGGGCAATGCGCCGGCGGCCGGTTGACGCGAGGTGCAGCGTCGCGAGGCGGGCGCCGCCGGCGTCGTCGGGGAGAAGGCAGAAGGAAGTGGGGTCGCGGCTCTGGGAGAAGACGAAAATCGTGGGCAGATCGCCGAGCGGCACGCTTAGGCTGGGCCGCCGGTCGGAGCGGCGGGCGGTGAAGATCAGGCCGTCCACCCGCTTGCCCATCAGCTGCTCGATGTGCTGGCGCTCGCGCTCAGGGTCGTCGGTGGCGTTGCACATGAAGATGGCGATGCGTCGGTCTGCGAGCTCGCGCTCGAGCCCTTCCATGATCGGCAGGGTGAAGCGCCCGAAGCTGTCGTTGGAGATCAGCCCGACGGTGAAGCTCTGGCCGCGGTGCAGCGACTGGGCGAGATCGTTCGGGCGGAAGCCGAGCTCGCCCGCGAGCTTGATGATGCGGGTGCGGGTCTCCTGGCTGAGCGTGCCGGAGTTGTTCAGCGCCTTCGACACCGTGCCGATGCTGACCCCGGCCGCCGTCGCCACGTCGCGGATCGTCTGGCGGCCGCGCGCGGTGCGGGCGGGAAAGGGCGCGTCGGGCTTCGGGACGGCCTCGTCCATCTACTTGACCGCGCCGCTGAGCAGCCCGGCGATGTAGTAGCGCTGCAGGAGCATGTAGATCAGGATGCAGGGGATGATCGACACCATCACCCCGGCCTGAAGCGCGCCCCAATCGATGGTGCCGTAATTGCCGGAGTATACGCCGGTCAGCATCACCGGCACGGTGAAGCTCGAACTCCTTGCTCATGAAGATCAGCGCGGCGATGAACTCGTTCCACGACATGATGAAGGCGAAGAGCGCCACGGTGACCATGCCGGGCAGCACCAGCGGCAGGAAGACCCGGCGCAGGATCTGCAGCGAGCTGCAGCCGTCCATCACCGAGGCCTCCTCGATCTCCCGAGGGATGCCCTCGAAGCTGTTGCGCATCAGGTAGACCGAGAAGGGAAGCTGCAGGATCGTGTGGACGATCGCGAGGCCGACGCGGCTGTTGGTGAGGCCGATCGGGGAGAACATCAGGTAAAGCGGCGTCAGCATCGCCTGGTAGGGGATCATCATCCCGGCGAGGATCAGGAGGAAGAAGACTTCCTTGAAGGGGATGGCGTAGCGCGCCAGCGCGTAGCCGGCCGGAACCGAGAGCAACAGGCAGAAGGCGATCGTCAGGAAGGCGACCGTCAGGCTGTTGGCGACGTAGGTCCAGAGGCCCGCCTGATAGTGGACGACGGCACGATAGTTCTCGAGGCTGAGGCTGTGCGGCAAGTAGTGCGGCGGCACCGCGCTCGCATCTACGGGGGACTTGATCGAGGAGAAGAGCGACATCAGCAGCGGCAGGAGCATGATCGCGATCAGGAAGACGCAGAAGGCCGCGAGCAGGTATCGCGACGCCCGGCTGCCGCCGACCGTCTGCGCTTCGGTGGCGCCGCCCGCGGCGATCACCGGAAGGGAGGCAATGTCCGTCACGCTCGATCACCCCGCCGCGACACGGCGATCTGCAGCGCCGAGCCGCAAAGGATGATCAGCATCAGGATGATCGACAGCGCGCTGCCGTAGCCGAGCTTAAAGTAAACGAAGGAATTCTGGTATATCCAGTAGACCGAGGTGAAGGTCTGCCCGCGGGGCCGGCCGCCGGTCATCAGGTAGAACTGATCGAAAGCGAGCATCGAGCCGATGGCGCTGATCAGCGTCGCTAGCAGGATCGCCCGCAGGCTGAGCGGCAGGATGATCCGGCGCACGCGCTGAAACCAGCTGGCACCGTCGATCATTGCCGCCTCGATGATCTCCTGGTGGATCGACTGGATGCCGGAGAGCATGATGATCATGCCGAAGCCCAGCACCTTCCAGACCACCGAGATGATGACGGCGAAAAGCCCGATGTCGGCCTTGGTGAACCAGACCATCGGCGCGTCGATCACGTGCACGTCGACCAGCATCTTGTTGAAGAGCCCGACCTGCTGGTTGAAGAGCCAGATCCAGAGCAGGCTGGAGCTGGCGAGGCCGATCACCACCGGCAGGAAGACGACGCCGCGGGTCAGCCGAACGATCGGGCGGTTGATGGTGGCGAGGAGCGCCAGGAGGAAGCCGAGCCCGATCAGGATCGGGGTGATGATCGCCGTGTAGCGGAGCGTGAACCAGAAGGCCTGCCAGAAGGAGCGATCCTTCAGCGCGGTGAGATAATTGTCGAACCACACGAACTCGCCGCCTCCGAGCAGCGACTCGCTGGTCATCGAGATGTAGAAGAGCCGCGACAGCGGATAGAAGACGAAGGCCGCCACGAAGAGCAGCGCCGGGGCGAGATAGAGCAGGCCGACGTATCGGTTGTTGCTTGCGAGCATGGCCTCACCTCTCCCGGTCGTGCCGGGTCGGCAGGGCCCGCCGGCGAAGGCCGCCGGCGGGCCGGGAAGCGCTGGCCTATTGGCCGGCGATCTCGAGCATGCGGGCGCGTGCCTCGGTGATAGCGCCGTCCACGTCGCCGTCGAAGATCGCCTGCTGCAGCATGTTGATCCACGGGCTCGAGTCCGAGTTCACCATGTCGGCGAAGTGGAACACCCAAGGCACGTAGCCGGCCTTCAGCGCCGCCGCGGTCTCCTGCACCTTGGGGTTGTCCTTGAAGTACTCGTTGTCGGCGAGGTCGGTGCGAGTGGTCAGGATACTGTTCTTTGCAAGTCCCTCGAGCTGCGCCTCGTCGCTCAGCACCCAGGTGATGAACTCGCGGCCGGTCTCCTCGTTCTTCGAGCCCTTCGGGATCGCGACGACGTCGCCGCCGACGAAGCCCGACACCTCGCCGGCCTTGAGGCCGGGCAGCAGCGTCACGCCGTAGTCGAAATCGGGGAACTGACGCTGCATCAACGAAAGCAGGAAGCCCCCCGTACCGGTGATGCCCACGTTGCCGTTGGTAAAGGCGGAAACGAAGTTCGCCCCGGCGTCGGCCTCGGCGCTCTCGGGGACCAGCCCCTCCTCCCACATCTGCCGGTACTGGTCGAGCACCTCGTGGACCGCGTCGCCTTCGAGCGCCGCGTCCTCGCCGTTGCGCGGCAGCATCTTGGCGCCGCCTGCCACCATGATCGGCGAGGTGACGAAGATGTTGCAGCCCGGGCAGGCGCCGGCGAAGTAGAAGCCGTAGGTGTCGTCACCGATCGCGCGGATCTTCTTCGCCATGTCGTGGATCTCGTAGATCGACTTCGGCGGCACTTCCGGGTCGAGGCCGGCTTTGCGGAACAGCTCCTTGTTCCAGACGAGGATCGAGACGTCCGGGGTGAAGCCCACGCCGTAGATTTTGTCCTCGTAGGTGGCGATGTCCTTGTAGGCTTGGATGTGGTTGGCGTAGTTCGGATCGGCCTTGAGCTGGTCGGTGAGGTCGGTGAGAAAGCCCGCCTTCATGAAATCCGGCATGTAGATCAAGTCAAACGACATAAGGTCCGGCGCATCGCCGGCCCGGACGCTGGTCGCGAGTTTGGTCACCACCTGGTTATCCGGGATCGCCGTGAGCTCGATCTTGTCCTCGTGGTTGGAGTTCCAGAGGTCGGTCATCAGCTTGGCGGGGTCGGCGGCGCTTTCGCGGACCCACATCTGGAGCGTCTCCGCCCCGGCCAAGGTCGGCAGCATCGCCAGCAACGACGCGGAAAAGAGCGGCACGCCAATGCCGAACGCGCGGTTAAATCGCATCAAGTCCTCCCTTCGACTGCCGCGGTCAGCGCCACGGTTCTGCCCGCATCAGGTGCGGAAAAGCTTTTCCGAGACGTCGCACGAAATCGGACCCACGGCAAGACTGCACTCGCCGGTATGATGCCAGTTCAGCCCTTGATGCCGGAGGAAATCATCACGGCCTCGGTCACGCGCCGCTGGAAGATCAGGTAGGCCACGACGACCGGCATCGCGGCGAGCAGCGCCGCGGCCATGATCCGCGCGTAGGCGACGCCGAAAACATCGTTGACCTGGGTGATGCCGACCGGAATCGTCATCATCTCCTCGGAGGTGACCACGAGGAACGGCCACCAGAAGTTGTTCCACGCGCCGATGAAGGTGATGATGGCGAGCGCCGTGGTGATGCCCCAGTTGAGCGGCAGGAAGACCTTGAAGAGCAGCGTGTACTCGCCGCCCCCGTCAAGCACGACGGCCTCGCGCATCTCCTTCGGCACGGCATCGAAGAACTGTTTGTAGACGATGATGACGACCGGAACTATAAGCTGCGGCGCGATGATCCCGGCCCAGGTGTTGATCCAGCCGAGGTTGTTCATCAGCACGAACTGCGCGATGTAGAGTGCCGGAATCGGGATCATGAAGCTGCCGAGGACGGCGCCGTAGAGGATGTTCCGCCCCGGGAAGCGCAGCTGCGAGATCGCGTAGGCGCACATCATCCCGCAGACGATGACCACGAAGGTGGTGATCACCGCCGTGACGATCGAGTTCAGGTACCAGATCAGGATCTTGGTATTGAGGAGCGCGCTCGTGAAGGCGGCGAGGTGGAACTGGTCCGGAAGTAGCCCGGCGCCCGCGACCACGCTCTCGTCGGTGCGCAGCGAGGTCACGAGGGCCCAGTAGAGCGGAAAGAACCAGACGGCCGCCGCGACCAGGGTCGCCACGGTCAGCACCGCATTCTCGACGCGCCGGGTCTTCACTTCGTCCCCCGGATGCGGAGGACTTGGTACTGCAGCACGGAGATGACGGCGATGATGACGACCAGGACGATGGCGATCGCCGAGCCGTAGCCGCCGTGGTTGAGCTGGAAGGCCTCGCGGTAGAGTTGCAGCAGCAGGACGTAGGACGAGTTGAACGGCCCGCCGGCGCTCAGCAGGTAGACTTGGTCGAAAATCTTCAGCTGCAGGATCAGCTGCAGCGTCAGCACCAGCGCGGTGACCGGCCAGAGCAGCGGCCAGGTCACCCGCCAGAACCGCTGCCGCGGCGTCGCGCCGTCGAGCGCCGCCGCTTCGTAGAGCTCCGATGGAATGTTCCGCAGCCCGGCAATGAAAAGCAGCACGTTGAAGCCGTTGGTCCACCAGATCGTCACCGTGGCGATCACCGGCATCACCCAGTAGGGGTTGCGGAACACGGCAACGGGCTTGCCAGTGAAGAAGGCGAGCACCGGCTGCAGCACGCCGTACTGGAAGTCGAGCATCCAGTTCCAGATCTCGGTCACCACCGACACCGGCAGCACGTAGGGCAGAAAGAAGATCACCAGCACGAAGGCCTGCAGCCTTCCCTTGAGCCGGTTGACCATCAGCGCGATCAACAGCGCGATGATCGTGGTGGGGATCACCGTCAGCAGCACGAAGTAGCCGTTGTTGACGATGGCGGTGTAGAACAGCTTGTCCGACAGGAGTTTCTGGTAGTTCGCCAGTCCCGACCCCGTCGCCTCCGCCGAGGAGCGGCGCGTCGGTGAAGCTCATCTGCACGACGCGGTACAGCGGATAGAGGAAGAACAGCACGAAGGTCACCAGGAATGGCGCCACCAGGCTCATGGCAACGAGCGCATTCCTGCGGCGGTTCGTGATGATGGCCATGCGTCCGCTCCGTCGTGGGACCGGCTGCGGCGGGCGGCCGCCGCAGCCGGGATCGGTCAGTTCAGCAGCGGCTGCAGCTGCTCTTTGATCTGCACGACGGCGTCGTCGGGCGACATGAAGCCGTGGATCGCCGGCACGATGATGTTGAGCGACGCGTCATAGACAGGCGAGGCCACCCCGGCGATCGTGGAGCGCGGATCGTAGGCGGCGTTGTCGGCCAGCGGCGCGTAGGAGGCGTTTGGCTCCATGGCCTTGTACTCGGCGCTGGTCGCCACCGGCAGGTAGGCTGGGATGTGGCCGGCGTCGGCCCAGCGCAGCGCGTGCTTCTCCATCCACCCGACGACCTGCATCACCGCCTTGCGCTTGGCGGGGTCGATCTCCTTGCCGGCCTGGTTGGGGATGGCGAAGGCATGGCTGTCGGCCCAGGTCGCCGGCTGGTCCAGCAGCGTCGGTATGACGGTTGCGCTCCAGTCGCCGAGGGCACCCTTCTTGTGCAGGTCGGTGAAGGTCGGCACCTCCCAGACGCCGTTGAAGTGGAAGGCTGCCTTGCCGGAGCTGAAGAGCGCGACCGATGCAGGGTAGTCGGTCTGCTCGGGCGTCAGCCCGGCGGCGCGCCAGTCGGTTAGGATCTGGATCGCCTTGGCCGCCTTGGCCGCGTTGTCGCCGGGCAGCACCTCGTTGCCGACGATAAACTGGCCGCCCTGCTGCGCGAGCAGCGTGTAGAAGGCGCGCCAGACCGTGCCGCCCGAGGCGTCGGCGGTGGCGAGCGACAGCGGCACCTCGACGCCCTTGTCCTTCATCGCCTGCAGCGCCTTGGTGAAGTCGTCGAGGTTGCTGATGCCGGTCAGCTTGCCCTCGGCGTCGAGGTAGGGCGTCCCCTTCAGCAGGTCCTTGTTGTAGTAGAGGATGACGGCGTGGATATCGAACGGAATGGCGTACAGCTGGCCGTCAGAGCTCGCCGCCTCGATCGAGCGCGGGAAGAAATCCTCCTTCTTCAGCCCGGCGTTTGCCAGATCCTCGTCGGTGATCGGGCTCAGCACCCCCTCGTCGAGCGCGATCGGGATGCGCGACAGATGATAGGTCATCACGTCCGGGCCCTGGCCGACGCCGGCCGAGGTGCGGACCTTGGTGTAGAAGGGCACGCCCCAGTCGAGGGTGGTCCCCTCGATCTGGATGTCGGGGTTCTCCTTGTTGAAGTCGGCGATCAGCGCCTTCATCCGCACGCCGTCGCCGCCGCCGAGGAAGTCCCACCAGACGACGGTTTCCGCGGCGACGGCATGGCCGGCCGTTCCGATCAGCGCCGCGGCAGTTACCGCCGCTTTCAGCAATCTTTTCACAGGGTTCTCCTTCCCGGTTGGATAAGGCTCTGTCGCGGGCTTGTCATCGCACGCGCTCGCCGGCTTCGTCGAAAACAAGCGCCCGGTCGGGCGGGACGGTGACGACGATCTTGCGGCCTTCGAAGTTCTCCCGGCCTCCGCGACGCTCCAGCACGATGGGCTGGCCCGACGCCAGCCGACCGTGCAGGTAGGAAACGCCACCGAGATCCTCCTCCATTTCGACCGCGACCGAAAACCCGGCTCCGTCGCCGGCGATCTCGATGTGCTCGGGGCGCATCCCCAGCGTGACGCGGGCGCCCGGATCCAGGGGGGAGCCAATCCGCGCTGTGATGGAAGCGCCATCGCTGCCATCAAGGGCGACCGCGACGCCTTCCCCGGTGCGCTCCACGACCTTGCCGGCAACGAAGTTCATGCTGGGTGAGCCGATGAAGCCCGCCACGAAGCGGTTGTTGGGGTCGTCGTAGAGATCGAGCGGCCGCCCAGACTGGCGGACGACCCCGCTTTGCAGCACGAAGATCTTGTCGGCCAGCGTCATGGCCTCGACCTGGTCGTGCGTGACATAGATCATCGTCGCGCCGATCTGCCGATGCAGGCGCGCCAACTCCAGCCGCATCTGCACGCGAAGCTCGGCGTCGAGATTGGAGAGCGGCTCGTCGAACAGGAAGACCTTTGGCTCGCGGACGATCGCCCGGCCGATGGCGACGCGCTGGCGCTGGCCGCCCGAGAGCTGCGATGGCTTCTTCTCGAGATGCTCCTCGAGTTGCAGAATCCGCGCTGCCTCGCCGACCTTGGCTACGAGTTCGGCCTTCGGCCTGTGCGCAAGCCGCAGGCTGAAGGCCATGTTTTCGAACACGGAGAGGTGCGGGTAAAGCGCGTAGGATTGGAACACCATAGCGACGCCGCGACGCGCCGGCTCCTCCTGGGTGACGTCGCGCCCTTCGATCTCGACCTTGCCGGCGGTAGTCTCCTCGAGCCCGGCGATCATTCGGAGGAGCGTGGACTTGCCGCAGCCGGAAGGGCCGACGAAGACGGCGAACTCGCCGCGGTCGATTTCCATCGAAACGCCGTGGATGACCTTGGCGGGCCCGAAGGACTTCTCGACCTTGCTGAGCTTCACTCCCGGCATCGGATCACCGTCCTCCCATGGTGCGGCTCGTCCCGGCCACTTCTCGCCTAGGCACAGCGCAGGCGAACCACATGATAAGACAGCGGCGGCAGCGAGCCAACCAATTGGTTACCGTCGACGCCGAGGCCTTTGCCGTCCCACGGCTGGATGCGGTTAGGGTCGTCGGGCGTGTTGGCCTCGCGCAATCCCTGGCCGCCCATGGTCAGGTGCGTGGCGAGCGTCGCGTTCCGGAAGCCGCCGAGTGTCAGGTCGAGCTGCATCGGCTCGGTTAGGTGACGGTTGACAATGAATGCGGTGACCATGCCGTCGCCGTTGTCGACTGCGGCGATGTCGAGGTAGCTAACGTCTTGCGATACCTCGCAATTGTACGTTGGCGCATCGGTCGCGACCCTGAGTGCGGTACCTCGGCCATAGAGCGAGGCGAACTGGTAGGGGTAGTAGATCGTGGTCTTCCAGGCGTGGCCGCCTTTTTCGGCGCGGATCGGGGCGATGACATTCACGAGTTGGGCGACGCAGGCGATCTTTACGCGGTCGCTGCGGCGGATGAATTCGTTCAAAAGGCCGCCGATGAAGAGGGCGTCTTCCAGGTTGTAGTTTTCCTCGAGTAACGGCGGCGCTTCTGGCCAGTCCCAGGTGCGCCAGTTCCTGGAATCCTCTTCCCGGTTGTGGTACCAGACGTTCCACTCGTCGAAGCAGATATAGACATTGTTCTCGGCTCGCTTCTTGGCCTTGACGAAATCGATGACACCGCCGATCGCCTGGATGTAGCGTCCAGTTTCCTCGATCTTGCCGAAGTAGTTGAGCGTGTCACGGCTGGAATTTCCGAAGTACTTGTGCAGGGAGATGTATTCGACGTTCTCATAGCACTCCTCAAGGACTTCCCGCTCCCACTCGGGGTAGGTCGGCATCGCGTCGTTGGAGCTGCCGCAGACGATGGTCTCGACGTTCTTGCCCAGGGGCTTGACCGCCTTGGCGGTCTCGTTGGCGAGGCGGCCGTACTCGGTGGCGACCTTGTGGCCGACCTGCCAGGGCCCGTCCATCTCGTTGCCAAGGCACCACATCTTGACGTCGTAGGGCTCCTCGACGCCATGGCTTCGGCGTAGGTCGCTCCAGGCGGTGTCGCGGGGATGGTTGCAGTATTCGGCGAAGGCGCGGGCGGCGTTTAGGTCGCGGGAGCCGAGGTTTACTGCGAGCATCAGTTCGATGTCGGCTTTCTTGGCCCAGCGGGCGAATTCGTTGATGCCGACCTGGTTGGTCTCCTTGGAGCGCCAGGCGAGGTCGAGGCGGACCGGGCGCTGGTCCTTGGGGCCGATGCCGTCCTCCCAGTTGTAGGCGGAGACGAAGTTGCCGCCGGGGTAACGAATTGCTGGTATTTTCAAGGCCTTGACGAGTTCGAGCACGTCCTTGCGGAAGCCGTCCTCGTCGGCTTCGGGATGGCCGGGCTCGTAGATTCCGGAATAGATCGCCCGGCCCATGTGCTCGATGAAGGCGGAGTAGAGGCGGTCGTCGATGCGGCTGATGGTGAAGTCGCGGTGGAGCGTCGCGCTGACTTTCATCGGCGGATTTCCTTCATCTGGGGCACGTACAACCCATGCACATTCCATGCACTATCCATGCACGTGATTCTGGACCGCGGCGCGTCAGTCATGGAAGGCCTCGGTGGTCTGGCGGGTGCCGATCAGGAAGGCGTCGGCGATGATGCGGAGCGGCTGGACGTCAACCTCGCTGCGGCCGTCGCGGAGCAGCTCGGCGAAGCGGCGGTAGATCAGCGGGTACTCGCGCTCGGGGGCGCGGCTGATCTCGACGCCGTCCACGCGCATCGCCGCGCCGCCCTCGCTGACTTCGAGCCGGCCGTTGTCGGTCTCGACGGTGATGTCCCAGGATCTGCGGCCCTTCCTGGCGCCAGTCGAGCGTCGACGCTCACCGGAGTAGCCGCCGGGTCCGGTCATCGCGAAGTCGGCGGCGATCGGGGTCTCGCAGTTCGACGGCACCACCAGCCGGGCGCTGCCGACGGTGAAGGCGCCGGGCAGGATCTCGGTCAGGAGCGACAGCGCGTTGATGCCGGGGTCGAACACGCCGAAGCCGCCGGCCTGCCAGATCCAGGCCTGGTTGGGATGCCAGCGGCGGACGTCCTCCTTCCAGACGATGCTGACCGAGCGCGGCTTGCGCGACGCGAGCCAGGCCTTGGCCTCGGCGACGGCGGGCGCGAAGCGCGAGTGCCAGGTGGCGAAGAGGACCGCGTCCCTGGCGCGGGCGGCCTCGACCATCAGCTCGACCTCGCCCAGCGTCGCGGCCGGGGGCTTTTCCAGCAGAACGTCGCGTCCGGCGGCGAGCGCCTTCAGCGCCATCGCGGTGCGGGCCTCCGGCGGCACGCAGAGGGCCACCACCGCCGGCGGGCCGTCGGCGAGGAAGCTGTCGAGGTCGGCGAAGTTCGGCACGCCGTCGATCGTCGCGTGGCGCGAGACGCCGGCCACCAGCGTGAAGTCGGGATCGGCGGCGATCGCCGGGATGTGCTGGTCGCGGGCGATCTTGCCGACGCCGACCAGCGCAACGGGATAGGGCGGGGTCATGCGGGCAGTCCGTGCACGGGATGGGTGAGTGCCGTCATGATGCCGCGAAGCTCGGCGAGGCCCTTGAGCCGGCCGATCGCCGGATAGCCCGGCTGCGCCTTGCGCTTCAGATCGTCGAGGATGTCCTGGCCGTGGTCGGGGCGGAACGGGATCGAGACGTCGGCGCGGCCTGCGGCGGCGCGGCGGCGCTCCTCGGCGATGATCTCGGCGATCACCGCCACCATGTCGGTGTCGCCGCCGAGGTGCTCGGCCTCGTAGAAGCTGCCGCGCACGTCCGGGCTCTGGCGCTTGACGTTGCGCAGGTGGATGAAGTGCACCCGGTCGGCCAGCCGCCGCATCATCGCCGGCAGGTCGTTGTCGGGGCGCGCGCCGAGCGAGCCGGTGCAGAAGGTGACGCCGCTCGACGGGCTGTCGACGGCCGCCAGCACCGCGGCATAGTCGGCCTCGGTCGACATCACCCGCGGCAGGCCGAGCAGCGGGAACGGCGGATCGTCCGGGTGGCAGCACATGCGGATCCCGAGCTGCCTCGGCGGTGGGCACCACCTCGGCGAGGAAGTCGATCAGGTGCTGGCGCAGCGTCTCGGCCGGACATCTTCGCGTATTGCGCGAGATGCGCGCGGATATCGTCGAGCGTCAGGCTGTCGGCCGCCCCGGGCAGGCCGAAGGCGAGGTTGGCGGTCAGGTGCTTTTTCGCCTTGTCGTCCATCGCGGCGAAGCGCTCGGCGGCCGCCGCGCGCGACGCCTTCGGAATATTCCTCGGCGGCACCGGCGCGGGCGAGGATGTGGACGTCGAAGACCACGAAGTCGGTCCAGTCGAAGCGCATGGCGGTGCCGCCGTTCGGCAGCCGCCAGGAGACGTCGGTGCGGGTCCAGTCGAGCACCGGCATGAAGTTGTAGCAGACGACCTCGATGCCGGCGGCGGCGAGGTTGCGCAGGCTGGCGCGGTAGGTGTCGAGATGCTCGCGCCAGTTGCCGATCTGCTTCTTGATGTCCTCGGACGGCGGCACGCTCTCGACCACCTCCCAGGCGAGGCCCGAGGCCGAGCCGTCGGGACGGCGGCCGATCTCGGCCTGACGTTTGGCGATCTCCTCGGGGGTCCAGAGCGCGCCGACCGGGACGTGGTGAAGCTGGGTGACGACGCCCTCGACGCCGGCCTGCAGCATGTCGTCGACCGAGCAGATGTCCTTCGGACCGAACCAGCGCCACGTCTGTCGCACGGCATTCCCCCCTGCACGTCAGCGCCCGCGCGGCGTTAGCCGTCGCTGCGGACGCGACATGGATTGCACGCCTCAGCCTCCGGGGACAAGCGCGGATCGCAGGTTTTCGCGATCAACCGAAGGTTACGCCGGCCTGCTTGCCCACCGCCACCAGCCGATCGCGGGCGGTGGCGTACTCGGCGCCTTCGAGGTGCTCGAGCATCATCGGCACGTCGCCGGGCAGCCGGTCGAGCTCGGTCAGATAGGTGGCGTAGTCGAGGACGCCGTCGCCGATCATCACCTCGTCGAAGTGCAGCGCCGCCTGATGATGCAGGATTATGTCCTTGGCGTGGCAGGAGACGATGTGGGCCCCGAGCTTCGCGAAGCACTCGCGGATCAGCGCGCCGTTCTCGAAGTAGACCCGCGGCGTCATGATCAGGTTCACCGGGTCGAGGTGTGCTGCGAAGGCCGGCCGGTCGATCGCGGCGATCAGCTCGGCGTAGCAGTCGACGCTGTCGGGCAGCGCGTACTGCATCATCTCGAGTGCGAACTTGGCGCGCCTCGGCTTGACCCGGTCGAGGATCAGCCGCGCGGTCTCCACGGTGGCGTCGAAGGCCTCGGGCCCCATGTTGCGCGGGTCCGGGGCATAGTCGGTGCCGGGGGCGAAGGAGCCGATGTAGCTGACCGCGCAGCGGGCGCCGACCGCGTCGGCGATCGCGAGGCAGTCGCAGGCGTGGTCGAGGTTGGCGCGGCGCACCTCGGGCTCGGGCGCCACGAGGTTGCGCCAGATGCCGATCTCGGCGAGCGACGACGTCGGCTTCGGCGAAGGCGCGCTCGATCGCGGCGAGGCGGGCGGCGTCGCCGACCTCGACCGGCGGGACGTAGGCGGCGCGATAGCCGAAGTCGCGGTGCGCCCGCGCGAAGGCGACCGGGTCGTCGGGCGAGACCTCGATCCCGTGGCCGCCGAGGCGGATCATTGCGCCGGCACCGCCTGCTTCAGCCGGGCGATCGCTTCGAGCTGCAGGCAGTCCGGCATCTCGGGGAAGCCGAGCTTGCAGTAGAAGTCGAGCGAGGCGGCGAGGTCGCGCGTCATCAGCGCGACATGGCCGAGGCCGTCGAACAGAGGCATTCCGGCGGATCCTTTTGGAGGGCGAGGGGCGCCCGCGCGGGACGCCCCTTTCGGGCTCAGAAGATCGCGGAATATTCCGACTTGAGCATCTCGATCGCCTGGTCGGTGGTCATGCTCGGGTCGCCCTGGAAGGTGTACATCGTGTTCCACACCGAGTTGATCCAGTCGGGTCGCCGATGTAGAACGGGTTCTGCACGCTGAAGTCCGGCTTCTTGAGGCTGATCGAGCACCAGCGTGTTGCACTCGTCGAGCTTGTCGGTCGGCACGTCGATGCGGACCGGGCTCGAGCCCTTTGAGTAGGCGAACTCGGCGTTGATCTTCGGATCGACGACGAGCGTGGCGAAGTCCTCCTCGGCCTTCAGCGTCGCGTCGTCGACGCCGCCGAGGATGCCGAAGGTGTCGACCGTCACCGACAGCGCCTTGGTGCCGGGGATGTTGATGCAGCCGAAGTCGACGCCGGCCTTCTTGCCGTTGGCGCGCCACTGGCCCTTCATCCAGTCGCCGTGGATCTGCATCAGCGCGGTGCCGGCGATCACGGTGTTGGTGGTGTCGTTCCAGGCGCGGTTGACCCAGCCCTCGTCGGCCTGGTCGGCGATCTTGCGGAAGGTCTCGATCGCGTCGCGCAGCCCCTGCTCGTCGAACACCGTCTTGTCCGGCGTGCCGTCGTGCCGCCGTAGAAGCGGTAGTAGATGTCGGGCCCGGCGATCGGCGGCGAGCAGCGCGTGGAAGGTGTAGCCGGCCTGGAAGGTGTTGCCGCCGATGGCGATGAAGGTGTAGCCGGCGTCGTTCGACCTTCTTCTGGTCGGCCCACATGTCGTCGAGCGAGGTCCACTTGGTCGGGTCGACGCCCGGCCGCCTCGGCGACCTTCTTGTTGTAGTAGACCATGCCGTCGATGTGCACGGCGGTCGGGATCTTCAGCATCTCGCCGTCGATGGTGATCGGCGTCGAGCACGGTCTTCGGGAACGCCGCGGTGGCGCCGATCTTGTCGAAGAGCGGCCGCACGTCGACCGGACTGGCCCTTGGTGCTTCAGGTCGCGGAAGAAGCTCGACTTCGGCGGCGATGAAGAGGTTCGGCGGCGTGCCGGCGACGAAGAGGCTGACGAGCGGGCTCTCGCCGGCGGTCTCGTGCGGGACCGAGGCGGCGGTGATCGTGTTGCCCTCGGCCTCGAACGCTTGACGATGGTGTTGAGCGCCGCCATCTCGCTCTCGTTCGACCAGGTGTGGTAGAGCGTCAGGTCGGCGGCGCTCGGCCGCGTAGGGCAGGGCGCCGAAGGCGAGCGCCAGCGGCAGTTCCGCTTCAGTCTCTGATGCATCTTCCTCTCCATGTTGGTTTCCTTTCGTGGTTTCGACGGACAACGTCTCAGCCCTTGATCGCGCCGGCGGTGATGCCCTGGACGAAGAACCGTCCGAGGGCGAAATAGACGACGAGCGGCGGGATCGCGGTGAGGAGCGCCGCCGCCATGTTGACGTTGTAGATCGACCTCGCCGCGCGAGGTGACGACCGAGTTGGCGAGGATCACCGTCATCGGCTTGGCGCCGATGCCGCCGAAGATCAGGCCGACGAGATAGTCGTTCCAGACGGTGGTGATCATCAGGATCAGCACGACGACCATGATGTTGCCCGACATCGGCAGGACGATCTCGACGAAGATCCGCCAGAAGCTGCCGGAATCCATGATCGCGGCGTTGATCAGCTCGCGCGGGATGTCCTTGTAGAAGTTGCGGAAGATCAGCGTGAGCAGCGGCATCGCCAGCACGGCGTGCACGAGCGCGATCGCCCAGACCGTGCCGTAGATCGCCGATTCGCGACCACGATGATCAGCGGGATCATGATGATCTGGAACGGCACGAAGGCGCAGATGAAGAGGATGAAGAGAAAGGTGTTCGCCCAGCGCACGTTCCAGAGCGCCAGCGCGTAGCCGGTGACCGCCGAGAGGCCGATCGAGAGCGACGAGGCTCGGGAAAAGGATCTTCAGCGAGTTGAAGAAGCCCTGCTTGATGCCGTCGCAGGCGAGCCCGGTGCAGAGCGTGTTCCACGCCTTGCCCCAGGGCTGCAGGTCCAGTGCACGCGGCAGCGCGAAGATCCGCCCGAGCGTGATCTCGGGACCGGCTTGAACGAGGTGACGATCACCACGTAGAGCGGGATCGCCATGAAGGCGGCGCACATCAGCAGGAAGACGAAGATCGCGACGTGCGAGCCGCGGATCCGCCGCCGGCGGCGCGGGAAGAGCGTAGCGCGCCGGCGGGCGGGCGAGGTCGGCCGCGGCGGTCATGCGGCCGCCTCCGCGCGGCGGCGGAGCTGCCAGGAGGTGAGCACCACCAGCGGCAGGAAGATCGCCAGCGTGATCAGCAGCATGATCACCGCCGCGGCGGAGGCGAAGCCGATGTTGCTGCGCGTCGAATAGGCGTTGATCGCGAAGTAGGCCGGGCGTCCAGGTCGAGGTGCCGGGCCCGCCGTTGGTCATCGCGACGACGATGTCGAAGGCCTTGACCACGCCGAGCGAGAGCAGGATCGCGCAGGTGAGGAAGGTGAACTTCATCATCGGGATGATGATCTCGATGTAGAGCCGCCAGAAGCTCACGCCGTCGAGCCGCGCCGCGCTCCAGATCTCGGGGTTGATCGACTTCAGGCCCGCGAGCATCAGCGCCATGTAGAAGCCGAGCCCGTGCCAGATCGAGGCGAGGATGATGCCGTACATCGCGGTGTCGCGGCTTGGCGAGCCAGTTGAAGTTGGCGCTCTCCAAGCCGAGCTGGTGCAGGAAGTCCTCGATGCCGAGCGAGGGATTGAACATCCAGCGCCAGACGAGGCCGGTGACGATCAGCGAGATCGCGAGCGGATAGAGGAAGAGGGTGCGGAAGAAGCCCTCGCCGAACTTCTCGCGCTCGACCATCGCGGCGAGGATGAAGCCGAAGACGATGGCGAGCGCGCTGCCGAGCGCGAGCACGACGAGGTTGCTTGAGCGAGGTCGCCCAGGCTGTCGTTGAACAGCCGGACGTACTGGCGCTCCAACCCGCCGGGATCGATCGACGTATTCCGGGAAGCGCCGGCTCTTGGTGAACGACATGAAGATCGTCCAGCCGATCGTGCCGGCGAAACCGACCACGACAACCAGCAACGCAGGCAGAAGCGCCATCTGAGGCGCCACCCGGCTCCACCGAACCGCCATCCAGTCTATCCTCCCCGCAGCCTCCTTATTCGTATCTGAACTGGCCGCTGTGCTTCATTGAACTATAGGCCCGACGGCCACCGGCGTCAACAACTCGGGCGGCCGGGGCTTGCGCTGTGTCATGCGATTGCACCCTGCCGCAGCCGCCGCGCGTCCCGTCCCGGCGGCGCGCCGAACAGGCGCCGGTACTCGCGGCTGAACTGGGACGGGCTGTCATAGCCGACGGCGAACCTACCGCTGCGACATCGTCCGGAGCCGCCAGCAGCTGGGCGCGCGCTTCCTGCAGTCGGATTTGTTTCTGGAACTGCAGCGGCGTCATGGAGGTCACCCCGAGAAAGTGCCGATGGAAGGACGTGACGCTCATGCCGGCCAAGTCCGCCAGCGTCTCGATTTCGCACGGGTTCGGCGTAGTGATTGCGGAGCCAGCGGATCGTGCGTCCGATTTGCGCCATGCGACTGTCGGCGAGGCCGAGCTGGCGCACCATCGCGCCTTGGGCGCCGTTGACGAGCCGCCAGAGGATTTCCCTCTCGACGGCCGGCGCCAGGACCGGAACATCCTCCGGACGATCGAATAGCCGAAGAAGTCGCACGATCGGGTCGAGAAGGTCGTTGGTCAGGTTGCTCACCGCAATCCCGCGCGGCTCGGCGCCGAGCCTGCGCGGCGTGCCGGTCTCGAGCAGCAATGCAGCGATGGCCTCCGGCTTCAGCATCAGGCCGAAGCCAAGGAACGGCTCGCTCGGGCTTGCCCGCGTGATGTGGGCGTTCAGCGGGAGGTCGACCGACACGATCAAGAACTGGCCGGCGCCATAATCGAAGACCCCGTCCCCGAGCACCGCACGCTTGGCGCCTTGCGCAACGACTGCGAGGACCGGCTCGGCGATATGCGCCAGGGGCAGGGTCGGCAGAGCCGAGACGGCGACCACAACTCCGGGCAGCGGCTGGGTCGCGGTCGGCGGACCTGCGTGGCGGGCGATGAGCGTCCTGAGCTCGCTCAGAGGCAGGGCATCCGTGTGCATGTCAGGCGACCCCTTGCTCGCGAGTATCGCATGATTGTGCCCGGACTGGTACGATCGTGCAAGACACTGGCAGCTTCGATCTACCGCGATCGGGGCTCGGCATGGTTCAAGCGATGGGAGACCGGGCCGTTGGTTGGCCCACCTGTCGCGCATCCCGGGAGATCGGCTATGCCACTCGATTCCTTTGTCACGCTCGGCCGCTCAGGGCTGCGCGTGAGCCCTTTCTGCCTCGGCGCCATGACCTTCGGCGAGGACGTCGGCTGGGGTGCCAGCGTCGAGGAGTCGGAGGCGATGATCGCTGCCTACCTCGACCGCGGTGGCAACTTCATCGACACCGCCAACATCTACACCAACGGCCATTCCGAGAAGATCATCGGCGACTTCTTCGCCGAGGGAAAAGGCAGCCGCGACAGTATCGTCCTCGGCACCAAGTTCTACTGCAGCCTGTTTGACGGCGATCCGAACGGCGGCGGCGCCGGGCGCAAGGCGCTGATGCAACAGTGCGAGGCGTCGCTGCGGCGGCTCCGCACCGACTACGTGGACATTTACTGGCTGCACAATTGGGATCGCACGGCGCCGATCGAGGAGACCTTGCGCGGGCTCGATGACCTGGTGAGCGCGGGCAAGGTCCGCTACATCGGATTTTCCGACCTTCCGGCCTGGAAGGTCGCCGAGGCACAGACCATCGCGCATTTCCGCGGCTGGGCGCCAGTGATCGCCCTGCAGCTTGAATATTCCCTGCTGGAGCGCACGTCCGAAGGCGAGCTCTTCCCTATGGCGGAGGCGCTGGGCCTGGGGGTCATGCCCTGGGGGCCGCTCAGGGGCGGCCTCCTCTCGGGCAAGTTTCGCCCCGGTGCGGCCGGCTCGGTCGACAGCAAGCGCCCCGCGCGCGAGGCGCGAACCAACGACCAGACGGTGATCGACGCAGTCTGCGCCGTCGCCGAGGAGGTCGACGCCACCCCGGCGGCCGTGGCGCTCGCCTGGGTGCGGTGTCGAAAGGGGTCGCCTCGACCCTCGTTGGCGCACGCCGGCTCGACCAGCTAGAGGCGAACCTCGTCGGCCTCGACCTCGTGCTCACCGAGGCCCAGATCGCCGGTCTCGACGCGGTCTCGACGCCGGCGCTGAACTTCCCTGCCGACGTCAACGCCCGCCTCGGGCCGGTGCTGGGCTTCCCGGGCACGACTGTTGACGGGCGCACCCTCCCGCAATCGCCGATGTTGGCGGCGAGCGCCGACGCGCTACTGACCCGGATCAGGCTTCTCGGTAGGTGCCCTTCTTCTTCGCCGCGTGGGTGGCGACGATGTCCATCAGCACCGGCGACAGGCTGTCGTAGGGCGCGAGGCCGAGCTCCTTCAGCCGGGCGCGGATGGCGTCCATCCGCGACGGCGGCGTGCCGGCCTCGATGATCGAGGAGACGTAGGCGGCGAAGCTCCGGCGCCGCCCAGCCGTCGCTGTCGGAAAGCTCGGTATGGATGAAGTCGAGGCCGTGGAAGGCGTGGTCCACCTCGATCCGGCAGACATGTGCACGCCGCAGCCGGTGCAGGCGTAGCGTTGCAGCGCCATCGACGGGTCGACGATCTTGAGCTTGTGGCCGTTGGCGGTGACCTCGACCTTGTCGCGCGGCGCCACCGCGACCATCGAGAAGGTGGCGCCGTCGGGCTTCCAGCAGCGGGTGCAGCCGCAGACGTGGTTGAAGGCGCTGTTGGCGCCGACGTCACCTCGACCGGGTCGGTGGCGCAGTGGCAGTGCAGCTTGCCGCCGGCGAAGTCGGCCTTGCCCGGCTTCACGCCGCCGTCGACGGACGGATGGATTGAGACGGCCATTGGACGTCTTCCCCCTTGGACCGGGCGGGCGTGGATCGTCCGCTCCGACAAGGACAGCATAGCCGGTTTTGCGGCGGCGCGCTGCCGTCGCGGTCAGTAGATCACCACCGACCGGATCAACTCGCCGGCGTGCATCAGGTCGAAGCCCTTGTTGATCTCCTCGAGCTTCAGGCGGTGGGTGATCAGCGGGTCGATCTGGATCTTGCCGTCCATGTACCAGTCGACGATCTTCGGCACGTCGGTCCGGCCGCGGGCGCCGCCGAAGGCGGTGCCTTTCCAGACCCGGCCGGTGACGAGCTGGAACGGCCGGGTCGCGATCTCGGCGCCGGCGGGCGCCACGCCGATGACGACCGAGACGCCCCAGCCGCGGTGGGTGCATTCGAGCGCCGCGCGCATCACCTTGACGTTGCCGGTGCAGTCGAAGCTGTAGTCGGCGCCGCCGATCTGGTCGGCGCCCTTCTTGGTCATGTTGACGATGTGGGGCACGATGTCGGCGCCGACCTCGGAGGCGTTGACGAAGTGGGTCATCCCGAACCGCTCGCCCCAGGCCTTGCGCTCGGGGTTGAGGTCGACGCCGATGATCATGTCGGCGCCGGCGAGCTTCAGCCCCTGGATGACGTTGAGGCCGATGCCGCCGAGCCCGAACACCACCGCCTTGGCGCCGACCTCGACCTTGGCGGTGTTGATCACCGCGCCGACGCCGGTGGTCACGCCGCAGCCGATGTAGCAGATCGTGTCGAAGGGCGCGTCCTCGCGGACCTTGGCGACCGCGATCTCCGGCAGCACGGTGAAGTTCGAGAAGGTCGAGCAGCCCATGTAGTGGTGGATCGGCTTGCCATCGAGCGAGAAGCGCGAGGTGCCGTCGGGCATCAGCCCCTGGCCCTGGGTCGAGCGGATCGCGGTGCAGAGGTTGGTCTTGCGGCTGAGGCAGGACGGGCACTCGCGGCATTCCGGGGTGTAGAGCGGGATGACGTGGTCGCCCTGCTTCACCGACTTCACGCCCGGCCCGACCTCGACCACGATGCCGGCGCCCTCGTGCCCGAGGATCGCCGGGAACAGGCCCTCCGGGTCGGCGCCGCGACAGCGTGAACTCGTCGGTATGGCAGATGCCGGTCGCCTTGATCTCGACCATCACCTCGCCGTCGCGCGGGCCCTCGAGGTCGACCTCGGCGATCTCCAGCGGCTGGCCGGCGGCGAAGGCGATGGCGGCGCGGGTGCGCATCCTGTTCTCTCCCTGTCGGTGCCGCGGACTTCGGGCGCGCTCGGGGTCGCCCTGCCGGGTCGGGCGCCAGTCTAGCGCGTCGGCCGAGCGCCGCAACCGGGCTGGGCTAGCAGTGGCGGCCGGTCAGCGGGGTCAGACGATGCCGCCGGCGATCAGGCGGCGGGCGACCGCGCGGAAGGCGCGGGCCTCGGGGCCGTCCGGCTCGGCCGCCGTCACCGGGGTGCCGCCGTCGCCGGCCAGCCGGATCGCGAGATCGAGGGGGATCTCGCCGAGGAACGGCAGGCCGAGCCGTTCCGCCTCGGCGCGGGCGCCGCCGTGGCCGAAGATATGCGCCTCGTGGCCGCAGTTCGGGCAGATGTAGCTCGACATGTTCTCGATGATGCCGAGCACCGGCACCCGGGTCTTGACGAACATGTCGAGCGCCTTGCGGGCGTCGAGCAGCGCCACGTCCTGCGGCGTGGAGACCAGGATGGCGCCGGTGATCGGCGTACTTCTGGCTGAGCGTGAGCTGGACGTCGCCGGTGCCGGGCGGCAGGTCGACGATCAGCGCGTCGAGCTCGCCCCAGGCCACCTGGCCCATCAGCTGCTGCAGCGCGCCCTGGAGCATCGGGCCGCGCCAGATCACCGCCTCGCCTTCCTTCAGCATCAGCCCGATCGACATCATCGTCACGCCGTGGGCGTGGAGCGGCAGGATGGTCTTGCCGTCGGGCGACTTCGGCCGGTCGCTGACGCCCATCATCCGCGGCTGGCTCGGGCCGTAGATGTCGGCGTCGAGGAGGCCGGCGCGCTTGCCTTCGAGCGCCAGCGCCACCGCGAGGTTGGCCGCGACCGTGGACTTGCCGACGCCGCCCTTGCCGGAGCCGACGGCGATGATGCGCTTGACGCCGGGGATCGCGGCCGGGCCGGCCTGCGGCGTGGGGTGGCGGCCGATCTTGAGGTCGGGCGGCGGCGCCTTGGCGGCGGGGCCGTGCGCGGTCAGCAGCACGGAGACCGCGGCGACGCCGGGGAGGGCGGCGACGGCCGCCTCGGCGGCGGCGCGGGTCGGCTCGAGCTTCGGGCCCTGGGCGGGGTCGACCTCGAGCAGGAAGCGCACGCGGTCGCCCTCCACCGCAAGCGCGCGGACCACGTCGGCATCGACGAGGCTGCCGCCGGTGCCGGGCATCGGCACCGCGGCGAGCGCGGCGAGAACGGCTTCACGGGTCACGGTCATCGGCGGTTCCAAATGCGGCGGCGCGGGCGCGGAGCCCGCAAGGGGTAGATCGTCCGATCGGCGGCGGGTGGCAAGGGGCAGCGGCGCGCCGGCGGCGGCGCGCCTTGTCGCTCGCGGTCGATTTGCGCGATCGTTTTCGCGCATGCGCCGGCGGTAAAATGCACTGCGGGAGGTTGACGGGCGCGACCGAGGTACTAGGTGCCGTTCGGGCAGGATCCAATCATTATCGTGTATGAACAATTTGTTAACAGGCATGCATCACGTGCATGGCGGAGTTTCCGGATCGTGCATTGTAGAGTCCGGCGGTGGGTTTATCTTGCGGTGCACAATAACGGAAACGCTCACAACCGAACGCAGACGAAAGGACACGGACATGACGACAGCGACCGCCGCCCAGTCTGATGCCGGCTTTCTCGCCGGTGTCGAGCCGAATGCGGGATTCCTGGCCGGGGTTCGCCAGAGCTGGCGGAGCTACCGGGCCTACCGGGCGACGCTGGCCGAGCTGGCGGCCCTGACGGACAGACAGCTGAGCGATACCGGGTTCGCCCGCGGCTCGCTCAAGACGACGGCCCGCCGGGCCGTCTATGGCAAGTAGATGAGTGACGGGCAGGGGCACGGCCCCGCCGGAAAGGTATGAGGATGGCTAACACGATAACATATGGTGCCGGCGCGCGCGTCGGCGAGGGTTCGGGCTGGCTGGCTCGCGTTCGCAAGGCGCTCGCCGACTATCGGCGGTATCTCGCGACGCTGGACGAGCTGAACGCGCTCAACGACCGCGAGCTGCAGGATCTGGGGCTTTCGCGCCACTCGATCCGCGACGTGGCGCGGGAGAGCGTCTACGGCTGAGCCGCCTTGAGGCCTGTGACAGGATACGCGCCGGCCATCCTTGCGGATGGCCGGCGTTTTCTTTTTGCTTCCGGAAACTTGACGGGGCGCTGCGAGCAGCGGCGTTTGGGGTCAGAAGGGGACGTCTTCCGCGGCGGTGACGAAGCGGGCCACGACGTTCTTGGTCCCGGCCTTCTCGAAGTCGATGGTGAGCTTGTCGCCCTCGACTTCGGTGACGGTGCCGTAGCCGAACTTCTGGTGGAAGACCCGGGTGCCGGGGTCGTAGGCGGCGACGGCGGTGGCGTCGATCACCATGTTGCGCGCTTCCTGCGGCTGGGAGGTCGGGCGCTGCGCGGCGCGGGCCTGCATCCGCTTCCAGCCGGGGGAGTTGTAGACGTCGGCCTTGGCGGCGGTCTCGGCGAGCGTCGGCCCGGCGCTCGGGGCGGCGGCGCCGTAGCCGCCGCCGTAGAGGCCGGGCGGGGTCAGCACCTCGACGTCCTTGGCCGGCAGCTCGTCGATGAAGCGCGAGGGGAGCTGCGACTGCCACTGGTTGTAGACGCGGCGGTTGGCGGCGAAGGAGATGGTGCAGAGGGTGCGGGCGCGGGTGATGCCGACGTAGGCGAGCCGGCGCTCCTCCTCGAGGCCCTTCTGGCCGCTCTCGTCCATCGAGCGCTGCGACGGGAAGAGGCCGTCCTCCCAGCCGGGCAGAAACACCGCGGGGAATTCCAGGCCCTTGGCGGCGTGCAAGGTCATCACCGAGACCTTGGCGGCACCTTCCTCCTGCTCGTTGTCCATCACCAGCGCGACATGCTCGAGGAAGCCCTGGAGGTTCTCGAACTCGTTCAGCGCCTTGACCAGCTCCTTGAGGTTGTCGAGGCGGCCGGCGGCGTCGGGGGATTTCTCGGCACGCCACATATCGGTGTAACCGCTCTCTTCGAGGATGGCCTCGGCGAGCTCGACGTGGCCGATGCGGCCCTCGCGGATCGCGGCGTGCCAGCGGTCGAAGCCGGCGACGAGCTCGCCGAGCGCGAAGCGGGCGCGGGGCGGCAGGCCGGCGGCGGCAACGAGCTGCGCCGCGCCTTCGAGCAGCGAGACGCCGGCGGCGCGGGCGGTGCGGTTGATCTCCTGGATCGCCTTGTCGCCGAGGCCGCGCTTGGGGACGTTGGCGATGCGCTCGAAGGCGAGGTCGTCGTCGGGCGAGACGGCGACGCGGAAGTAGGCCATCGCGTCGCGGATCTCCTGGCGCTCGTAGAAGCGCGGGCCGCCGATGACGCGGTAGGGCAGGCCGATGGTCAGGAAGCGGTCCTCGAAGGCGCGCATCTGGAACGAGGCGCGGACCAGGATCGCGATGCCGTCGGGCCGGATCGGCGCCATGCCGCGGGTGCCGCGGCCGAGCGCCTCGATCTCCTCGCCGATCCAGCGCGCCTCCTCCTCGCCGTCCCAGTGGCCGATCAGCCGGACCTTCTCGCCCTCGGCGACGTCGGTCCAGAGCGTCTTGCCGAGGCGGCTCTCGTTGGCGGCGATGACGCCGGAGGCGGCGGCGAGGATGTGCGGCGTCGAGCGGTAGTTCTGCTCGAGGCGGATCACCTTGGCGCCGGGGAAGTCCTTCTCGAAGCGCAGGATGTTGCCGACCTCGGCGCCGCGCCAGCCGTAGATCGACTGGTCGTCGTCGCCGACGCAGCAGATGTTGCGATGCGCGCCGGCGAGCAGCCGCAGCCAGAGGTACTGGGCGACGTTGGTGTCCTGATACTCGTCGACGAGGATGTAGCGGAACCAGCGCTGGTAGCGCTGGAGCACGTCGGGATTGGTTTGCAGGATCATCACGACGTGCAGCAGCAGGTCGCCGAAATCGCAGGCGTTCAGGACGCGCAGCCGGTCCTGGTACTGGGCGTAGAGCTCGCTGCCGCGGTGGTCGAAGCCGCTCGATTCCGACGAGGGCACCCGCTCGGGCGACGAGGGCGCGGTTCTTCCAGCCGTCGATCATGCTGGCGAGCAGCCGCGGCGGCCAGCGCTTCTCGTCGATGTTGGCGGCCTGGATGATCTGCCGGAGCAGGCGGAGCTGGTCGTCGACGTCGAGGATGGTGAAGTTGGACTTGAGCCCGACCAGCTCGGCGTGGCGGCGCAGGATCTTCACCGAGAGCGAGTGGAAGGTGCCGAGCCAGGGCATGCCTTCGATCACGCCGCCGACGAGTTGGCCGACGCGGTGCTTCATCTCGCGCGCCGCCTTGTTGGTGAAGGTGACGGCGAGGATCTCGTTCGGCCGGGCGCGGCCGGTGTTGAGCAGATGGGCGATGCGGGCGGTCAGCGCCTTGGTCTTGCCGGTGCCGGCGCCGGCGAGCACCAGCACCGGGCCGTCGACCGCCTCCACCGCGGCGCGCTGTGCCGGATTGAGGTCGTCGAGATAGGGCGTCGGCCGCGCGGCCATCGCGCGGGCCGACAGCGGGCGCTCTGCGGCCTCGAAGGCGTCGGCCTCGTCGGTGGACCAGGAGTTCATGTCACCGGAAGGTAATCGCGGGAAGGAAAAAAGGAAAGCCCGAGTTCGCGCTGTGTTCGCGCGATATACGCTATATCCTGCGTTGAGCTTGCGCAGGATCCACTTAAGCTGGGTGAAACGCCGGAGTGAGGTCTTGGAGAGCGTCCTTCCCCAGCTGGCCATCTATCTCGCGGCCGCGGTGATCGCGGTGCCGATCAGCCAGCGGCTGGGATTCGGCTCGGTGCTGGGCTTTCTCGCCGCCGGCATGGCGATCGGGCCGGCGCTGGGGCTGGTGGGCCGCGAGACCGAGAGTGTGCGGACCTATGCCGAATACGGCGTGGTGCTGATGCTGTTCCTGATCGGGCTGGAGATGCAGCCGAAGATGCTCTGGGACCTGCGGCGGCGGCTGCTCGGGCTCGGCGGGCTGCAGGTGGGGCTGACGATCCTGCTGCTTGCGGTCCTGTCGCGGATCGTCGGCCTGCCCTGGAACCAGGCGACTGCGGTCGGGATCATCCTGTCGCTCTCGTCGACGGCGATCGTGATGCAGACGCTGGCCGAGAAGAAGCTGACGCGGACCGAGGGCGGGCGGGCGGCCTTCGCGGTGCTGCTTTTCCAGGACGTGGCGGCGCTTCCGCTGCTGGCGGTGCTGCCGCTGCTGGCGCTCGGCGGGGCGCCGCCAGATCTCGAGGCGCTGCGCGGCGCCGAGGTGCTCGAGGATGTCTCGCCCTGGATGCGGGCGGCGCTGGTGGTCGGCGCCGGCGGGCTGGTGGTGCTCGCGGGGCAGTATCTGACCCGGCCGATCTACCGCTTCCTCGCCGCGGCGAAGCTGCCGGAGATCCAGGTCGCCGGGGCGCTGCTCTTGATCGTCGGCATCTCGCTGATGATGGACTGGCTCGGGCTGTCGCCGGGGCTCGGGTCGTTCCTCGCCGGCGTGGTGCTGGCGGGCTCGGCCTACCGGCACCAGCTCGAGGCCGATCTCGGGCCGTTCAAGGGGATCCTGCTCGGGCTGTTCTTCATCACTGTGGGCGCGGGGGTCGATCTCGGCCATCTGGCCGAGGATCCGCTGCGGATCCTGCTGCTGACGCTGATGCTGTTGCTGGCGAAGATGGTGGTGCTCTGGCCGCTCTCGGTGGTGTTCGGGCTGCCGGCGAGGGCGCGGCTCCTCTTCACGCTGGGGCTGGCCCAGGCCGGGGAGTTCGGCTTCTTCCTGCTCGGGTTCGCCACCGCGAGCCGGGTGCTGAGCCCGGACGCCGCCGCCACGCTGCTGCTGGTGATCGCCTTCTCGATGATGCTGACGCCGGCGCTCTTCTGGCTGCACGGGCTGATCGCGGGGCGGATGTGGGACCGGTCGGGGCGCGAAGCCGACAAGATCGACACGCAGGGCACGGTGATCATCGCCGGCATGGGACGGTTCGGACAGGTGGTGAACCGCCTGGTCACCGGCCTCGGCCACCGCACGGTCGTGCTCGACTACCATCTCGAAACCGTCGAGCGCATGCGCACGCTCGGCATCGCCGCCTACTACGGCGACATCGACCGGCCAGAGCTGATCGAGGCGGCGGGGGTCGCCGAGGCGAAGGCGGTGGTGCTCGCCATCGATGATGCCGCGGCGACGCTCAGGATGGCGCGCTACATCGGCGAGCGACATCCGAGGGTGAAGATCATCGCCCGCGCGGTCGACCGGCGGCATGTCTACGAGCTCTATGCCGCCGGGGTGCCGGACAGCGTGCGGGAGATCTTCGACAGCGCGGTGCGTGCCGGGAAGTACGCGCTGGCGGCGCTCGGGCACGACGAGGCGGAGATCGAGGCGGTGGCCGAGGAGTTCGTCGCGCAGGACCGGCACATGCTGGCCGAGCTCGCGGCCTTGTGGCAGCCGGGCGTTCCGGCCGAGGAGAATCCGGCCTACCAGGCCAAGGAGCGCGAGCAGAGCGCGCTGATCGAAGCCGGCCTGCGGCGGGCGGGCGAGGTCGAGGACGCGGGCGAGGAGCACACAAAATAGGCACTGCCGAAAGTCTGCGCAGGTGCGCTGCGGCGACCGCCGGCATTCTCGTTGCGTCGCAGCATAACTCGACCTAAAAAGTCGGCTGACCATTGCGCCTTGGGGGCCTGTGCCTATGCCGAGTTTCAAGAAGATCCTGATCGCCAACCGCGGCGAGATCGCCATCCGGGTGATGCGCGCGGCCAACGAGATGGGCAAGCGGACGGTCGCGATCTTCGCCGAGGAGGACAAGCTCAGCCTGCACCGGTTCAAGGCCGACGAGGCCTACCGCATCGGCGAAGGGCTGGGCCCGGTGGCGGCGTACCTGTCGATTCCGGAGATCATCCGGGTCGCCAAGATGTGCGGCGCCGATGCGATCCATCCCGGGCTACGGGCTGCTCTCGGAGAACCCGGACTTCGTCGATGCCTGCGCCGCCGCCGGCATCGCCTTCATCGGGCCCGAAGGCCGAGACGATGCGCATGCTCGGCGACAAGGCGAGCGCGCGCAAGGTGGCGATCGCGGCCGGGGTGCCGGTGATCCCGGCGACCGAGGTGCTGCCCGACGACATGGCCGAGGTGCGGCGGATGGCCGAGGCGGTCGGCTATCCGTTCATGCTGAAGGCGAGCTGGGGCGGCGGCGGGCGGGGGATGCGGCCGATCATGGGGCCCGAGGAGCTCGAGGACAAGGTGTGGAGGGCCGGCGCGAGGCGGTCGCCGCCTTCGGCAACGGCGAGGGCTATCTCGAGAAGATGATCCTCAACGCCCGGCACGTCGAGGTGCAGATCCTCGGCGACAGGTACGGGACGATCTACCACCTCTGGGAGCGCGACTGCTCGGTGCAGCGGCGCAACCAGAAGGTCGTCGAGCGGGCGCCGGCGCCGTACCTGAGCCAGGAGCAGCGGGAGTATGTCTGCTCGCTGGGGCTGAAGATCGCGCGGGCCGCCGACTACGAATGCGCCGGCACGGTCGAGTTCCTGATGGACCGGGACTTCGGGCGACTTCTTCTTCATCGAGGTCAACCCGCGGATGCAGGTCGAGCATACCGTGACCGAGGAGGTCACCGGCATCGACATCGTGCGGGCGCAGATCCTGATCGCCGAGGGCAAGACCCTGGCCGAGGCGACCGGCAAGGCGAGCCAGGCCGAGATCGTGCTCAACGGCCACGCGATCCAGTGCCGGATCACCACCGAGGATCCGCAGAACAACTTCATCCCCGACTACGGCCGGATCACCGCCTATCGGGGCGCGACCGGCCACGGCATCCGGCTCGACGGCGGCACCGCCTATTCGGGGGCGGTCATCACCCGCTACTACGACTCGCTCCTGGAGAAGGTCACCGCCTGGGCGCCGACGCCGGAGATGGCGATCGCGCGGCTGGACCGGGCGCTGCGGGAGTTCCGCATCAGGGGGGTCTCGACCAACATCGCCTTCGTCGAGAACCTGCTCAAGCACCCGACGTTCCTCGACTATTCCTATACGACGAAGTTCATCGACACGACGCCGGAGCTCTTCCACTTCAGCGCCCGGCGGGACCGGGCGACCAAGATCCTGACCTATATCGCCGACATCACGGTCAACGGGCATCCGGAGACCGCCGGCCGGCCGACGCCGCCGGCCGAGGCGCGGGCGCCGAAGCCGCCGGTGGTGCCGCTGGACGCGCCGCCGCCGGGAACGCGGCAGCTCCTGGAGGAGAAGGGCGCCAAGGCGGTCGCCGACTGGATGCTGGCGCAGGAGCGGCTGCTCGTCACCGACACCACGATGCGCGACGGGCACCAGAGCCTGCTCGCGACGCGGATGCGGTCCTACGACATGGTCCGGGTGGCGCCGGCCTATGCGCAGATGCTGCCGCAGCTCTTCAGCGTCGAATGCTGGGGCGGCGCGACCTTCGACGTGGCCTACCGCTTCCTGCAGGAGTGCCCGTGGCAGCGGCTGCGCGACCTGCGGGCGCGGATGCCGAACCTGATGACGCAGATGCTGCTGCGCGCGTCGAACGGGGTCGGCTACACCAACTATCCCGACAACGTGGTGCGGACCTTCGTCGCGCAGGCGGCGAAATCGGGGGTGGACGTGTTCCGGGTGTTCGATTCGCTCAACTGGGTCGAGAACATGCGCGTGGCGATGGACGCGGTGATCGAGTCGGGCAAGATCTGCGAGGCGGCGATCTGCTACACCGGCGACCTCTTGGACCCGGCGCGGTCGAAGTACGACCTGAAATATTACGTCGGCATGGCGAGGGAGCTGCGCGACGCCGGGGCGCATGTGCTGGGGCTGAAGGACATGGCGGGGCTCCTGAAGCCTTCGGCGGCCTTCACGCTGGTCAAGACGCTGAAGGAGGAGGTGGGGCTGCCGATCCACTTCCATACCCACGACACCAGCGGGGTCGCGGCCGCGAGCATCCTGGCGGCCTCGCGCGCCGGGGTGGATGCGGTCGATGCGGCGATGGACAGCTTCTCGGGCAATACCTCGCAGCCCTGCCTCGGGTCGATCGTCGAGGCGATGCGGCGGACCGAGCGCGACACCGGGCTCGACATCGAGGCGATCCGGCAGCTCTCGGACTACTGGGAGGCGGTGCGCAACCAGTATGCGGCCTTCGAGGCCGGGCTGAAGGCGCCGGCGTCGGAGGTCTATCTGCACGAGATGCCGGGCGGGCAGTTCACCAACCTCAAGGCGCAGGCCCGCTCGATGGGGCTGGAGGAGCGCTGGCACGAGGTGGCGCATATGTACGCCGAGGTGAACCAGATGTTCGGCGACATCGTGAAGGTGACGCCGAGCTCGAAGGTGGTCGGCGACATGGCGCTGATGATGGTGGCGCAGGGGCTGAGCCGGGCGCAGGTCGAGGATCCGGCGGTGGAGGTCGCCTTCCCGGAAAGCGTTGTCGACATGATGAAGGGCAACCTCGGGCAGCCGCCGGGCGGCTGGCCGAAGGCGCTGCAAAAGAAGATCCTGAAGGGCGAGCCGGCATCCACCGAGCGGCCGGGTGCGGTGATGCCGCCGGCCGACCTCGTTGCGTTGCGCGCCGAGGCGGAGAAGCTGGCGCGCGAGGGCGAGGCGATCGACGACGAGGACTTCAACGGATACCTGATGTATCCCAAGGTCTTCGCGGACTATTTCAACCGGCACCGCGAGTATGGGCCGGTCAGGACGCTGCCGACGCCGGTCTATTTCTACGGGATGCAGCCGGGGCAGGAGATCGCCGTCGAGATCGAGCCGGGCATCACGCTGGAGATCCGGCTGCAGGCGGTGGGCGAGACCAACGAGGAAGGCGACGTGCGGGTCTTCTTCGAGCTGAACGGCCAGCCGCGCGCCGTGCGCGTGCCGAACCGCAAGGCGCAGGCCACGCAGGCCAAGCGGCCGAAGGCCGAGGCCGGCAACGCCGCGCATGTCGCGGCGCCGATGCCGGGCGTCGTCGCCAGCGTCGCGGTGAAGGACGGGCAGGCGGTGCAGGCGGGCGATCTGATGCTGACCATCGAGGCGATGAAGATGGAAACCGGGCTCTATGCCGACAAGGCGGGCACGGTGAAGGCGCTGCACGTGCAGCCGGGCGCCCAGGTCGACGCCAAGGATCTGCTGGTGGAGCTGGCGCCCGCCTGAGGGGCCGGTTTGGCGGGCCGTTACCTGGCCATCCGGCGCCGGTGGGCCGCGGGGTCGCCTATGCCTCCGACCGGATCGCGGGACCAGAGGCCGCGCCGCTCGCGACGCGCCTGAAATTCGGCGGCGTCATAGTCCGAGTTCCATTTGCTGGTAGCGCGGGCGTATCCGTCGCGGACCATGCGCTCGGATAGGTCGATGTCGCCGTACCAGACCCTTGCGACCGTGCGGCCGTAGCAGTCGAGGCAGACAGGGACGACGCGGATTTTCTGCCCGCCAGCCAGGTGAATGAGGTGCGACCGCGCCTTGTAGCCGCCACGTTGCGTGAGTTCCGGCGCATCCATGCCGAACATCCTGACGCGCGTGCGCCTCACCAGGATGGTGTCTCCGTCGATGACAAATATGCGTCCCGCGAAGGGTGTCAGGTCACAAGCGGCAGGCCGGCGCGTCGTTCGCCACCGGCGCCGCAAGGCCGCTAGCGGTCCGGTTGCGAGCCAGGGAAGGAAGAGGAATGCCAGCGCGACGCCCGCGAGATACAATTCGTGTTCGCCTTCCACCGCGCCCCCCGAAGGTCCGCTACCCCGGATCCGGAGTGTCGCGGCAAGCATGGATGGTTGTGGCGGATGATGCCCCAGTGGACGCGGGCTGCTCGGTCATGCACAGCGCATGCACAGAGTATGCACAGCCCATATGCATCGGAATTGCGGTTTCGTTGACCGCTTGCCGGAGCGCCGCCGGGGCGCGGGACGCGGCGGCAACACCCAATCGTTCACCCGGACGGCGCCGCGCGACCGGAGTGTCAATCCTGAGAAATGCCGCAGCGGCGATGTTTCGCCCGGAAGGCGCGGCTGCGGTCGGATTTCCCTTGCAGGGTAGGGCCTTGGTCCCCAAGTCTCGGCGCACCAAAACCGAGGGACCCCGATGCTCGAACTGCTGACCGATCCCGCCGTATGGGCGAGCTTTCTCACGCTGACGATCCTGGAGATCGTGCTCGGCGTCGACAATGTGATCTTCATCTCCATCGCCTCGCAGAAGCTGCCGATGGCGCAGCAGCCGCGGGCGCGGTTCATCGGGTTGTCCGGCGCGCTGGTGCTGCGGATCCTGCTCCTGCTCTCGATCACCTGGATCATCGGGCTGACCAAGCCGATCTTCACGATCTGGGGCTTTCCGCTGAGCTGGCGCGATCTGCTGCTGCTCGGCGGCGGCGTTTTCCTGATCTGGAAGGCGACCACCGAGATCTTCAACGAGATGGAGCCGCATGCGGCGGAAGCCCGGGGAGCGACGGCGTCGAGTTTCGCGTCGGTGATCGTGCAGATCATGCTGCTCGACCTGGTCTTCTCGTTCGACAGCGTCATCACCGCGGTCGGAATCGCCGATCATGTCGAGGTGATGATCGCGGCGGTGATCATCGCGATCCTGGTGATGATGGCGGCGGCGGAGCCGATCGCGGCCTTCGTGCACAGGCACGCCTCGACCAAGATGCTGGCGCTGGCGTTCCTGGTGATGGTCGGCATGGCGCTGGTGGCGGACGGGCTGCACTTCCATGTCGAGCGCGGCTTCATCTACGCGGCGATGGTCTTCGCCGGCGGGGTCGAGGCGCTGAATCTCTATCGCTCGCGAAAGGTGCGGGCGGCGCGGGGCGACGGGCATTGAGGTGGGAATCGGTGCCGCGACGGGTCGTCGGGCAAGGCGGGGGCAAGAGACTGAAATAGCTTGGTTTTAGACGTCTGGAACGCATCTGGAAAGCATCTGGAATGCATCCATACGTTTTCGGGGTGCGAGCCCTTCGTCGGGCGTCAGGTCCACAAGGCGCGGAGCACCGGGCGGAGGGCGGGGGCGAGATCCTCGGCGGTGAGGCCGGGGCCGGCCTCGGCGCCGGCGGCGCCGTGCAGCCAGACCGCGGCCGCCGCCGCCTCGAAGCCGGGCAGGCCCTGGGCGAGGATGCCGGCGGCGATGCCGGTCAGCACGTCGCCGGAGCCGGCGGTGGCGAGCCAGGGCGGGGCGTTGGCGTTGATCGCCAGCCGCCCGTCGGGCGCGGCGATCACGGTGTCGGCGCCTTTCAGGATCACCACGGCGCCGGAGCGGGCGGCGGCGGCGCGGGCGCGGGCGGGCTTGGCGTCTTCGGTGAGGTCGGGGAAGAGGCGGGCGAACTCGCCCTCGTGGGGGGTGAGGATCACCGGCGCCGGCCGGGCGGCGATCGCGGCGAAGGCGCGGTCGGGGTCGGCGGCGCAGAGGGTGAGCGCGTCGGCGTCGAGGACGGCCGGCGGCGCGGCGGCGAGGACGGCCGCGAGCATCGCCCGCTCGCGGTCGCCGGTGCCGAGCGCCGGGCCGAGAGCGGCGGCGGTCAGGCGCGGGTCGGCGAGCGCCTCGGCCAGCGCCTCGGCGTCCTCGATGCGCCGGAGCATGACCGCGGTCAGCTGCGCGGCGTTGACCGCGAGCGCGGCGCCGGGGCTCGCGAGGGTGACGAGGCCGGCGCCGGCGCGGAGTGCGGCGCCGGCGGCGAGGCGGGCGGCGCCGGTGCGGGACATGCCGCCGGAGACGATGAGCGCATGGCCGCGGCGGAACTTGTGCGCCTCGGGCGCGGGCGGGCGGTAGACGTGCGACCAGAGGGCCGGGGCGTTCTCGAAGGTGCGCGCGGCGATGGCGGCGAGCACCGCGGCGGGGATGCCGATGTCGGCGAGCGTCAGCCGGCCGCAAAGCGCGCGGCCGGGATAGAGCAGGTGGCCGGGCTTCTTGCGGAAGAAGGTGACGGTGGCGGCGGCGCGCACCGCCTCGCCGAGCGGCTGGCCGGTGTCGGCGTTGAGCCCGCTCGGCAGGTCCACCGCGAGCACCGGGGCGGGGCCGGCGTTCATCGCCGCGACCAGCGCGGCGGCGGGGCCGGTGATCGCGCGGTCGAGCCCGGCGCCGAAGAGCGCGTCGATGCAGAGCTCCGCAGGCGGCAGCGGGATTTCGGCAGCGATGGTCGGGCCGGACCAGCGGTCCCGGGCGATCGCGGCGTCGCCCTTGAGCCGCGCCGGGTCGCCGAGGAGGGCCACGGTGACGGCGCGGCCGGTCGCCTGGAGCAGCCGCGCGGCGACGAAGCCGTCGCCGCCGTTGTTGCCGGGGCCGGCGACGACGAGGACCGGGCCGTCGGGCACCAGCGCTGTCGCGGCGTCGGCGACGGCGCGGCCGGCGGCTTCCATCAGGGTCATGCCGGGGGTGCCGGCGGCGATGGCGGCGCGATCGGCCTCGGCCATCTCGGCGGCGGTGAGCAGCTCGTGCATGCTCAGCGTCTCGCGAGTGCCTGCTGAATGCGCAGGTATTCGGCGATATTGTCGAGATCGACGATGCCGGCGAGGCGACCGGCGCGGGTGATGCAGACCAGACGCGTCTCGGAGGCCTGGACGGTGGCGAGCAGGGTCGCGAGCGGGGTCGCGATGTCGGCGGATTGGGCCGGAACCATCACTTGCTCGATCGTGCCGGAGGGGCCGCGATCGTGCAGGCCGCGCAGCAGCGCGGCCTGGGTCAGCACGCCGGCGATGCTGTCGCCGGCGAGGACGGGGAAGTCCTTCTGAGTGCCGGAGAGGGTGAGGTCGACCGCGCGCGAGAGCGTGTCGCCAGGGCCCAGCGTGTGGAATTCGGTGATCATCGCGCGGCCGGCCGGCTGGTCGCCGAGCCGGGCATCGATGCCGACGGCCGCGGCCTCGGAGCCGGCGGCGATCCAGACGAAGATGGCGATCAAGAGCAGCAAGGGGTTGCCGAAGAGACCGAGAAGGCCGAGCCCCAGGGCGAGCACCTGGCCGACGCGGGCGGCGATCCGGGTGGCGCGGACGCGGTCGAGCCGCATCGCCAGCACCGCCCGCAGCACGCGGCCGCCGTCCATCGGGAAGGCGGGAATGAGGTTGAAGAGCGCGAGCATCAGGTTCGCGGCGAAGAGCGTCCGCAGCAGCCCGCCTTGCATGGGATCGAGGATGAGGAGCGAGCCCGGCCGGCCGGCGAGCTCGATCACCACGAAGAGCGCGGCGGCGATCGCCAGGTTCACCGCGGGGCCGGCGAGGGCGATGACGATCTCCTGGCGCGGATCCCGCGGCATCGATTGCAGGAGCGCGAGGCCGCCGATCGGCAAGAGCGTGATGCTGCGGGTGCCGATGCCGTAGCGGCGCGCGGTCAGCGCGTGGCCATATTCGTGCAGCAGCACGCAGAGAAAGAGCAGGAGGATCAGCAGGAGGCCGACCAGCACGCCGGCCAGCGTGCCGGTGCTGGTCCAGGCGCTGTAGCCGACCCAGGCGAGCAGCAACAGGAAGCTCGCGTGGACATAGACGTCGATCCCGGCAAAGCGGCCGAGTTTCGCGGACCATTTCACGGGCGGCGCTTCCCTTCTCTCCGGCGGGGCGATGGTGCCCCGGATCGCGAGACGGGTGCAAGGCGGACGCGCGGGCCGGCCTCGGCCATGCTCCGCACGAGGGGGCGCCGGAATGGCCGGGGACCGGTGGCGAAGCGGTTCGATCTCTGGTGCGCGCGGCGTCGCGCTTGCGGAGCCGCGGCGCGATTCCTACAGTCGCGGGCGGGTGCCCGGCGGCGGGCGACGATCGGAGGTGAGGCCCGTGACCGAGCTGCTGAAGACGCCGCTGCACGCGCTGCATGTGAGCCTCGGCGGGCGGATGGTGGGCTTCGCCGGCTACGAGCTGCCGGTGCAGTATCCGACCGGGATCCTGAAGGAGCATCTGCACACCCGGGCGGCGGCCGGGCTGTTCGATGTCAGCCACATGGGGCAGATCGCGCTGCGGCCGAAGTCCGGGGCGCTCACGGACGCGGCGGCGGCGCTGGAGCGGCTGGTGCCGATGGACGTGCTCGGCCTGAAGCCAGGGCGGCAGCGCTACGGGCTCTTCACCGACGCGGCGGGCGGTATCCTCGACGACCTGATGTTCGCGAACCGCGGCGATCATCTGCTTCTGGTGGTGAACGCGGCCTGCAAGGCCGCGGATCTCGCGCACCTCGAGGCCGGGCTTGGCGACGGGGTCGCGGTGGAGCCGCTGGAGCGGGGGCTGCTGGCGCTGCAGGGGCCGAAGGCCGAGGCGGTGCTGGCCGAGCTCAGCCCTGACGTGGCGGGCATGCGGTTCATGGACGTCCGCGCGCTCGAGCTTGGCGGTGTGCCCGCGGTGGTGTCGCGCTCGGGCTATACCGGCGAGGACGGCTTCGAGATCTCGCTCGCCGCGCGCGATACCGCGGATCTCGCGGTGCGGCTGCTGGCGAGCCCGGACGTGCTGCCGGTCGGGCTCGGGGCGCGCGATTCGCTGCGGCTCGAGGCGGGGCTCTGCCTCTACGGCCACGACATCGACACCGGCACCACCCCGGTCGAGGCGGCGCTGGAGTGGGCGATCCAGCCGGCCCGCCGGGCCGGCGGCGCGCGCGCGGGCGGCTTTCCCGGCGCCGGCGCGATCCTGGGCGAGATCGCCGCGGGGGCGGCGCGGCGCCGGGTGGGGCTGAGGCCCGAGGGGCGGGCGCCGATGCGCGAGGGGACCGAGCTTTTCGCCGACGAGGCGGGCGAGCCGGTGGGCCGGGTGACCTCGGGCAGCTTCGGGCCGAGCCTCGACGCGCCGGTCGCCATGGGCTACCTGCCGGTCGCGCTGGCGACGCCGGGGACGCGGCTCTTCGGGCGGTTGCGCGGGCGGATGCTGCCGGTCACAGTGGCCAAGCTGCCGCTGATCGAGCCGGGCTACCGGCGGGCGTGAGGGACGGAGAGAGCGATGCTGAGATTCACCGAGGAGCACGAGTGGCTGAAGCTGGAGGGCGACGAGGTGACGGTCGGGATCACCGAGCATGCCACCGAGCAGCTCGGCGATCTCGTCTTCGTCGAGCTGCCCAAGGAAGGCGCCACCGTGGCCAAGGGCGAGGAGATCGTGACCATCGAATTGGTCAAGGCGGCGAGCGACATCGCCGCGCCGCTCGACGGCCAGATCACCGAGGTGAACCCGGCGATCGTCGCCAACCCGGCGCTGGTGAACGAGGATCCGATGGAGGACGGCTGGTTCTTCAAGATGACGCTGGCCGACCCGTCGGAGTTCGACGGGCTGATGGACGAGGCGGCGTACCGGGCTTACATCGCGTGAGGGTCGAATGAAGCCGGTCGTCAAGATCAAAGGCTATCGCGGAGCCTGGTACGCCGACGTTGAAGGACATCGCCTGGCCGTCCTTCACGACAGTTGGTGGAAGCCACCGCTCGGCTATTTTGATCCAATGATTGGCGTCGACCTAAACGGAAGTAAGTATCGTGATTTGGTGGAGAGGTTGCGCAATTCCGAGATGGCTATCGTGCAGCGCGACAAGGATGTCACGCTATCGCGGGATGGATATGTCGGCGTGTTCCGATTTACGAATCCGGTGATTGGTGTGGAGGGTTCTATCAAGCTCGATCTCATTCAGCGGATAGCTTCTTCAGACAGGTAGCGAGAAATCGCCAGAGAGCGACATGATCTTCCAGGAATCCGAGTACCACCCCTACGACTTCGCCAACCGCCGCCACATCGGGCCTTCGCCGTCGGAGATCGCCGAGATGCTGCGGGTGGTCGGCGCGGCGAGCCTCGAGGCGCTGATCGACGAGACGGTGCCGGCGGGCATCCGGCAGGCGGCGCCGCTCGGCTTCGGGCCGGCGCTCTCGGAGCAGGCGGTGCTGCACCGGCTGCGGCTCACCGCGGCCAAGAACCGGGTGCTGGTGAGCCTGATCGGGCAGGGCTACCACGGCACGGTGACGCCGCCGGTGATCCAGCGGAACATCCTGGAGAATCCGGCCTGGTACACCGCCTATACCCCGTATCAGCCGGAGATCAGCCAGGGGCGGCTCGAGGCCTTGCTGAACTTCCAGACCATGGTGTGCGATCTGACCGGGCTCGACGTGGCGAATGCGTCGCTGCTCGACGAGGCGACCGCGGCCGCCGAGGCGATGGCGCTCTGCCAGCGGGCGGCCAGGTCGAAGGCGGGGGCGTTCTTCGTCGACCGCGACTGCCACCCGCAGACGATCGCGGTGATCCGGACGCGGGCGGAGCCCTATGGCTGGCAGGTGATCGTCGGCGATCCCTTTGCCGACCTCGAGCCGGCGGCGGTGTTCGGGGCGATCTTCCAGTATCCGGGCACCTATGGGCATTGCCGGGACTTCGCCGGGCCGATCGCGGCGCTGCACGACGCGGGCGGGCTCGCCTGCGTCGCGGCCGATCCGCTGGCGCTGACGCTCTTGACGCCGCCGGGGGAGATGGGGGCGGACGTGGCGGTGGGCTCGACCCAGCGGTTCGGGGTGCCGCTCGGGTACGGCGGGCCGCATGCGGCCTACATGGCGGTGCGGGACGCGCTGAAGCGGTCGATGCCGGGGCGGATCGTCGGGGTCTCGATCGACGCGCGCGGCAACCGGGCGTACCGGCTGAGCCTGCAGACGCGCGAGCAGCACATCCGGCGGGAGAAGGCGACCTCGAACGTCTGCACCGCGCAGGCGCTGCTCGCGGTGATGGCGTCGATGTATGCGGTGTTTCACGGGCCGGAGGGGTTGCGGGCGATCGCGCAGCGGATCCACCGCAAGACGGTGCGGCTGGCGAAGGGGCTGGAGAGCCTGGGGTTCAAGGTGGAGCCGGAGGCGTTCTTCGACACGATCACCGTCGAGGTCGGGGCGCTGCAGGGGGTGATCCTGAAGGCGGCGGTGGCCGAGGGGATCAACCTGCGCAAGGTCGGCGAGACCCGGATCGGCATCGCGCTCGACGAGCGGACCCGGCGCGAGCACACCCAGGCGGTGTGGCGGGCGTTCGGCGGCGACATGCGCGACCGGGCACTGGACCACGAGTATCGCCTGCCGGAAAATCTGGTGCGCACGAGCGCTTACCTGACGCATCCGATTTTCCATATGAACCGGGCCGAGGCGGAGATCACCCGCTACATGCGCCGGCTGGCCGACCGGGACCTGGCGCTCGACCGGGCGATGATCCCGCTCGGGTCCTGCACGATGAAGCTGAACGCGACGGCGGAGATGATGGCGCTGAGCTGGCCGGAGTTCGCCGATATCCACCCGTTGGTGCCGGCCGACCAGACCGAGGGCTATCGGGAACTGATCGGCGACCTCTGCGGCAAGCTCTGCGCTATCACCGGCTATGATGCCTTCTCGATGCAGCCGAACTCCGGGGCCCAGGGCGAGTATGCCGGGCTCCTGACCATCCGCGCCTATCATGCCGGGCGCGGCGAAGCGCATCGCGACGTTTGCCTGATCCCGACCTCGGCGCATGGCACCAATCCCGCGAGCGCACATATGGCCGGGATGCAGGTGGTGGTGGTGGCCTCGGCCGACAACGGCGATGTCGATCTCGGCGACTTCCGGGCCAAGGCTGAGGCGGCGGGGGAGCGGCTGGCGGCGACGATGATCACCTATCCCTCGACGCACGGGGTGTTCGAGGAAACGGTGCGCGAGGTCTGTGCGGTCACCCACCAGCACGGCGGGCAAGTCTATCTCGACGGCGCCAACCTGAACGCGCTGGTCGGCCTGGCGCGGCCCGGGGACTTCGGGTCGGACGTCAGCCATCTGAACCTGCACAAGACCTTCTGCATTCCGCATGGCGGCGGCGGGCCAGGGATGGGGCCGATCGGGGTGAAGGCGCATCTGGCGCCCTATCTGCCGGGCGCGCCGGGCGGGGCGGGGCGGGTGAGTGCGGCGGACTTCGGCTCGCCGTCGCTCCTGACCATCTCCTGGGCCTATTGCCTGATGATGGGCGGCGCCGGGCTGACTCAGGCGACCAAGGTCGCGATCCTCAACGCCAACTACATCGCGGCGCGGCTGAGTGCGGCCTATCCGATCCTCTATTCGCGCAACGGTCGGGTGGCGCACGAGTGCATCGTCGACGTGCGGCCGCTCAAGGACAGCGCGGGCGTGACGGTGGACGATGTCGCCAAGCGATTGATAGATTGCGGGTTTCACGCGCCGACCATGAGCTGGCCGGTGGCGGGCACGCTGATGATCGAGCCGACCGAGAGCGAGCCCAGGGCCGAGCTAGACCGCTTCTGCACCGCGATGCTGGCGATCGCCGGCGAGGCGCGGGCGATCGAGCGGGGGGAGATGGATGCGGAGAATAATCCGCTGAGGCGGGCGCCGCATACGGTGGAGGATCTGGTCGGGGAGTGGGACCGGCCGTACAGCCGGGAGCAGGCCTGCTATCCGCCGGGGGCGTTCCGGGTGGACAAATATTGGGCGCCGGTCAACCGGGTGGACAATGCCTGGGGGGACCGCAACCTGATGTGCTCCTGTCCGCCGATCGAGAGTTATGCGCAGGCGGCGGAGTAGAGCGGGGTTGGAGGGATTGGAACTGGGAGCCCGACCCCGGCTCGGGACCGGGAGGCGGCTCAGGCTACGCGTGCCACTTGTAGCGTGTCGCCGCAAAAACCTGCATCCGCCTCCAGCTGCTCGATCATGCGCGTGGCGATGTAAACGCGGAAGGCGAGCCGCAGGGGATCGATCCGAAAATCGGGTGCGGCTGCCGGGTTCCGGCGCAACGGCCGCCGCAACCGGTTCCTGGCCGCGTGAACACCGCGGCTGAGAAAGCTGCGCGCGGGATGGATTTCCGCGTAAAGCCATTTCGCCAGCGGTCGGCCAAACAAGCGCTGGGCAGCTTCGGAAGCCATTTTCTCCCGGAGGATCCGCCGGACCTTCGGGTTTCGCAGCGCCTCGACCCGAACCGGAGCGCCCTCGCGGCCGGCAAATCCGACTTCGGGTCCGACCCGGCTCATCAGCTCGCGGAACAGCACCTTGTCGGTTCTCAGATCGTCCGGAAGACTTCGCGCGACCTCAAGGGCGCGCCGGGAGAGCAGAGGATTGACGACATCGAGAAAGGCCGCCTTGTGCTCGGTCAGCGCAGCCAGGACCGTCGGCATCCGGAAGCTGTGATAGAGCCGATCGCGCCAGGCTTGCAGGCTCTCGCCGTCGCGTTGCTGCAAGGCGCTCGGTAGTCTCTGGTGTTGCAGGCCGAATGCCGCCAGATGCGGTCGGAAATTGGCGATGTCACTGCAGAGGATCAGCTCCATCGACTGGCGGACCGCCAGCGGCGTGGCGGCAGGTTTCCAGCCGAAGCCCTCGTCGCCACGCACTATGGAGGCAATCCCCTCCTGGTAGAGCGTCGGCAGCGTCGTCCCGGCGTCGAGCCGGTTCATGTGATCGTGGCGACCCTCCCCGGTAAGGATGAACCGTTCCAAGAGATCCGCCACGTCCACCGCCGCGCCGTCGCCGGCAACCAACTGGCGGTGCTCCAGCCCCAACGCCTCCGCTACCTTGTTTGCCACGGAGACGTCGCTGTTCGGCAGCATGGCCGCCTCCTGCGAGCCGCTTACGTAGCTTCGCCACCCTGCGAGGGGATCGCGGGCGAGGTAGGCTGCCAGGGCGCGGCTATCGGTGCCACCCGAGAGCGAGATGACGGTGTGGCGCGCGTCTTCGGCGTTGAAGCTGGCGAAGGTTGCTTCGAGGGCCGAGTCCAGCGCCTCGAAATGCTCTTCGTGGCTCCGGGCCACCTCGGCGAAGCCGATCTCGGAGGTCTCGACTGCAAGCTGCCATGTCGCCTGGTCGAGGCGGGCCGTGCTGGCCGGTGGCAGCAGGTGCAGATGCCGGTTGTACGATGCGCCGAGGCCCCGGGTGCCGGTCGAGAGTATCCACGGCACGACCTCTCGGTCGAACTCGAAGCGTCCGGCATACATCGTGACTGCCCGCTCGGAATTCGACACCACGAAGAGGTCGTCGTCGTGGTAGTGCCAGAGCATTCGGCTGGCCGCCGGATCGCTCACCGCCTCGAACACATCGGGGGCGTCGCGAACGATTGCATACGAGCCATCGGGAACCCCGCTGCCCGGCTGCCACCATTGCCCGGCGGAGTCGTAGAGCTTGCCCTGGCACAGCGAGAGGCCGTGGCGGGGGTAGTGTTCCGGAACGTTGAGCGTTCCCTGGACATGACGGCCGCGCTGGCGGACCTCGCACCTGGCGGTGGCCCGGATCGGTTCGGGGGCGAGTTCCCGGAGAATCCCGATCAGTTTGGTCTTGGCCAGTTCGGGGTCCACGTCGCGCCGGTGTATTGCGCTGACGAGCAGTGACATTCGGAACCTCCGAGGAATTTCGGCGAACCTTAGCGGGCCGGGCCGGCCAGTCAACCGGCCGGGGCACCTCTCGCTAGGCTTGCCGGGGGGATCGTGCGCCGATCGAGGGCTGCGCGCGGCGGCGGAGTGGATCGTGGTTTTTGCGTTGGGTTGCAGGGATTTGCGCGATCTTGAACGCGTCTTGAAAGCATCTTGAATGCATATGGACGATTGGCCGCTGATTGTTGCGACAGGGCCGATCTGTCAGGGTGCCAGGGGCTGGCGCGGGGGACGCTGGCACGGCATCCCAGAATCCGGTCGCCTGACCTGTTGCTCCCCGATGTCGAGGCGCCTGAGCGCATCGTGTAGAGCGGCCGGCCGCAAGGTCGCGCGGCCGGCCGTGGTTCGGGGTGCTACCGATTGCGTTTGCGGCTGATCTGGCGGACCAGCGCGGACCGGCCTTCCAGGGTCAGGCCCATGTCGCGCAGCAGATAGTCCGGCAGCGCCGCGAGGCGATCGACCTCACGGCGGGCGTTCCAGCGGGCGCGGGATCGGGTGAACCAGTTCTGCATCGTCTTCGTCCTTATCGAGGGCCGTGGCCGGCGGCGGCGCCCGGCGCTGTCGGACGCAGGCCGCTGGGCCCTCCTTCCGCCCGGCGCCCGGGCCGGGTGTCGAGATGCCGCAGTCACTGTCGGTGTCGACGCAAGGCGCGTGCCGCGGTCTGTCGCCGGCGCGCTGCGGACTCCTCGGTGCTGGGGCAGAGGAGATATAGGGGCTGCGGAGCGTCGGCAGAAGGGAAGAATGCTGATACCTGCCATGCCCTCCGGCCATGGCTCGCGCCGGTCACGGGCAGATCGGGCCCGCTCGGTGCGGCTTGCACTCGCGGCGAATCGTGCGACACTTGCCGGGCCGGGGCGAGCCGCGGCAGTGCGGTGCTTCGGTTGACGTTGTGCGTTGCGGCAGATAAGCCTCAACGGGTTGCGGCGGGTCCGGGCCGGGTGCCGGAAGCGTCGCGAGAATGCGGGAGAGCGGCCTTGGACGACCTGCTGCGCGAGTACCTTCCGGTCCTGATCTTTCTCGGCCTCGCCATCGCGCTCGGAGTGGTGCTGCTCGCGGCGGCGGCGGTGGTGGCGGTGAGCAACCCCGACCCGGAGAAGATCTCGGCCTACGAGTGCGGCTTCAACGCCTTCGACGACGCGCGGATGAAGTTCGACGTGCGCTACTATCTGGTGTCGATCCTGTTCATCATCTTCGACCTCGAGGTGGCGTTCCTGTTCCCCTGGGCGGTGAGCTTCCAGCACATCGGCCAATTCGGCTTCTGGTCGATGATGGTGTTCCTCGCGGTGCTCACCATCGGCTTCGCCTACGAATGGAAGAAGGGGGCGCTGGAATGGGAGTAGAGCGGAAGGTCGCCAACACCCAGTCGGAGACCGCGACCCCCGGGGGCGCGTACATTCCGGCGGACGGCCGGCCGGGGGCGCTCACCGAGCCGCCCGGCCACATGCGGGCGATCTCCGACGAGCTCGCCGACAAGGGGTTTCTCATCACCTCGACCGCGGCCGCGATCAACTGGGCGCGCACCGGGTCGCTGCACTGGATGACCTTCGGGCTCGCCTGCTGCGCGGTGGAGATGATCCAGGTGTCGATGCCGCGCTACGACCTCGAGCGCTTCGGCACGGCACCTCGCGCCAGCCCGCGGCAGTCAGACCTGATGATCGTGTCCGGCACGCTGACCAACAAGATGGCGCCGGCGCTGCGGAAGGTCTACGACCAGATGGCCGAGCCGCGCTACGTGATCTCGATGGGGTCCTGCGCCAACGGCGGCGGCTACTATCACTTCAGCTATTCGGTGGTCCGGGGCTGCGACCGGATCGTGCCGGTGGACATCTACGTGCCGGGCTGCCCGCCGACGGCCGAGGCGCTGCTCTACGGCATCCTGCAACTGCAGCGGAAGATCCGGCGCACGGGCACCATCGTACGCTGACGCGCCGCCGGGGGAAAATATGGACACCACCGCTCTCGAGGAACTGAGGGAAGCGATCGCGTCGCGCCGCGAGGAAGCGATGCTGGCGAGCGTCGTTAAGAACGGCGAGCTGACCGTCACGGTGGCGGCGGCGGCGCTCCCGGATTTCATCGGGCACTTGAAAACCGACCCGAGCTGCCGCTTCACCACGCTGATCGACATCACCGCGGTGGACTGGCCGGCGCGGGAGAAGCGGTTCGATGTGGTCTATCATCTGCTGTCGATGCACCTGAACCAGCGGATCCGGGTCAAGGCCGAGGCGGCGGCGGAGGAGCTGGTGCCGTCGATCGTCGGGGTCTATGCCTCCGCCGACTGGTACGAGCGCGAGGTCTTCGACATGTACGGGATCCTCTTCTCCGGTCATCCGGATCTCAGGCGGATCCTGACCGACTACGGCTTCCGCGGCTATCCCTTGCGCAAGGACTTCCCGACCACCGGCTATGTCGAGCTGCGCTACGACGAGGCGCAGAAGCGGGTGGTCTATGAGCCGGTGAAGCTGACCCAGGAATACCGGCTTTCGATTTCATGAGCCCCTGGGAGGGTGCGGAGTACATCCTGCCCGGCGACGAGAAGAAGGGGGCGAAGTGATGGGAGACGCTTGCGCGCTCGACAGGGCGGCAGCCCGACCCCGGGATCGTCGCCGAGATCAAGGCGGCGGCTTAGGCCTCTTGCGTCTCCTTGCAACGGCGACATCGCAGGCTGAAGCGCTGTTCGCGCCGGGTGCGCACTCTCTCGAGCGTTGGGTCACGCTCACTGATTTGCCGCGCGACGCCGTTGGCGCAGGTGGCGGCGCGTCCGAAGCGCCGCCGTCGAGCTATGCGATCGAGCTCATCGACGTCTCGGGTTTCCGCACATGGCGCTGGCGCGGGTTCTGGTCTTCGCCGGGCCCGACTCTTTCGCGACTATCTCAACTTCCTCAAGGTCGGCGCGTCCTGGCAGGTGATCGCAGATCTCCGGCCGGTCGACGGGCCGGCGGCCTAAGCGGGGATATCATGGACGGCAATGGCGACGTTCTGATCGGCGAGCAGAAGATCCGCAACTTCAACATCAACTTCGGCCCGCAGCATCCGGCGGCGCACGGGGTGCTCAGACTGGTGCTCGAGCTCGACGGCGAGATCGTCGAGCGCTGCGACCCGCATATCGGCTTGCTGCACCGCGGCACCGAGAAGCTGATGGAGAGCCGGACCTACTTGCAGAACCTGCCCTATCTCGACCGGCTCGACTATGTGGCGCCGATGAACCAGGAGCATGCCTGGTGCCTCGCGATCGAGAGGCTGACCGGCACGCCGGTGCCGCGGCGCGGGTCGCTGATCCGGGTGCTCTACTGCGAGATCGGGCGGGTGCTGAACCATCTGCTCAACGTCACCACGCAGGCGCTCGACGTCGGCGCGCTGACCCCGCCGCTCTGGGGCTTCGAGGAGCGCGAGAAGCTGATGGTCTTCTACGAGCGGGCCTCGGGCGCGCGGCTGCATGCGGCGTATTTCCGGCCGGGGGGCGTGCATCAGGACCTGCCGCAGGATCTGCTCGACGATATCGTCACCTGGGCGCGGAAGTTCCCGGCGGTGCTCGACGACATCGAGGGGCTGCTGACCGAGAACCGCATCTTCAAGCAGCGCAACGTCGATATCGCGGTGGTGAGCCAGGAGGAGTGCCAGGCGCTGGGCTACTCCGGGGTGATGGTGCGCGGCTCGGGGATCGCCTGGGATCTGCGGCGGGCGCAGCCCTACGAATGCTACGACGAGTTCGACTTCCTGATCCCGGTCGGCAAGAACGGCGACTGCTATGACCGGTATCTCTGCCGGGTGCTGGAGATGCGCGAGTCGACCAAGCTCATCCTGCAGGCGGTGGAGAAGCTGGCGGCGACCGCCGGCGAGCCGGTGCTGACCCGGGGCAAGATCGCGCCGCCGGAGCGGGCGGTGATGAAGACCTCGATGGAGGCGCTGATCCATCACTTCAAGCTCTACACCGAGGGTTTCCACGTGCCCGAGGGCGAGATCTATGCCGCGGTCGAGGCGCCGAAGGGCGAGTTCGGGGTCTATCTGGTGAGCGACGGGACCAACAAGCCGTACAAGGTCAAGCTCAGGGCGCCGGGCTATCCGCACCTGGCGTCGATGGACCATATCTGCCGCGGGCACATGCTGGCGGACGTCGCGGCGGCGCTGGGCTCGCTCGACATCGTGTTCGGGGAGGTCGATCGCTGATGCTGCGGCGGCTTTATCACGACCAGCCCGCGAGCTTCGCCTTCACCCCGGCCAATGCGGAGTGGGCGCAGCTGCAGATCGCCAAGTATCCCGAGGGAAGGCAGGCGAGCGCGGTGATCCCGCTGCTGTGGCGGGCGCAGGAGCAGGAAGGCTGGGTGTCGAAGCCGGCGATCGAGGAGGTCGCGCGGATGCTGGGCCTGGCCTACATCCGGGTGCTGGAGGTCGCGACCTTCTACTTCATGTTCCAGCTGCAGCCGGCGGGCTCGATCGCGCATGTGCAGGTCTGCGGCACGACGTCGTGCATGATCTGCGGCGCGGAGGAGCTGATGGCGGTCTGCCGGCAGAAGATCGCGGCTGCGCCGCACGAGGTCTCGGCGGACGGCAAGTTCTCCTGGGAGGAGGTCGAGTGCCTCGGCGCCTGCGCCAACGCGCCGATGGCGCAGATCGGCAAGGATTATTACGAGGACCTGACGGCGGAGAAGTTCGCGGCGATCCTCGATGCCTTCGCGCGCGGCGAGGTGCCGCGGCCGGGGCCGCAGAACGGGCGGTTCTCGTCCGAGCCGATCGGCGAGCTGACCGCGCTCAGCGGTGTGCCGCGGCAGCTCGACGCCAACGCCTCGGTGGCGCTGGCCGAGCGGCTGGGCGACACGGTGGCGCGGATCACCGGCGAGGCGCCGGCGCCGCGGGCGGTCGAGGAGGGCGCGCGGCGGCTCCGGATCGACGACGGCGAGGAAAGCGACCCCGGGCCGAAGGTGGTGCCGCATCGGCCGCGGGGACTGGCCGGGCCGCGCGACGGGCGCGGCGACGATCTGAAGCTGATCAAGGGCGTGGGGCCGGTGCTGGAGCGAAAGCTGCACGGCGGCGGGCGTCTTCCATTTCGACCAGATCGCCGCCTGGACCCCCGAGGACATCGCCTGGTTCGAGCAGAACCTCGAGGAGTTCCGCGGCCGGGTCGAGCGCGAGGGCTGGGTCGAACAGGCGCGCGAGCTCGCCGAGCGGGGCGAGACGCCGCACGCCCATGACAAGATCACGCGTGAATAGGAGCGCGAGGAGGTTGCGCGATGGCTGAACGGAGTGCCAGGTCGAGCGAGATGTTCTGGGTGACCGCCTGGTGGGTGGCGGCGCTGGTGGCGGCGGTGCTGGTGTTCTTCATCCTGTCGCTCTTGATCAGCGACGATCCCGCCGCGGGCCTGGTGTTCGGCGGGGTGACTTTCGTGCTGGTCGGGCTGCTGATGGTCTACTTCGGCCCGGGGCCGGCGGCGGACACCGAGCTTGCGCCGGGCACCACGCGCCGGTGCAGCGGCGGCCGGGCCGAGCCCCGGCGCGCAGGGGCATCCGGCGGCCGGCTGGCCATGCGCCGGCGGCGCCGGCGGCGGCGCCGGTGCCGGGGGCGGGGATCAGCGAGCGGGTGCGCGATGCGGCGCGGGCCGCGGGCGAGGCGGCGCGGGCGGCGCTCGGCGAAGCCCCGGCCGAGCCGGCGCCGCTGATGCGCGAGGCCGCGGCGCGGCCGGTGGCGATGGCGACGCCGCACGAAGGCGGGGCGGACGATCTGAAGCGGATCAAGGGGGTCGGGCCGAAGCTCGAGGAGCTGCTGCACACCCTCGGCATTTTCCATTTCAGCCAGATCGCCGGCCTGGGGCGCGGCGGAGATCGCCTGGATGGATTTCGAACCTCGAGGGCTTCGCCGGGCGGGTGACCCGCGACGACTGGGTCGGGCAGGCGAAGCTCCTGGCGGCCGGGCGGCGAGACCGACTTCTCCAAGCGGGTCGACAAGGGCGAAGTCTACTGAGCGCGCCTTGGGCGGCCGGAAGGGACGAGACGAATGCTGGCGGACAAGGACCGGATCTTCACCAACCTCTACGGCATGCTCGACCGCAGCCTGGCCGGGGCGCGGGCGCGCGGGCAATGGGACGGCACCGCCGAGATCATCGGCCGGGGGCGCGACAAGATCGTCGAGGAGATGAAGGCGAGCGGGCTGCGCGGCCGCGGCGGGGCGGGGTTCCCGACGGGCCTGAAGTGGTCGTTCATGCCCAAGCAGTCGGACGGGCGCCCGGCCTATCTGGTGGTGAATGCGGACGAATCCGAGCCGGGCACCTGCAAGGATCGCGAGATCATGCGCCACGATCCGCATACGCTGATCGAGGGCTGCCTGATCGCCGGCTTCGGGATGGGGGCGCAACGCCGGCTATATCTATATCCGCGGCGAGTACATCCGCGAGCGCGAGGCGCTGCAGATCGCGATGGACGAATGCTACGAGGCGGGGCTGCTGGGGCGGAACGCGGCGGGGTCGGGGTGGGACTTCGACCTCTACCTGGTGCATGGCGCCGGGGCCTATATCTGCGGCGAGGAGACGGCGCTGCTGGAGAGCCTGGAAGGGCGCAAGGGGATGCCGCGGCTGAAGCCGCCTTTCCCTGCGAATACCGGGCTTTATGGCTGCCCGACCACGGTGAACAACGTCGAGTTGATCGCGGTGGCGCCGACGATTTTGCGGCGCGGCCCGGGGTGGTTCGCGAGCTTCGGGCGGCCGAACAATGCCGGGACCAAGGTCTATGCGGTGTCGGGGCACGTGAACCGGCCCTGCGTGGTCGAGGACGCGATGTCGATCACGCTGAGGGAGCTGATCGACGTGCATTGCGGCGGGGTGAGGGGCGGGCTGGAAGAACCTCAAGGCGGTGATTCCGGGCGGGGCGTCGGTTCCGCTTCTGCCGGCAAGTGTTTGTGATGACTGTATTATGGACTTCGACTGGCTGCGGGAGCAGAAGTCGGGGCTGGGGACGGCGGCGGTGATCGTGATGGATCAGTCGACCGACGTGATCAAGGCGATCTGGCGGCTCATCGAAGTTCTACAAGCACGAGAGCTGCGGCCAGTGCACGCCGTGCCGCGAGGGCACCGGCTGGATGATGCGGGTGATGGACCGGCTGGTCACCGGCGACGCGGAACCCTCCGAAATCGATATGCTTCTCGACGTGACCAAGCAGGTCGAGGGGCATACCATCTGCGCGCTGGGCGATGCGGCGGCCTGGCCGATCCAGGGGCTGATCCGGCATTTCCGGAACGAGATCGAGGACCGGATCAAGGCGAAGCGGACCGGGCGGATCAGCGCGGTGGCGGCGGAGTAGGAATGGCGTGCGGGAGCAAGGGTTAACGGCGAAACGCTCGATGCAGGCACATCGTATGGACATCCGCGCTATGGAATCCGGCGTATGGTTAACGCGGGTGCGTCAGGGATGGGGGGTTAACGGCGCGTGCATCTGGCGCAGCTCAACGTCGGGCGGCTGGTGGCGGAGACCGACGATCCGCGGGTGGCCGAGTTCATGGCGGCGCTCGACCGGGTGAACGGCCTCGGCAAGCGGATGCCGGGGTTCGTCTGGATGATGGAGGGCTCGGGCGAGCCCGGGACCGGCAACACCGAGACCAAGATCGGCGGCGATCCGCGGTTCGTGGCGAACCTGACGGTCTGGGAGAGCGTCGAGGCGCTGGAGCATTTCGTCTGGAACACCGTGCACCGGCAGTTCTACGAGCGGCGGCGCGAGTGGTTCGAGGTCATGGGCGCGATGCACCTGGTGCTGTGGTGGGTGCCGGAGGGGCACCGGCCGACGCTGGAGGAAGCGCTGGCGCGGCTGGCGCACTTGCGGGAGAACGGCGACAGCGAGCGACGCCTTCGGCTGGGCCTTCGCGAAGGACGCGCGGCTGTGGCGGGAGCGGCGCTGCGGCGCGATGGCGGCGGAGTAGGGCGATGGAAACGACGACGGAAACCAGCGTGCAGTATTGGACCGGCGGCTTCGGGTTGATCCCGCTCCTGATCATCCTGGTGCTGCTGGTGGTGCCCTACTGGAAGATCTGGTCGCGCACCGGGCATTCCGGCGCCTGGGGTCTGCTGATGCTGGTCCCGCTCGTCAATGTCATCTCGCTCTGGGTGCTGGCGTTCAAGCGATGGCCGGCGCTGGCGGCCCGGAGAACCGCTGATGGCAGACCTGCGGAAGCTGATCATCGACGGGGTCGAGATCGACGTCGATCCGCGGCTGACGCTGTTGCAGGCCTGCGAGCAGGCCGGGGTCGAGATCCCGCGGTTCTGCTATCACGAGCGGCTCAGCATCGCCGGCAACTGCCGGATGTGCCTGGTCGAGGTGGTCGGCGGGCCGCCGAAGCCGGTGGCCTCCTGCGCGATGCAGGTCAAGGACCTGCGCCCCGGGCCGGAGGGGCAGCCGCCGCAGGTCAAGACCACCTCGCCGATGGTGAAGAAGGCGCGCGAGGGGGTGATGGAGTTCCTGCTCATCAACCACCCGCTCGACTGCCCGATCTGCGACCAGGGCGGCGAGTGCGACCTGCAGGACCAGGCGATGGCCTACGGCGTCGATTTCAGCCGCTACCGCGAGCCGAAGCGGGCGGCGATCGACCCGGATCTCGGGCCGCTGGTCGCCACCTGCATGACGCGCTGCATCTCCTGCACCCGCTGCGTGCGGTTCATCACCGAGGTCGCCGGCGTGCCGGAGATGGGCCAGACCGGGCGCGGCGAGGACAGCGAGATCACCAGCTACCTCGGGGCGATGCTGACCTCCGAGATGCAGGGCAATGTCATCGACCTCTGCCCGGTGGGCGCGCTGACCTCGAAGCCCTACGCCTTCACCGCGCGGCCGTGGGAGCTGACCAAGACCGAGTCGATCGACGTGATCGATGCGCTGGGGTCGAACATCCGGGTGGACGCCAAGGGGCGCGAGGTGATGCGCTTCCTGCCGCGCAACCACGACGGGGTGAACGAGGAGTGGCTGGCCGACCGGTCGCGCTTCATCTGGGACGGGCTGAGGAGGCAGCGGCTGGACCGGCCGTACCTGCGCCAGGGCGGGCGGCTGGTGCCGGCGAGCTGGGCGGAGGCTTTCGCGGCGGTGGCGGCGGCGGTCGAGGGCAAGCGGGTCGCGGGGTTGGTCGGGGATTTGGCGCCGACCGAGGCGGCCTTCGCGCTGAAGCTCTTCATCGAGGGGATGGGCGGCGGCGTCGAGTGCCGGACCGACGGCGCGGCGCTGCCGGCGGGCAACCGCTCGGGCTATGCCGGGACCGCGAAGATCGCCGACATCGACGGGGCGCAGCGGATCCTGCTGGTCGGGACCAACCCGCGGGTCGAGGCGCCGGTGCTGAACGCGCGGCTGCGCAAGGCCTGGCTGCGCGGCGCGTCGATCACGCTGATCGGCGAGGCGGTGGATCTGACCTACGACTACGAGCATCTGGGATCGGGGAGCGAGGCGCTGGGCCGGCTCGCGGCGATGCAGCACGGCGACGACCTGAAGGCGGCGCCGACGCTGGTGATCGTCGGGCAGGGGGCGCTGACCGCGGCGATGGCGCGGCCGTGCTCGGGCAGGTGATGCGGGTCTGCGACGCCACGCAGTCGCGGCTCCTGGTGCTGCACACCGCGGCGTCGCGGGTGGGCGCGATGGATCTCGGCTGCACCGGCGAGGGCGGCATCGCCGCGGCGCTCGAGGCCGAGGTGATCTACAACCTCGGGGCGGACGAGCTGGAGATCCCGGCCGGGCGGTTCGTGATCTACCAGGGCAGCCACGGCGACCGCGGCGCGCACCGGGCGGACGTGATCCTGCCGGGGGCGGCCTGGACCGAGGAGGCGGGGATCTTCGTCAATACCGAGGGGCGGCCGCAGATGGCCAACCGCGCCGGCTTCCCGCCGGGCGAGGCGCGGGAGAACTGGGCGATCCTGCGGGCGCTGTCGGCGGTGGTCGGCGCAGACGCTGCCGTTCGATTCGCTGGCGGCGCTGCGGGCGCGGATGTTCGCGGCGGTGCCGCATCTCGCGGCGCTCGACGTGGTGCCGGAAAATGCGTGGACGCTGGTGGAGGCGGGGGATATGTCCGGGGCGGACTTCCGCTCGCCGGTGGCGCAGCATTACCTCGCCAACCCGATCGCCCGGGCGAGCGAGGTGATGGCCGAGCTGACCCGGCTCGCGGACGCCCGGATCAGGCCGATGGCGGCGGAGTAGCGGCATGGCGTTCTTCACCCACGGCTTCGGCCTCTTCGTCCTGATCCTGGCCCAGTGCCTGCTGGTCACGATCATCATCCTGATCAGCCTCGCGTTCCTGATGTACGGCGACCGCAAGATCTGGGCGGCGGTGCAGATGCGGCGCGGCCCGAACGTGGTCGGGCCGTGGGGGCTGCTGCAGAGCTTCGCGGACTTCCTGAAGTACATCGTCAAGGAGATCGTGGTCCCGGCCGGGGCCGACAAGCCGTTGTTCTTCCTGGCGCCGATGGTGAGCTTCGTGCTGCCGGCGATCGTCTGGGTGGTGATCCCCTGGGCGCCGGGCTGGGTGATCTCCGACATGAACGTCGGGATCCTGTTCATCTTCGCGATATCGTCCCTGCACGTCTATGCGATCATCATGGGCGGCTGGTCGTCGAACTCGAAGTATCGCTTCCTCGGCGGCCTGCGCTCGGCGGCGCAGATGATCTCCTACGAGGTGTCGCTGGGCTTCATCATCGTCGGCGTGCTGATCTCCACCGGATCGCTGAACCTCAGCCGCATCGTCGAGGCGCAGGACGGGTCGTGGGGCCTCTTCAGCTGGTACTGGCTGCCGCATTTTCCGATGGTGTGGCTGTTCTTCATCTCGGCGCTGGCCGAGACCAACCGGCCGCCGTTCGACCTGCCGGAGGCGGAGAGCGAGCTCGTCGCCGGGTACCAGGTGGAGTATTCCTCGACGCCGTTCCTGCTCTTCATGATCGGCGAGCTGATGAGCATCTTCTTCATGTGCGCGCTGATCTCGATCCTGTTCTTCGGCGGCTGGCTGTCGCCGATCCCGGGGATCCCGGACGGCGCGCTGTGGCTGTTCGGCAAGATGCTGTTCTGGTTCTTCATGTTCTCGATGGTGAAGGCGATCGTGCCGCGCTATCGCTACGACCAGCTGATGCGGATCGGCTGGAAGGTGTTCCTGCCGCTGTCGCTCGGCTGGGTGGCGCTGGTCGGGCTCTTCGCGCAATACGGCTGGTTCTGGGGCGCCTATGCGCGCTGGATCGGAGGCTGATCGATGGCGTTCCCGCTCGGGCGCGCGGCGTCCTATTTCCTGCTGATGGACTTCGTGAAGGGCTTCGGGCTCGGCATGAAGTACCTCTTCCGGCCGAAGGCGACGCTGAACTATCCCTTCGAGAAGGGACCGTTGAGCCCGCGGTTCCGCGGCGAGCATGCGCTCAGGCGCTATGCCAACGGCGAGGAGCGGTGCATCGCCTGCAAGCTCTGCGAGGCGATCTGCCCGGCGCAGGCGATCACCATCGACGCCGAGCCGCGCGAGGACGGCAGCCGGCGGACGACACGGTACGACATCGACATGGTGAAGTGCATCTACTGCGGCTTCTGCCAGGAGGCCTGTCCGGTCGATGCGATCGTCGAGGGGCCGAACTTCGAGTTCGCCACCGAGACCCGCGAGGAGCTCTACTATGACAAGGCGAAGCTGCTCGCGAACGGCGACCGCTGGGAGTCGGAGATCGCGCGCAACCTCGAGCTCGACGCGCCGTACCGCTGAGGGGGACTGACATGGGGTTCGCCGCCTTCGCCTTCTATCTCTTCGCCATCGTCGCGGTGATGTCGGGGGTCTTCGTGGTCTTCGCGCGGAACCCGGTGCATTCGGTCTTGTGGCTGATCCTCGCCTTCTTCTCGGCGGCCGGGCTCTTCGTGCTGCTCGGGGCCGAGTTCGTGGCGATGATCATGCTCATCGTCTACGTGGGTGCGGTGGCGGTGCTCTTCCTTTTCGTGGTGATGATGCTCGACGTCGATTTCGCGGTGCTGCGCGCCGGGATCGCGAAGCTCCTGCCGATCGGCCTCTTGATCTCGGTGGTGCTGCTGGTGCAGCTCGTCTTCGCCTTCGGCGGCTGGCAGGCGAGCGATCAGGCGATCGATCTCAGGGCCGCGGTGACGCCGCCGCCGGCCGAGGTGGAGAATACCGCGGCGCTGGGGATGCTGATCTACACCAAGTACGTCTATCTCTTCCAGCTCGCGGGGCTGATCCTGCTGGTGGCGATGATCGGGGCGATCGTGCTGACGCTGCGCAAGCGGGCGTGGGTGAAGCGGCAGGACGTGCTGGTGCAGATGTACCGCGACCCCAAGACCGCGGTGGAGCTGAGGGACATCAAACCGGGGCAGGGGGCATGATCGGGCCATGATCGGACTCGGGCACTATCTGACGGTCGCGGCGATCCTGTTCGTCACCGGCATCTTCGGCATCTTCATCAACCGCAAGAACGTCATCATCATCCTGATGTCGATCGAGCTGATGCTGCTCGCGGTGAACATCAACTTCATCGCCTTCTCGGCCTCTCTCGGCGATCTGGTCGGCCAGGTCTATGCGCTCTTCGTGCTGACGGTCGCGGCCGCGGAGTCGGCGATCGGGCTCGCGATCCTCGTCTGCTTCTTCCGCAACACCGGAACCATTGCGGTCGAGGACATCAACGTGATGAAGGGCTGAACGCCGTGGTCACCATCATCCTGCTCGCGCCGCTCATCGGCGCGATCCTCTGCGGCTTCGGCTATCGCTGGCTGAGCGAGCGCGGGGCGATTGTCGTCGCGACCGGCCTCCTGTTCTTCGCCTGCCTGCTCGTCCTGGATCGTGTTCTTCAGCTTCGACGGCGTCACCCAGCAGCATCCGCTGTTCCGCTGGATCGTGTCGGGGACGCTGGCGTCGGACTGGGGGGTGCGGCTCGACCGGCTGACGGCGATCATGCTGGTGGTGGTGACGACGGTGTCGGCCCTCGTGCATCTCTACAGCTTCGGCTACATGGACCACGACGAGAACTTCAAGCCGGGCGAGAGCTACAAGCCGCGGTTCTTCGCGTATCTCTCGTTCTTCACCTTCGCGATGCTGGCGCTCGTCACCGCCGACAACCTCCTGCAGCTCTTCTTCGGCTGGGAGGGCGTCGGCGTCGCCTCGTACCTCTTGATCGGCTTTTACTATCGCCGGCAGAGCGCGGGTGCGGCGGCGATCAAGGCTTTCATCGTCAACCGGATCGGCGACTTCGGCTTCCTGCTCGGGATCTTCACGCTCTACGTGCTGGTCGATTCGATCGATCTGACCGACATCTTCGCCAAGGCGCCGGAGCTCGCCACCACGCAGATCAGCTTCCTCTGGCGCGACTGGAACGCCGCCGAGCTGGCCTCGGTGCTGCTCTTCATCGGGGCTATGGGCAAGTCGGCGCAGCTTTTCCTGCACACCTGGCTGCCGGACGCGATGGAAGGCCCGACCCCCGTCTCGGCGCTGATCCATGCCGCGACCATGGTCACGGCGGGGGTGTTCCTGGTCTGCCGGATGTCGCCGGTGCTGGAATGGGCGCCCTATGCGCTGACCTTCATCACCATCATCGGTGCGGCGACGGCGTTCTTTGCGGCGACGGTCGGGCTGGTGCAGAACGACATCAAGCGGGTGATCGCCTATTCGACCTGCTCGCAGCTCGGCTACATGTTCGTGGCGGCGGGGGTGGGCGCCTATCCGGTGGCGATGTTCCACCTCTTCACCCACGCCTTCTTCAAGGCGTTGCTGTTCCTCGGCGCCGGGTCGGTGATCACCGCGATGCACCACGAGCAGGACATGCGCCACTACGGCGGGCTGAGGCACAAGATCCCGCTGACCTATTACACGATGCTGATCGGCACGCTTGCGATCACCGGCGTCGGCATCCCGCTGACCAACATCGGCTTTGCTGGGTTCCTCTCGAAGGATGCGATCGTCGAGAGCGCCTGGGGTGGGCAGAATGCCGCGGCGCCTTTCGCCTTCTGGCTGCTGGTGATCTCGGCGCTCTTCACCAGCTTCTATTCCTGGCGGCTGATCTTCATGACCTTCTTCGGCGAGCCGAAGGGCGATCATCACGCCTATGACCATGCGCACGAGAGCCCGAGGAGCATGCTGATCCCGCTCGGGGTGCTGGCCGCCGGGTCGATCTTCGCCGGGATGATCTGGTACAACCCGTTCTTCGGCAACCACGAGGAAATGAACGCCTGGTTCGGCATCCCGGCGCACGCCGAGGCGGCGGAGCCTGCGGCCGAGGGTGCGGCGGCGCCGGCGGCGGAAGCCGACCATGCGGCGGCGCCGGCGGCGGAGGGCGAGCATGCCGCGGGCGAGGTTCCGGGGACGGGCGGGGCGGTGTTCTTCGCGCCCGACAATGAGACGATCGAGCGGGCGCATGCCTCGCCGGCCTGGGTCAAGACCGCGCCGTTCTTCGCGATGCTGATCGGCGCGCTGGTGGCCTATTACTTCTACATCGTCAATCCGGAGGCGCCGAGGGCGCTGGCGCGGCAGCAGCCGGTGCTCTACCGCTTCCTGCTCAACAAGTGGTATTTCGACGAGATCTACGACTTCTTGTTCGTGCGGCCGGCGATCTGGCTCGGCAACCTGCTGTGGAAGGGCGGCGACGGCGATGTGATCGACGGCTCGCTGAACGGGATCGCCATGGGCATCGTGCCCTGGTTCACCCGGCTCGCCGGGCGGGCGCAGTCGGGGTATCTCTTCCACTATGCCTTCGCGATGGTGCTGGGGCTGGTGGTGCTGACGCTCTGGCTCGGCATCGCCGGAGGCGGGCGATGAACAGCCTGCTCTCGCTCATCACCTTCCTGCCGCTGATCGGCGCGGTGGTCCTGCTCGTCTTCCTGAAGGGCGAGGACGCGATGGCGCAGCGGAACGCCAAGCTCCTCGCGCTCTTCACCACCAGCGCCACTTTCCTCCTGTCGCTGTTTCTGATCGCCGGCTACGACCCGAGCAACCCCGGCTTCCAGTTCGTCGAGGAGCGGCCGTGGCTCGGCGGACTTACCTACCGGATGGGCATCGACGGCATCTCGATCCTGTTCCTGATGCTGACCACCTTCCTGATGCCCCTGACCATCGCCGCGAGCTGGGGCGTCACCAGCCGGGTCAAGGAGTATATGGTCGCCTTCCTGGTGCTGGAGACGCTGATGCTCGGCGTCTTCTGCGCGCTGGATCTGGTGCTCTTCTACATCTTCTTCGAAGGCCAGCTGATCCCGATGTTCCTGATCATCGGCATCTGGGGCGGCAAGGACCGGATCTACGCCGCCTTCAAGTTCTTCCTCTACACCTTCTTCGGCTCGGTGCTGATGCTGGTGGCGCTGATCGCGATGTACTATCAGTCCGGCACCACCGACATCCAGACCCTGCTGACCTATCCGTTCGCGCACGACACCATCCGGGTCTGGGGCTTCAGCATCGTCGGCGGGGCGCAGACGCTGATGTGGCTCGCCTTCTTCGCGAGCTTCGCGGTGAAGATGCCGATGTGGCCGGTGCATACCTGGCTCCCGGACGCGCATGTGCAGGCGCCGACCGCGGGGTCGGTGGTGCTGGCCGCGATCCTGCTGAAGATGGGCGGCTACGGCTTTTTGCGCTTCAGCGTGCCGATGTTCCCGGTGGCCTCGGAGCTGATGGCGAACTTCGTCTTCACGCTCAGCGTGATCGCCATCATCTACACCAGCCTGGTGGCGATGGTGCAGGAGGACATGAAGAAGCTGATCGCCTATTCCTCGGTCGCGCACATGGGCTTCGTCACCATGGGGATCTTCGCGCTGAACCGGCAGGGGATCGACGGGGCGATCTTCCAGATGATCAGCCACGGCTTCGTGTCGGGGGCGCTCTTTCTCGTCGTCGGCGTGCTCTACGACCGGATGCACACCCGCGAGATCGCGGCCTATGGCGGGCTCGCGGTCAGGATGCCGGTCTTCGCGCTGGTCTTCATGCTGTTCACCCTGGCCAATGTCGGGCTGCCGGGGACCAGCGGCTTCGTCGGCGAGTTCCTGACCCTGGCCGGCGCGTTCCAGGTCTCGACCTGGGTGGCGTTCTTCGCCACCTCCGGGGTGATCCTCTCGGCCTGCTACGCGCTCTGGCTCTACCGGCGGGTGGTGTTCGGCGATCTGATCAAGGAGAGCCTGAAGACCATCCAGGACATGGGCCGGCGCGAGAAGCTGATCTTCGCGCCGCTGGTGGTGGCGATGATCGTTGCCGGGGTCTATCCGGCGCTGATCCTCGACACCATCGGCCCGTCGGTGGCGGCGCTGATCGACCATACCCAGGCGGCGCTGGCGGCTTCCGCCCCGACGCTCGCCGCGAACTAAAGGGGCCCCGCGATGCTGGCCGAGAACCTCAACGTGATCCTGCCGGAGGCGGTGCTCGCGGTCTTCGCGATGGCGATGCTGCTCTGGGGCGCCTACGCCGGTCGCGAGGTCGGACGGCACGTGCTCTGGGCGTCGTGCATCGTGCTGGCGCTGGTCGGGCTCTGGGTCGGGTTCCAGCCGGCCGGAACCCGGAGCGCCTTCGACGGCTCCTTCGTCAACGACGGCTTCGCGCGCTTTTCCAAGGTGATGATCCTGTTCGGCGCCGCCGCGACGCTGGCGCTGAGCAAGGAGTATCTGGAGAAGGCCGGGCTGATGAAGTTCGAGTACCCGGTGCTGATCCTGCTCTCCGCGGTCGGCATGATGACCATGGTCTCGGCGCAGGATCTCCTGGTGCTCTACATGGGGCTCGAGCTGCAGTCGCTGGCGCTCTATGTCGTCGCGGCGTTCCGGCGCGACAGCCTGCGCTCGACCGAGGCGGGGCTGAAGTATTTCGTGCTCGGGGCGCTGTCCTCGGGGCTGCTGCTCTACGGCGCGAGTCTCACCTACGGCTATTCCGGCACCACCGGATTTGCCGGGATCACCGAGGCGATCGGGCAGGGGCCGCTGCCGCTGGGGCTGACCTTCGGGCTGGTGTTTCTCGCCGCCGGGATCGCCTTCAAGGTGTCGGCGGTGCCGTTTCACATGTGGACGCCCGACGTCTACGAGGGCTCGCCGACGCCGGTGACCGCCTTCTTCTCGACGGCGCCGAAGGTGGCGGCGGCGGTGATGTTCGCGCGGCTCCTGTTCGGCGCGTTCGGCGGCGCGGTCGAGAGCTGGCAGCAGATCCTGTCGCTCCTGTCGGTGGCCTCGATGTTCTTGGGCGCGGTCGGGGCGATCGGCCAGCGCAACTTCAAGCGGCTGATGGCCTATTCCTCGATCAGCCACATGGGCTATGCGCTGATGGGCCTCGCCGCCGGCACCCAAGAGGGGGCGCAGTCGCTGCTGATCTATCTCGCGATCTACGTGACGATGAACGTCGGCGTCTTCGCCTTCATCCTGAACATGGAGCGCGACGGCAAGCCGTTGCCCGACATCTATGCGCTCGGGCTCTACAGCCGGGTGCATCCGGCGCGGGCGCTGGCGCTGGCGGTGCTCTTGTTCAGCCTCGCCGGCGTGCCGCCCCTGGTCGGCTTCTTCGGGAAGTTCTACGTGCTGAAGGCGGCGGTGGACGCCGGGCTGGTCTGGCTCGCGGTCGCCGGCGTGGTGGCCAGCGTGATCGGCGCCTTCTATTACCTGCGCATCGTCTATCTGATGTATTTCGGCGAGGCGTCGGAGCCGCTCGACGGCCGGATGCCGACGGTGCACGGGGCGCTGCTGGCGGCGGCGGCGCTGGCGATGGTGGTCGGCGTGGTCAATCTCTTCGGGGTCGAGGCGATCGCCGCCTCCGCCGCCGCGACGCTGGTGCCGTAAGGCATGGACGCCTGGCCGGCCGGCGTCGGCCGGGAGATCCATGCGGTGCTCGACAGCACCAACGCCGAGGCGCTGCGGCGGGCCGCGGCCGGCGAGGCCGGGCCGGTCTGGATCCTGGCGCAGCGGCAGACCGCGGCGCGGGGGCGGCGCGGCCGGGCCTGGGCGATGCCGGCGGGGAATTTCGCGGCGACGCTCCTGGCGCGGCCGCCGGGGGCGCTGGCGCTCAGGTCGTTCGTGGCGGCGCTCGGGCTCTACGACGCGATGGTGGCGGTGACCGGGCGGCCGGAGCTCTTCGCGCTGAAGTGGCCGAACGACGTGCTGCTGTCGGGGGGCAAGCTCGCGGGGATCCTGCTCGAGTTCGGGCGCCGGCGACACGGTGGCGGTCGGGATCGGGGTCAACCTTGCCGCGGCGCCGGCGCTGGACGCGCTGGAGGCCGGCGCGGTGGCGCCGGCGAGCCTCAGCGAGGCCACCGGCATCGCGGTGGCGCCGGAGGATTTCCTCGACCTGCTGGCGCCGGCGGTGCAGGCCTGGGAGGCGCGGTTGCGCCAGGGCGGCTTCGCGCCGCTCAGGGCGGCGTGGCTGGCGCGGGCCAGCCGGCTCGGCGAGGAGATCACCGCGCGGCTGCCGGACCGGGCGCTGACCGGGCGCTTCGAGACCGTGGACGAGACCGGCGCGCTCATCATCGCCACCGCCGACGGCCGGGTGGCGCTGCCGGCGGCCGAGATCCATTTCGCCGGAGCGCCGCATGCTGCTCGCCATTGACGTCGGCAATACCAACGCGGTCTTCGCGGTGCACGACGGCCAGCGGGTGCTCGGCGAGTGGCGCTGCCGCACCGAGCGCCAGCGCACGGCGGACGAGTATTTCGTCTGGCTGCGCCAGCTGATGGATTTCGGCATGATCGAGGGCACCATCGACTCGGTGGTGGTCTCCTCGGTGGTGCCGCAGGTGCTGTTCAATTTGCGGGTGCTCGCCGATCGCTACTTCCAGACCCGCGCCAAGGTGGTCGGCCGGCCCGACGTCAAGCTGCCGGTGGCGCCGCGGGTCGATCCCGCGACCCAGGTCGGCGCCGACCGGCTGGTCAACACCGCGGGCGCGCACGACCGCTACGGCGGCGATCTCATCGTCGTCGACTTCGGCACCGCCACCACCTTCGACGTGGTGGATACCGACGGCGCCTACGTCGGCGGCGTGATTGCGCCGGGGGTCAATCTGTCGCTGAAGGCGCTGCACGACGCCGCGGCGGCGCTGCCCTTCATCGACGTGACCAGGCCGGCGCATGTCGTCGGCACCAATACCGTGGCCTGCATGCAGTCGGGCATCTACTGGGGCTACGTCGGGCTGGTCGAGGGCTTGTGCGCCCGCATCCGCGCCGAGCGCGCGCGGCCCATGACCGTCATCGGAACCGGGGGACTGTCCACCCTCTTCGCGCAAGGGACAGACGTGCTGCAAAAGATCGACACCGACCTGACCATCCACGGCCTGGTGCTGATCGACCGGCTGAACAGGGAGTGACGGCAACCGCATGGCAAAGCCGGACCGGCTGATCTACCTCGCGCTCGGCGGCGCGGGCGAGATCGGCATGAACATGTACCTTTACGGCTACGGGCCGGAGGGGGCGGAGCGCTTCATCCTCGTGGACATGGGGGTGAGCTTCCCGACGATGGAAACCACGCCGGGGGTCGAGCTGATCATGGCCGATCCGGCCTGGATCCAGGCCCGCGCCGGGCGGCTGGAGGCGATCTTCATCACCCACGGCCACGAGGACCATCTCGGGGCGCTCGGCCTGCTCTGGCACCGGCTGCAGGCGCCGGTCTATGCCCGCCGCTTCACCGCGGCGCTGGCCAAGGCCAAGATGGAGCGCGCCGGCCAGTCCACCGACGAGGTGCGTCAGGTCGCACCCTGGCCGCATGTGGTCGAGGCCGGCCCGTTCCGCGTCGGCTTCCTGCCGATCGCGCATTCGATCCCGGAGAGCTCGGCGCTCATCATCGACACGCCGGCGGGGCGGATCCTGCATTCCGGCGACTTCAAGGCCGACCCGACGCCCTTGGTCGGCGAGCCGTTCGACCCGCAGGCCTTCCGGGCGCTCGGCGATGCCGGGGTCAAGGTCTTGGCCTGCGATTCGACCAACGTCTTCAACGCCCACGCCGGCCGCTCGGAGGCGACGCTGATCGAGCCGGTCGGCGCCTTGATGCGCGCGGCCGAGGGCATGGTGGTCGCCACCACCTTCGCCTCGAACGTGGCGCGGCTCAAGACGCTGGCGCAGGCCGCGCGGGATGCCGGCCGGCAGGTGGTGGTGCTCGGCCGGGCGATGAACACGATGCTCAAGACCGCGCATGCGGCGGAGGTGCTCGACGGCTTTCCGCCGGTGCTCGATCCGCTCGATGCCGAGAACGTGCCGCGGCGGCAGTTGATGGTGCTGGCGACCGGCAGCCAGGGCGAGCGCCGCGCCGCCTCGGCGCAGCTGGCGCAGAGCAAGTATCTGGGCTTCGAGCTGAAGGCCGGCGATACCTTCCTCTTCTCGTCGAAGACCATTCCCGGCAACGAGGTCAGCGTCGCGCGGGTGCTGAACGCGCTGAGCGAGAAGGGCGTTATCGTCATCGACGACAGCGACGGGCATTACCACGTCAGCGGCCATGCCAACCGGCCGGATCTGGTGACGCTGCAGGAGCTGGTGCGGCCGCAGATGGTGGTGCCGATGCATGGCGAGCACCGGCATCTCTCGGCGCTGGCCGGGGTGGCGCGCGGGCGCGGCCACGCCGCGGCGGTCGCGCCGAACGGCACGATGCTGGATCTGAGCGGCGATGCGCCGCGGATCGTCGAGCGGATCGAGACCGGGCGGGTCTATCTCGACGGCACGGTGCTGATCGGGGCGATGGACGGGGTGGTGCGCGACCGCATCCGCATGGCGAACCGCGGCCATCTCGCGGTCAGCGTGATCATCGACGAGGCCGGCCGGCCGCTCGGCGGCGCCTGGGTCGAGGCGACCGGGCTGCCGGACAATCCCCGGATGCGCGACGGGCTGGAAGGCGCGCTCGAGGCCGAGCTCGGCCGGGTGCTGGCGCGGGCCAAGAAGGCGGAGCTCGACGACGACGATGCGCTGGACGAGCTGGTGCAGCGCACCTGCGCGCGGATCTGCAACGACGCGATCGGGAAGAAGCCGGTGTGCACGGTGATGATCAGCCGGCTGGAGGCGTGAACTGGTTGTGCGGGACCTTTTACAATGTCTCGCACAATTTGTCCGTCGACAAATCGGGCCGCGCCTGCCCGCCCGGGGCAGGCGCGTAAACGCGCCAGCCGGGCAGGCGCAGCCTGATTACGAGCGTCGGTCCAGGCCACACCCCACTCGCCCTCCGCCATGGGCTCCGGGCGACGGACCGGGCGAGGCTGCACCGCAGCCTCGCCTTTCGGTCCGGTAGTGCGTCAATCAGAGGACGGGGTCAGTCGCTCGGGTAGATCCGCTTCCAGTCGTTCTTCATGCTGATGACGGTCCAGCCTTTTGCCTTGGCTTCGTCGAAGAGATCCTGGCTGAAGTGGCCGACGCTGCTGTCGGGCAGGCCGTCGGCGGGGCCGTAGGCGAACTCGCGGGCGGCGTCGTCATGGAGCACCAGGAATCCGCGGCGGGCGCCGGGGGCGGCGGTGGTCCATTCCAGCATCTCGCGGTCGCCGTCGGAGTTGCCGAAGGCGATCTGCGGCGTCTGGCCGATGAAGAGGTTGATGCCCATGGCCTTGCCGTCCTTGTCGTCGATGAAGAAGACCTTGGGCTCGCGCATCAGCGCGGGTTTGCCGTCGACCGTCACGTATTTGGTGACGATGGAGGAGCCCACCACCTGCTCCGGCGGGATGCCGTAGACGTCGCGGGAGTAGACCCGGACGAAGTCCTGGCCGCCGCCGGTGACGATGTAGGTGCGAAAGCCGCTGGCGCGCAGGTAGGCCATCGCCTCAAGCATCGGCTGGTAGACGAGATCGGTCACCGGGCGCTTCTTCACCGGGTTCATCGACTTCGGCAGCCAGTCCGCGACCAGCGTCGCGAAGTCGGTGGTGCTCATGCCGGCGTGGGTGACGGCGACGATCTCGAGCCAGTCCTTCTCGCTGAACTTGGCCATCGCCGCGTGATCGCCGGTCAGCACCGCCTTGAACGGCTCGGTGGTCTTCCACTCGGGGTGGTCGGGGGCCATCGCGGCGAGGCGGTCGAGCGCGAAGAGGCCCTGGCCGTAGAGCGGCTGCTCGGTCCAGGTGGTGCCGTCCTGGTCCAAGACCGCGATCCGGTCGGTGGGCGCGACGAAGTCGGGGCCGCCTTCGGTGATAGTGGCGGCGACGAGGTCGAGGATCGCCTGCCGCGCCGGGCCGTCGTTCCACGACGGCAGCGGGTCGGGCTGGGCGGCAAGCGGCAGCGGCAGGACGGAGAGGCTGAGGACCGCCGCGAGCGTCAGCAGCAGGCTGCGGCGGCTGGTGCGGGCGAGGTCGAGAACGCGGGACGGCATCGCCAATTCCTTCCGGATCAATGAGGGACCGTAGCCCTCATTAAATCCGGCCGGGGTCGGCAGTCCACGCCTTCGTGGCGGCGGCCTCAGGCCGCGTCGGTCGCCGGGGCTTCCGCCGCCGTCGCGGCGCGGCTGCGGGTGCGGCGGCGCGGGCGCGGCAGATCCTGCGGGGCGGGCTCGGCGGCGGCCTCGATGGCCGGCGTCTCGACAGCGGGGGTCTCGGGCTCCTCCGGGGCGTCGGCCTCGGTCTCGATGCGCAGCTCGCGCATCAGGAAGGCCGGCACGTGGTCGCCCATGCCCTGCACCCGCTCGCCGCGTCCGGGGCGGCCGTGGGCCGGCTCGGCCTCGCGGACCGGGGCGGGCTGAGGCGCTGGCGCGGCGATGTGGGCGGCGGGGGCCGGTGTCGGTGTCGTGTCGATGTCGATTGTCGGCTCGGCGGCGTGGCGCTCTGGGCGGGGATCGCCGCGGCGGCCGCGGTCCGGGCGGGGCCGGCGCGCGGCAGGCTCGCGCGGGGCGCGGGCCTCGAAGGCGTCGTCGCTCTTGAGCGGGCTCTCCATCGGCGGGATCGTCATCTTCACCAGCTCCTCGATCTTGGCGAGGTACTTCTCCTCGTGCGGCAGGCAGAGGGTGATCGACACCCCCCAGCGCCCGGCGCGGCCGGTTCGGCCGATGCGGTGGACATAATCCTCGGAATGGATCGGCACGTCGAAGTTGAAGATGTGGGAGACGTTGGGGATATCGAGGCCGCGGGCGGCGACGTCGGAGGCGATGAGGAGCTTCAGCTCGCCGTCGCGGAAGGCCTGCAGGATCTTCATCCTGAGCTTCTGGTCGAGGTCGCCGTGCATCGCCAGGCGCGTCGAAGCCGTGCCGCTTCAGCGACTTGGCCAGGATGTCGACGTCGACCTTGCGGTTGCAGAAGATGATGCCGTTGGTCAGCGCGTCGCCCTGGTCGCGGATGATCCGGCGCAGCACCTCGCGCTTTTCGGCGGCGGCGTGTCCTTGCGGCGCGGGGCGTGGTGGACGACGTACTGGTTGATGGTCTCCGAGGTGGTGGCCTGGCGGGCGACCTCGACCCGGACCGGGTTGTGCAGGAAGGTGTCGGTGATCCGGGTGATCTCCGGGCGCCATCGTCGCCGAGAAGAACAGCGTCTGCCGGGTGAAGGGCACCAGCTTGAAGATGCGCTCGATGTCGGGGATGAAGCCCATGTCGAGCATGCGATCGGCCTCGTCGACCACCATGATCTGCACGCCGGTCAGCATCAGCTTGCCGCGCTCGTGATGGTCGAGCAGGCGGCCGGGGGTGGCGATCAAGCACGTCGACGCCGCGGTCGATCAGCTTGTCCTGGTCCTTGAAGCTGACGCCGCCGATCAGGAGCGCCATCGAGAGCTTGAGGTGGGCCGAGTATTTCTCGAACTGCTCGGCGACCTGGGCGGCCAGCTCGCGGGTCGGGCGAGCACCAGGCTCCGCGGCATCCGGGCGCGGGCGCGGCCTTTGGAGAGGTGGGTGAGCATCGGCAGCACGAAGGCGCCGGTCTTGCCGGTGCCGGTCTGGGCGATGCCGAGCACGTCGCGGCCTTCGAGCGCGTGCGGGATCGCCTGGATCTGGATCGGGGTGGGGGTGACGTAGCCGGATTCGGTGACGGCCTGCAGGACCCGCGGGTCCAGCGATAGATCGGAGAATGTGGTCATGAAGCCTTGCGTTGGTTTGATGCGGCGATGGCGGCCGCATTGGTCCACGCGGCCTTGAACCCCCGGATCGGGGTTGCTTGCATTGCAAGGGCATATAGCGGCGCCGGGGCAACGGGTCAATGCGCCTGACCGGAACTGCGGGAAAAGGACGCAGATCTTGCGCGGACCGCCCGGGTGAGGTCTAACGAGTGAGCGGCGTTCCGGTTCCGCGCTTGGGGTGAATTTTTCGGTGCGACCTGGGCTGCGCGCGTGAGCGTCGTCGGACGCCTTTCCGCCCTGGTGCTGGCGGGCCTTGCGATCGGCGCGGGGGCAGCGGTCGCGGAAGACTATCGGCTGCTGAAGATCGACGGGGTCAACCTGAAGTGGGGCGCGGCCGAGTTCGGATCGGGCGCCTCGGTCAGCTATGGCTTCGCCACGGCGGATCAGGCGTTTCCGGACGCGATCAACTGCCGGAGCCTGGCGCCGATGCGCAAGCTCGCGGCGGCTTGGGCGGGCGATGCGGCGCGGCTGGAGCGGCTGGCGGCGGCGGCCTTCGCGATCTGGAGCCGGGAGGCGGACCTGGAGTTTCGGCCCGCGGCGCCGGGCGAGGCGCCGGACATCCTGATCGGCGCGCAGGGCACGCCGCAGCGGGTCGCCTTCGCCAATGTCTGGCACGGCGCCGGCGCGCCGGGCGGCATCGCGCCGCTGACCCGCGCCACGATCTGCTTCAATCCCGAGCAGGCCTGGAGCACCGGGACCGGCCCGCTGCGCGAGGGCGCGCTCGACCTCGGGACGGTGCTGGCGCACGAGATCGGGCACGCGATCGGCCTCGATCATCCGGGGGCGACCGGGGCGCTGATGGGCTATTCCAACCAGGGCAGCATCGACCACCTGATGCCGGGCGACATCGCCGGGGCGGTGGCGCTTTACGGGCCGGCGAAATTAGGCCTGTGAAAGACTGAGCGAAAAGGTCGTTTTCTGCGCGGTGGCGAAGCGATGCGGGACGGCGGCGGGCCGGGGCCGGGCGGAATGAGAACAGCCTGGCGATAGGCGGCGGGTTTGCAGAACGTCATTCTTCCAGAGGCGCCGTTCGGGCGGCGGCGAGGGGGTTTTCGTTCCGCTTCGCTGCGTGTATGAGCGCTGACGATTCCCGAGTGAGGCTGAGATGAACCAGGTTGTGGACAAGGCCCTGCGCGGCATGGCGCTGCTCAAGGTCTCCAACATCCGGCACTGGACCGACCGGACCTTCTCGTTCAACTGCGAGCGGCCGCAGGGCTTTCGCTTCCGCTCCGGCGAGTTCGTGATGATCGGGCTGATGGTCGAGGGCAAGCCGCTGGTGCGCGCCTACTCGATCGCCTCGCCGTCCTGGGACGACGAGCTGGAGTTCTACTCGATCAAGGTGCAGGACGGCCCCTTGACCTCGCGGCTGCAGCACCTCGAGGCCGGCGACGAGATCGTGATGCGGCCGAAGCCGGTCGGCACGCTGGTCCACGACGCGCTCCTGCCCGGCAAGCGGCTGTTCCTCTTCGCCACCGGCACCGGGCTCGCGCCCTTCGCCTCGATCGTCCGCGACCCGGAGACCTACGAGAAGTTCGATCAGGTGGTGCTGACCCACACCTGCCGCGGCGTCGCCGAGCTCGACTATGGCCACGACCTGATCGCCCGCATCCGCGGCGACGCGATGCTCGACGAGATGGTCGGCGACAAGCTGCGCACATCTGCACCACCACGCGCGAGACCTGGCCCGACATGGGCCGGATGACCGACTGGATCCGCGACGGCCGGCTGGCCGCGGCGACCGGCGGCCCGCTCGATCCGGCGACCGACCGGGTGATGATCTGCGGCTCGATGGCGATGCTCCAGGAGCACAAGGCGCTCTGCGAGGCGCGCGGGATGACCGAGGGCTCGAACTCCGAGCCCGGCCAGTTCGTCATCGAGAAGGCCTTCGTCGACTGAGCGCCGTGCCGCTCCACGAGCTCGCGGCGCTCGGGGCGGCCACCTGCTGGGCGCTGACCGGGATCATCGCCGCGGAGCCCGCGGGGCATCTCGGGGCGCTGGTGTTCAACCGCTGGCGGCAGGTCTTCGCCACCGGGCTCTTCCTGCTCTACGTTGCCGCCACCGGAGTCTGGCGGCAGCTCGATGGGGCGGTGGTCGGGCCGCTGCTGCTGTCGGGGCTTCTCGGCATCTTTGTCGGCGATTCGCTGCTATTCACCACGCTGAACCGGCTCGGGCCGCGGCGGACCGGGGTGCTCTTCGCGCTCAACGCGCCGATCGCGGCGCTGATCGCCTGGCTGGCGCTTGGCGAGACGCTGGCGCCGCGGACGCTCGCGGGCATCGCGCTGACGGTGGCGGGCGTGGTGCTCGCGATCCTCTACGGCAAGCGCCGGGCGCAGCTGCACCAGTGGGAAGCGGTGAAGGGCCCGCTCTGGCTCGGCATCGTGGTCGGGCTAGGGGCGGCGACCGGGCAGGCGCTCGGCTCGATCATCGCCCGGCCGGTGATGGCGGCCGGGCTCGATCCCTTCGCCGCCTCGATGGTGCGGGTCGGGGTGGCCGCGGCTGCCTGACTGCTGCTGGTCCAGCTGCCGATCCCGGCGGCGCGGGCGAAGGCGCCGCTGACGCCGTGGGCGGCGGCGCTGACCGCGGCCGCGGCTTTCCTCGGCCTCGGCGTCGGCATGACGCTCTTGCTCTACGGGCTCGCCGGCGGAAAGGTCGGCATCGTCTCGACGCTGTCGGCCACCTCGCCGGTGATCATCCTGCCGATGCTCTGGGCGCGGACCGGCGAGCGGCCGGCGGCCGGCGCCTGGGCCGGTGCGGCGCTTGTGGTGGCCGGGATGGCGCTGATCTTCTTGCGGGGAGGAATCTGACGATGGGCAGGCTCGAGGGGAAGCTCGCGATCATCTCCGGCGGCGCGACCGGCATGGGCGGCGCGTCGTCGCGGCTTTTCGCGGCCGAGGGCGCCACCGTGGCGATCATCGACCGCAACGCGGCCGCGGCGGCGGCGACCGTGGCCGAATCCGGGCGGCGGGCGGCAAGGCGGAGAGTTTCGTCGCCGATGTCTCGGACGAGGGCGAGGTGCAGGCGGCGGTCGGGCGGATCGAGCGGGAACTCGGGCCGGCGCGGGTGCTCTTCAACCACGCCGGCACCATCGTCATCAAGCCGTTCCTCGAGACCACGGTCGAGGAGTGGGACTGGCTGCACGCGGTCAATGTGCGCTCGATGTTTTTGGTGACGCGGGCGGTGCTGCCCGGGATGATCGCCGTCGGCGGCGGGTCGATCGTCTGCACCTCGTCGATCTCGGCGGTGGCGGCGACGCCGATGGAAGTACTCTACGACACCACCAAAGGCGCGGTGCACATGTTCGCGCGAGCATCGCCGTGGAATTCCGCGACCGCGGCATCCGCTGCAACGCGGTCTGCCCCGGGTTCATCCGCACGCCGCACGGGCTGCAGCGAGGTGGATGAACTCGGCGCATGGGCGTCGATGTCTCCGACGCGGCGCTCGCGGCGCAGCGGGGCGGATCGGCGAGCCGGAAGAGGTGGCGCGGGCCGCGCTGTTTCTTGCCTCCGACGAAGCGAGCTTCGTCATCGGCGCGCACCTGTTTGTCGATAATGGATTTACTCTTTTTTTTTTTTTTTTTTTTTTTTTTTTTTTTTTTTTTTTTTTTTTTTAAAAAAAAAAAAAAAAAAAAAAAAAAAAAAAAAAAAAAAAAAAAAAAAAAAAAAAAAAAAAAAAAAAAAAAAAAAAAAAAAAAAAAAAAAAAAAAAAAAAAAAAAAAAAAAAAAAAAAAAAAAAAAAAAAAAAAAAAAAAAAAAAAAAAAAAAAAAAAAAAAAAAAAAAAAAAAAAAAAAAAAAAAAAAAAAAAAAAAAAAAAAAAAAAAAAAAAAAAAATATCCGTCCCGACCTCCCCACAGGAAACACCATCGCCTTCCGCCGGAGTCGCCCCCCCCCCCCCCCCCCCCCCCCCCCCCCCCCCCCCCCCCCCCCCCCCCCCCCCCCCCCCCCCCCCCCCCCCCCCCCCCCCCCCCCATTCGGGTCACAGCACCGGCCCGAACATTGCGACCGCATTGTTCCAGAGCCGGCGGCCCATGCTCCAGGCGGCGACGTCCTGCGCTTCGACCGGGCGGGACGAGGCGATATAGGTCTCCTGTCGCGCCCGCACCCGCTCGGTCAGGCCGGCGTCGAAGATCAGCATGTTGTTCTCGAAGTTCAGGTCGAAGCTGCGGCGGTCGATGTTGGCCGAGCCGACCAGGGTGATCTCGCCGTCCATCGTCAGCGTCTTGGCGTGCAGCAGGCCGCCGACGTACTCGAAGATCCGCACCCCCGCGGCGAGCAGCTCCTCGTAGTAGCTGCGGCTCGCCGCGGCCACGATCAGCGAGTCGTTGCGCGCCGGGAAGATCACCGTCGTCGCCACGCCGCGTCGGGCGCTGGCGCAGAGCGCCGCCTGGATCGGCTCGTCGGGCACGTAGTAGGGCGTGGTGACGACCAGCTCGCGGCGGGCCGTGTACATCAGCGCCTCGAACATCTCCGGCATCGCCGAGTAGCGCACCGTCGGCCCGGTGCCGATCACCTGCGCCGGGAAGCCGCTGGCGCCGGCGGCAGCGGCGCGCGCAGGAGCGCCGAGATGTCCTCGTTGGTGTGCGCCATCCAGTCGCCGGCGAAGAGCTGCTGCTGCTGGCGCACGACCGGCCCCTCGAGCCGGAGCAGGATGTCGACCCAGGGGGCGTACTTCGCCTTGATGCGGAACTCGGGGTCGGAGCAGTTCTGGCTGCCGCAGTAGGTGACGCGGTTGTCGATCACCACGATCTTGCGGTGGTTGCGCATGTCGATCCGGCCGCGCATCGGCTGCGATCGGCAGGAAGCCGATCGGCAGCGCGCGCGCGAGCTTGACGCCGGCGTCCCGCATCGCCTGCCAGTGCTCGGACTTGACCAGCAGCCGCGAGCCGAGCGCGTCCGCCATGGCGCGGCAGGTGACGCCGCGGGCCGCCGCCCGCTTCAGCGCCTCGACGACCTTCAGGCCGTTGGTGTCGGGCAGCCAGATGTAGAAGAGCAGGTGCACGTGGTCTCGGCCGCGTCGATGTCGGCGACGAGCGCCTCGATCGCGGCGTCGGAGTCGGCCGAGCAGCTCGGCCGCGTTGCCGCCGACCGCCGGGAAGCCGCTGATCGAGCTGCCGACCCGGAAGAGCTGGGCGAAGCGCGGCGGCATGAAGGGCAGCGGGATCGGGCGCGGCGCCGGCGCCGACCTCGGCGGTCGGCGGCAGCTTCTGCTCGGCCCCGCGCAGCCGCTCGAGCCGCCGCCAGCCGATGTTCGCCTCGCCGAAGAGCGCGTAGGCGACCATGCCGACGATCGGCGTCACCGCGATCACCGTCACCCAGGCCATCCGCGACGCCGGCTCCCGGTGCGGCCAGAGCAGCGCCCTGAGCACGAAGGCGACCTGCAGCATCGCGTGCAGCGCGACCAAGAGCCAGCCGCGGAAGCGCCCACGCCGGTCATCGCGCTCCGCGGCAGGTGAACGGTCGACGGCATCCTTCGGCGCAGCGTCGCGCCGGTTCTCGAGGCAAGCGCGCGGCGTGGCGGCGTCAGACCATCATCTCCTTGGTCGCGGTCAGCCGGATCTCCGGATAGTCGCGCGCCACCCGGTCGATGTCCCATTGCAGCCGGGTCATGTAGACCGGGTCGCCGTCGTGGTCCTCGGCCATGTGGCCCTTGTTCGCCTTGGCGAAGGCCTCGATCCGCTCGCGCGGGCCCGGAGACCCAGCGGGCGGAGGTGAACTGCGTCGGCTCGAAGCGCACCGGCAGGCCGTACTCGAGCTCGATCCGGCTCGCCAGCACGTCGAACTGCAGGGGCCCGACGACGCCGACGATCCAGCCCGAGCCGACGCTCGGCTTGAAGAGCTTCGAGGCGCCCTCCTCGGCGAACTGGTTCAGCGCCTTCTCGAGGTGCTTGGCCTTCATCGGGTCGCCGGCGCGCACCGCCTGCAGCAGCTCCGGCGCGAAGGACGGGATGCCGGTGAAGCGCAGCGCCTCGCCCTCGGTCAGCGCGTCGCCGATCCGGAGCTGGCCGTGGTTCGGGATGCCGATGATGTCGCCGGCCCAGGCGTCCTCGGCGAGCGCGCGGTCCTGGGCGAGGAACAGCACCGGGTTCGCGACCGCCATCGGCTTGCCGGTGCGGACGTGGTTCAGCTTCATGCCGCGCTCGAAGTGCCCCGAGCAGAGCCGGACGAAGGCGACGCGGTCGCGGTGCTTGGGGTCCATGTTCGCCTGCACCTTGAAGACGAAGCCGGTGACCGCCGGCTCCCAGGCGCCGACCGCGCGCGGCTCGGCCGGATGGATCTCCGGCGGCGGCCCGAGGCGCCGATGCCGGCCATCAGCTCCTGCACGCCGAAGGAGTTGATCGCCGAGCCGAACCAGATCGGCGAGAGGTTGCCGTCGAGCATCGCCTGGCGGTCGAAGGCGGGCAGCAGCGCGCGCGCCATCTCGACCTCCTCGCGCAGCTTCGCGAGCAGGTCGGGCGGGCACGTGCTCGGCCATGCGCGGGTCGTCGAGCCCCTGCATCTTCACGCTCTCGGCCCGCCGGTTGCGGTCGGCGCGGTCCATCAGCTCCAGCCGGTCGTTCGAGCATGTCGTAGCAGCCGATGAACTCGCGGCCCTGGCCGATCGGCCAGGAGGCCGGGCAGACGTCGAGCTGCAGCTCGTGCTGGATCTCGTCGATGATCTCGAAGGTGTCGCGCGCCTCGCGGTCCATCTTGTTGCAGAAGGTCAGGATCGGCAGGTCGCGCAGCCGGCAGACCTCGAAGAGCTTGCGGGTCTGGCTCTCGACGCCCTTGGCGCCGTCGATCACCATGACCGCGGCGTCGACCGCGGTCAGCGTGCGGTAGGTGTCCTCGGAGAAGTCCGAGTGGCCGGGGGTGTCGACGAGGTTGAACCACCAGTCGCGGAACGGGAACGACATCGCCGAGGCGGAGACCGAGATGCCGCGCTCCTGCTCGAGCTTCATGAAGTCCGAGCGGGTGCGCCGCGCCTCGCCCTTGGCGCGCACCTGGCCGGCCATCTGGATCGCGCCGCCGTAGAGCAGGAACTTCTCGGTCAGCGTGGTCTTGCCGGCGTCGGGGTGCGAGATGATCGCGAAGGTCCGGCGCCGGGCGATCTCCGGCGGCAGGGCGGGGGTGTTGCGGAATCATGGTCGAGCATGGGCGCGGATATAGCCGGGGCGCGCGCGAGGGGAAAGGGCCGGCGCGTCGCCCGCCGGCAGGGCCGGCCCCGATGTCCGGGAGCCTCCGGCGGGAGTATTTCCAGCCAAGAAGATGGAAAAGGACGCCCCGTCCGCCGGACGAGGCGCCTTCTCCGTCTCCTTGGGCGGTCATCGGCGCTCCCGCCTGTACCGCCCGGCCATCTGGCACGCCAACTCCTTCTTCTTGGTGAAAATACTCCCGCCGGAGGCGGCGACGGCGCCGCATGCCTAACGGGCGGCTAGCGCGCGGCGATCGCCCCGGCGGCGCCGGCCATCATCGCCGGCCGAGAGGCGGTTCGCCAGCCGGCGGCCGGCGGCGGTGCGGAACAGCCGGCGGGCCTGCGCGGCGGCGATCACCCAGGCGAGGTCGACGACGATCAGGACGGCGACCATCACGAGCGGTGAGCTCGGCCCAGCCGGCGAGCCCGATCCCGTCGAGGTCGAGGATCGAGGGCAGGAGCGCGAGGTAGAAGACCATGATCTTCGGGTTGCCGAGCGTGACGGCGAGGCCGGCGCCGAACAGGCGCCAGGCCGATGCGCCCTCGGCCGGCAGCGGCGCCGCCTCGGCGACCGGCGCGCGCCACATCTTCCAGGCGAGCCACAGCAGGTAGGCGACGCCCGCCCACTTCAGGATGCGCGAAGGCGAGCTGGAAGCTTTGCGCCAGCACGGCGAGGCCGAGCACGGCGCAGGCGAGCCACACGGCCTCGCCCACCCACATCGCCGCGAGGAACGGCAGCACCGAGCGCGGCCCGCGCGAAAGGACGCGCGCGACAAGGGCAGCGATCGACGGCCCGGGCGATCCCGCGGCGATCGCGAGCGCGGCGGCGAAGACGGCGAGGGTGGCGGCGTCGAGCATCATCCTCTCCTCGCGCCGGGGACACGTCCGAGTCAAGAGGCGCTGAGCGGACTTGCACCCGGTCCCCCACGGCCTGAAAGGGGGTGGGGCCGCCGACGGTCCGGTCCGGCCCACCCGCGCCAAGGGAGCCCAGCGATGGCCAAGGATGCGAAGACCCGCCGCAAGGCGCCGCTGGCGACGCCGAGCGATCTCTCGAACGCCGCCCGCGACATCGCGGCGGCGCTGAACGCGCTGCTCGCCGACACCTTCGCGCTCTACTTCAAGACCAAGAACTTCCACTGGCACGTCTCGGGGCCGCACTTCCGCGACTACCACCTGCTGCTCGACGAGCAGGCGGCGCAGCTCTTCGCCGCGACCGACGCCATGGCGGAGCGGGTGCGCAAGATCGGCGGCACCACGCTGCGCTCGATCGGCCACGTCGGCCGGCTGCAGCGGGTGCTCGACAACGACGCCGACTTCGTGACGCCCGACGACATGCTGGCCGAGCTGCGCGACGACAACCGGCAGATGGTCGCGCACCTGCGCGAGGCGCACGGCGCTCTGCGACGAGGCGGGCGACGTGGCGACCGCCAGCCTGATCGAGAACTGGATCGACGAGGCCGAGCGGCGGGTGTGGTTCCTCTTCGAGGCGACGCGCCGAGCTGAACGCCGTCGGGGGAGGATCGCATGCGGACCGTGCTCGTCGCCAACCGCAAGGGCGGCGTCGGCAAGACGATGGTGGCGATCACCCTCGCCGTCGGCGCTCGCCGGGCGCGGCGGGGGCGTGGCGCTCGCCGACGCCGACCCGCAGAAGTCGGCGCTGCACTGGCTCAAGCACCGGCCGGCCGAGGCGCCGGCGATCACCGGCCTCGACTGGAGCAAGGCGGGGCGACGTCGGCGACGTTCCCGGCGGCATCCCGCCTGGCTGGTCATCGACGCCCCCGGCGCCATCAGGGGCGGCCGGGCCGAGGCGCTGATCGCCGAGGCGGACGCGGTGGTCGCGCCGGTGCTGCCCTCGTGGTTCGACGAGGACTCGACCCGGCGGTTCCTCAAGGACATCGAGGACATCAAGCGGGTGCGCAAGGGCAAGGTCGGGCTGCACCTGCGTTGCCAACCGGGTCCGCCCGCAGAGCCGCGCCGCCGGAGCGGCTGCGGGCATTCTTCGCCGCGCTCGGGCAGGAGCCGCTGGCCTGGATCGCCGAGCGCGCCGCCTACGGCGAGCTCGCCGAGCAGGGGCTCGCCGTCTTCGACAAGCCGCAGCGTGCCTACGCGCCCCTGCGCGCGCAATGGGAACCGGTGCTTCGCGCGATCGGCTGACGCCGGACCCTTCCGCACCGGCGTCCGCCCCGCTAGGGTGCCGGGCGCCAGCGCGGGAGGAAGGCATGGATCTGGGAATCAGGGGCAGGCGGGCGATCGTCTGCGCCGCGTCGAAAGGGCTCGGCCGCGGCTGCGCCGAGGCGCTCGCCGCCGAGGGCGTCGAGCTCGTGATCAACGCCCGCGGCGCCGAGGCGCTCGAGGCGACGGCGGCGGCGATCCGCGCGCGCCACGGCGTGGCGGTGGCGGCGGTCGCCGGCGACATCACCGCCGCAGATACCCGGCGCGCGCGGTGCTGGCCGCGGCGCCGGCGGCCGACATCCTGGTGACCAACGCCGGCGGCCCGCCGCCGGGTGTCTGGTCGGACTGGAGCCGCGACGACTTCATCAAGGCGCTCGACGCCAACATGCTGACGCCGATCGCGCTGATGCAGGCGGTGCTGCCCGGCATGATCGCCCGGGGCTGGGGCCGGATCGTCAACATCACCTCGCAGGCGGTGAAGTCGCCGATCCCGGCGCTCGGGCTCTCGAACACCGCGCGCACCGGGCTGACCGGCTTCGTCGCCGGCACCAGCCGGCAGGTGGCGCCGGACGGGGTGACGATCAACAACCTGCTGCCCGGCATCCACGACACCGACCGCGCCGACGCGCTCGACCGCGGGGTCTCGCGGCCCAGGGCATCGACATGGAGGAGGCCCGCGCCCGGCGCGCGGCCACGATCCCGGCCCGCCGCTACGGCACGCCCGAGGAGTTCGGCGCCGCCTGCGCCTTCCTCTGCTCGCAGCATGCCGGCTTCATCGTCGGGCAGAACCTGCTGCTCGACGGCGGCGCGCTCAACAGCACGCTCTGAGCGGTCAGATCGCGCTCACCATGATCCGGTAGGCGCCCCGCTCGGTCGGCTTGACGTGGCGGACGGCGACATAGTACTCGCCCGCCCCGAGGTCGGCGGCGATGCGGGCATTGCGCCCCTCGCCGCCGTCGTCGTCCTCGGCGATCTTCAGATTCTTGTTGTCGGGGCCGAAGAGCACGACCACGACGTCGGTCGAGCCCGAGGTCTCGACGACGTGGCGGCCCTGGGCGCCCACCGAGAAGTGGAAGACGTCCTCCTCGCCCGCCGCCGCGATCTCGTGCGCTGCCGGATGGAACACGTCGAGATCCTGAACCGTCGGGGTTGGAGCCGGGACGACGCGGCCGGGATACATCTTGGCGCTGGCGATGAAATCGCGGTCCTGCTGCGACAGGGCGTTGTTCTCGGAGGTGGCCCCCATGTTGGCGGTCCACTCGTCGGGGAAAGCGTAGAGCATGACCGACTTGTCGTCGAAGTCGGTGCCGACGATCTGGTCGGCGCTGTACTTGTTCAGGACGTTGTGCCGGATCGTCGCCTCGTCCCAGAAGTTCGGCGGCCCCGAAAGGTCGCGAATGACCACATCCTCCTGCCAGATGATCCCGCCGTCCGGGTTCTGGTGCTCGTGGGCAAGGCCGATCATGTGGCCGAACTCGTGCAGGATGACGCCCTCGTCCTGCCAGCCGAGATTCAGCGTCGCTGCGTGCAGCGGGATGCTGGAGTTGTCGGTGCCGACATAGGACCATGCGCCGTCGTTGGCGTCGAAGGTCACGCGGATCTCGGCGCGCGGATCGTCGGTGAACTCGAAGTCGAGGTTGGCGTACCGGGTCCACTCCGGCGCGATCTCCCGGACCATGTCCTTCTGTCGTTCGGTCCCGGACATGAAGCGGATCTTCAGCGTGCGACCCGTTGATCCACTGCTTGGTGGCGATGGCGATCGCCCTGGGGCGCCCGCCGACCATCATCGTTCGCATGGGCCGGTTGAGGTCGCCGGGAAGTATCCGATCGAAGCACATCTTCCTTGCTGAAGGCATTACTTTACATCTCCTTTGGGAGTGGCTTGAGAGCGAAGCATCCGGGAGAACGGCTTCCGTTCGCCCCCAATCACTTGTTGCAAATTCGGTCAGATTAATGCGGAGTATTTTAGGCGAAACCGGTGCCGCGGTCAAGCGGCAATCGGATAGGCAGCAGGCCGGCCTTGCCCTGGTGCGTGGCTTGAAACCGGCGGCCGGCGTTGTTACTCCCGGGAATCGGTCATGGGGGCGGCGGTGAAGGATTTCGGCCCGGATCCGGACGGGGTCCGGCTGGCGCTGAGCGGCATCAGCCACGGCTACGCCGGCACGCCGGTGCTCGCGGGACGTTTCGCTCGAGCTCGCGGCCGGCGAGGTGACCTGCCTGCTCGGGCCGTCGGGTTGCGGCAAGTCGACGCTGCTGCGCATCGCCGCGGGGGTCGAGCGTCAGGCCGAGGGCAGTGTCGCCGTGGCCGGCCGGGTGGTCTCCGACGCCGCGCGGCACGTGCCGCCCGAGGGCCGCGGCATCGGGCTGATGTTCCAGGACTTCGCGCTCTTCCCGCACCTGAGCGTGACGCGCAACGTCGCCTTCGGCCTGAGCGGCCCGGCGGCCGAGCGGGCGGGGCGGGCGCGGGCGCTGCTCGACCGCGTCGGCCTCGGGCGCCACGGCGACAAGTTCCCGCACCAGCTGTCCGGCGGCGAGCAGCAGCGCGTCGCGCTCGCCCGGGCGCTGGCGCCGCGGCCGCCGATCCTCCTGATGGACGAGCCGTTCTCCGGCCTCGACAACCGCCTGCGCGACGGCATCCGCGACGAGACGCTCGACATCCTCAAGGAGGAGGGGACGGCGGTGCTCCTCGTCACCCACGAGCCCGACGAGGCGATGCGCATGGCCGACCGCATCGCGCTGATGCGCGACGGCCGCATCGTGCAGGCAGGGGGCGCCCTACAACATCTACAACAGCCCGGTCGACCGGGAGGCGGCGATGTTCTTCTCCGACATCAACGTCATCCACGGCGTCGTGCAGGACTTCGCCACCGACACGCCGTTCGGCCGGTTCCTGACGCCGGGCCTCGCCGACCGCGCCGATGTCGAGATCATCATCCGCCCGCAGCACCTGAAGATGGACTTCGACCGCAACGGCTCCGGCCCGCTGCCGACCTCGTCAGGACGGGGTGCCGGCGCGCGGCCGGGTGCAGCGCGCGCGCTTCGTCGGCAACCAGTCGATCGTCGAGCTCGCCATGGACCACGACGGCTCGCTCCTGAAGGCGACGATCCCCGGCGTCTTCCTGCCCAAGGCCGGCACGCCGCTCTGGCTGTCGCTGCGCCGCGACCGCTGCTTCGTCTTCCCGTGCCGGGTGCAAAGCGCGGTCACGAACCCGTATTCGGGCTGAATTCGCCCCGGCGCGCGGCCGTTTGGGGTTTGCGCGCGCCCGCTGGACGCCATATTACGGATAGATCGGCCGGCGGCGTGCCGCCGGGCCGGCTAGGGAGACGATGACATGCTCAACAACTTGGGCCCGGCAGGCCTGCTCCTGATCGCGATCGTGGTCCTGGTCCTGTTCGGCCGCGGCAAGGTTGCGGGGCTGATGGGCGAGGTCGGCAAGGGCATCACCAGCTTCAAGCGCGGGCTCAACGAGGGCAAGGCGGAGATCGAGAACGCCTCCGCCGAGAGCGCCCGCGACATCACGCCCGAGAAGGAAAAAGTCTGATCCACCATGTTTGACATCGGCTGGGGCGAGCTCTTCCTGATCGGTGTCGTGGCGCTGATCGTGGTGGGGCCGAAGGATCTGCCCGCCCTGTTCCGGACCGTCGGAAACTTCACCGGCAAGGCTCGCGGCATGGCCCGCGAATTCCAGCGCTCGCTGGAGCAGGCCGCCAATGAATCCGGCATGAGCGAGGTGTCGAAGAGCCTGCGCTCGATCGACCAGAGCCTCAATTCCGCGACCGAGTCGGCGCGCAGCTTCGCGAAGCAGCCGATGCGCACGGTCGCCGAAGGAGGCGATCAAGCCCGCCGCGGACGCCCCGGCGGCGCAGCCCGACGACGCACGGGTCGAAGCGCCGGCCGAAGCCGCCCCGGCCCGCCCCGGCCGCAGCGGCGCACGCCGGCCGAAGGGGATGAGCGGGCGGCCGGGTGATGAAGGACGGCGACAACGACATCGACGACTCGACGGCGCCGCTGATCGAGCATCTGGCGGAGCTTCGCACCCGGCTGATCAACTCGCTGATCGCCTTCTGCGTCGCGATGGTCGCGGCCTTCACCGTCGCCGGGCCGATCTTCAACTTCCTCGCCGCGCCGCTCGCCGAGCTGCTCGTCGAGCACGGCCAGAAGCCGGAGCTGATCTACACCGGCCTGCAGCAGGGCTTCTTCACCCAGGTGCGCATCTCGATCTTCGGCGGCTTCATCCTCGCCTTCCCGGTGATCAGCTACCAGCTCTGGCGGTTCGTGGCGCCCGGCCTCTACCGGCAGGAGAAGCGCGCCTTCCTGCCGTTCCTGATCGCCTCGCCGGTGCTGTTCCATGCCGGCTGCGCCTTCGCCTTCTACGTGCTGCTGCCGCTCGTCTACGACTTCTTCCTCGGCTTCCAGCAGTTCGGCGCCCGGCGCCGGCCCCGCGGTCCCCGGGCGAGCGGCCAGGACGTCACGATCCAGTACCTCGGCACCATCAACGAGTACCTGTCGCTGACCATGAAGTTCATGATCGCCTTCGGCCTCTGCTTCCAGCTGCCGGTGGCGCTGACGCTGATGGGGCTCGCCGGGCTCGTCAGCGCCAAGGGGCTGTCGGCTTCCGCAAGTACGCGCTCGTCGCGATGCTGTCGTCGCCGCCTTCGTCACGCCGGGGCCCGACGTGATGTCGCAGGTCATCCTGTTCGCGGCGATCTACCCGCTCTACGAGATCTCGATCCTGCTGGTGCGCTTCTTCGAGCGGAAGCGCGAGGCCGAGCTGCGCGCCCAGGGCCTCTGGGTCGACGAGCCCGCGGAGGCGAGGGACGAGCCGTGAGCGACCCGACGACCGCGCGCTGGCGCGGATCGCCGAGGCGCTCGAGCGCCTGAGCCCGCCGCCCGAGCCGGCGCCCGACCTCGCCGCCGCCGAGGCCTTCGTCTGGCAGGTGGGCCCCGACCGGCTGCGAGCCGGTCGCCCGGGTCGCCCGCGTCGACATCGGCGCTGCTCGTCGGCATCGACCGGGCGCGCGACACGCTGCTCGCCAACACCCGGCAGTTCGCCCGCGGCTTCCCGGCCAACAACGTGCTGCTCTGGGGCGCGCGCGGCATGGGCAAGTCGAGCCTGGTCAAGGCGGCGCACGCCGAGGCCGCGCGCGCGGTGCCGGGCCGGCCTGAAGCTGATCGAGCTGCACCGCGAGGACCTGCCCTCGATCGGCCGGCTGCTGGCGCTGCTGCGCGGCGTCGGCCGCTTCGCTTCCTGCTGTTCTGCGACGACCTCTGCTTCGACAAGGACGACAGCCACTACAAGTCGCTGAAGGCGGTTCTCGACGGCGGGATCGAGGGCCGGCCCGACAACGTCGTGCTCTACGCCACCTCGAACCGCCGCCACCTGATGCCGCGCGAGATGATCGAGAACGAGCGCCAGACCGGGGTGAACCCGCGCGAGGCGGTCGAGGAGAAGGTCTCGCTCTCGCGACCGCTTCGGGCTCTGGCTCGGCTTCCACGCCTGCAGCCAGGACGACTTCCTGGCCATGATCCGCGGCTACTGCGACGCCTTCGGGCTGGCGATCTCCGACGCGGACGCTGCGGGCCGAGGCGATCGAATGGTCGCAGACCCGCGGCGCCCGCTCCGGCCGCGTCGCCTGGCAGTACGTCACCGACCTGGCGGGGCGGCGCGGGGTGCGGCTGGGCGGGACCGGAAAGCGCAGCGGCTTCAATGGTTAACGGCCGAAAGCGCGATCTGGAATGCGTATGGAACGCGTATGGAATGCATATGGCTACAATTTTTGTCGGGATTGAGGATTAACGCGCTCCACGACCCCTCGGAAGGAAGCGCGCCGGCTCCGGGCGGCCGCTTCTCGGCCGCCCGCGGCCGCGCCGCTGCCCTCTTTCGCGGGTGGCTGCCGGGTGCGGTCGGCGCCGAAGCGGCGGGCGGCCGGCCGTCTCAGGTTGCGATCTGGATGTCGATGCCGGGGTCGAAGAGGTCGGCGACGCCTAGGACGGTGATCGTCTGGGTGCCGAGGAAGTCGACGTCGACCACGACGTCGTCGCCGGCGGTGCGGGTCGTGACGTCGGCGGCGGTGATGCCGGCCGCGAGCACGATGCCGTCGAAGCCGATCTCGAAGTCGGTGATGACGTCGGCGCCGAAGGCGGCCTCGAAGATGAAGGTGTCGACGGCGTCGTCGGCGAAGCCGGCGCTCGTGGTGTTGCCCGACAGCCGGTCGTCGCCGGCGCCGCCGATCAGGAAGTCGGCGCCGGCGCCGGAGGCGAGGCTGTCCGCCCCGGCGCCGCCGAAGAGCTCGTCCGAGCCGCTGCCGCCGGTGAGCGTGTCGCGCCGCGCTGGCCGAAGAGGAAGTTCGTGCCTTCGCCGCCGACGATGCGGTCGTTGCCGGCGCCGCCTTCGATGGTGTCGCCGCCGTCCTCGCCGTCGAGCACGTCGTCGCCGCGCTGCGCCGGAGATGTCGTCCGACCCGTCGCCGCCGAGGATCCGGTCGTCGCCGCCGCCGCCGCCGAGGTCGTCGGACCCGTCGTCGCCGCGGATCAGATCGGCGCCGGCGCCGCCGCGGATCAGGTCGGCGTCGCCGCCGCCGTGAGGTGCGTCGTCTCCGCGGCCGCCGAGGATCGTGTCGGCGCCGCTGCCGCCGAGAGCGAGGTCGTCGCCGCTGCCGCCGCTCAGCAGGTCGTCGCCGTCCTGCCGGTCAGGAGGTCCGACCCGGCGTGCCCGAAGAGCATGTCGTCGCCGCTCAGGCCATCGAAGTTGTCGTTGCCGCCGAAGCCGTAGCCGATGTCGTCGAACGAGCCCATGATGAACACGTCGTCGAACTGGGCGCCGACGAACTCGTATTCGAGCGGGATCAGCAGCAGGTCCTGGAACGTGACGGCGGGGTCGGAGGCGAGCGTGTTCAGCCGGTCGAGGGAGGTGTCGAGGTTCTCGAAGCGCCAGCGGTTCGCCGGGTTCGCCTCCTCGAAGCCGGTGTAGGCGTGCACCGTCCCGGTGTAGCGGCCGTCGGCGTTCAGGCCGAAGCCCTCGCCCTCGACGACCTGGACGTAGGTTATGGCGGTGTCGAAGCCGCCGGCGAAGCTCAGGACCGCCTGCGTCTCGGAGAGGATCGTGTAGGTGCCTGATTGCTTCGCCAGGCCGTTGACGAAGTTCGGTCCGTCGAAGTGGTTCGAAATCCTCACGGTCACGCGCTCGAAGTCCAGTCCTGATGCCATCCCGTTGTCCCCCTGAAGGTCGCCGATCCGATCGCGTCGACGAGCCGCCGCATGCTAGTGGAAAAGGCGGGCCGCGATCACGGGCTTCTGATCGGCGTCCGGCGGAGGGGACGTATGCTCGCGCGCATGCCGCCCGTTTTTCGCCCGAGCCGCCGGACCTTCCTCGCCACCGCGCTCGCGCTCGCCGCGGGCGGCGCCGGCGCGCAGGAGCGGCCGCTGCCGCGGGGCGGGGCGGGCGGCCTGGGCGCGGACCGCCGAGGCGGCGCGCGCGGTTCAGGAGCAACTGCATGCGCTGGTGATCGCGCCGCGACGGCGAGGTCGCGCTCGCCGAGGCGTTCCGCGGCCCGGCGCGTCGAGCGGCCGGTGAACGTCAAGTCGGTTTCGAAGACCGTTGTCGCGGCGCTGACCGGGGCGGCGATCGACCGCGGCGAGATCGGGGCTCGAGACGACGCTCGGCGAGCTGGTCCCGGACCTGATCCCGCGCCGCGGCCGACCCGCGGGTGGCGGGCATCACGGTCGCCGACCTCGTGACGCTGCAGGCGGGGCTCGAGCGCACCTCGGGGCCGGCCTACGGCGAGTGGGTGTCGAGCCGCGAACTGGGTGGCCGACGCGCTCGGCGCGGCCGATCGTGGCGGCGCCGGGCGGCCGGATGCTCTATTCGACCGGCAGCGTCCACGTGCTCGGCGCCGCGCTGGCCGGGCGTCGGGGCAGAGCCTGCTGGCGCAGGCGCGGGGGCGGCTCGGCGAGCCGCTCGGGATCGAGATCCCGGCCTGGACCCGCGACCCGCAGGGGTTCTATCTCGGCGGCAACGAGATGGCGCTGTCGCCGCTCGCCATGGTCCGCTTCGGCGAGATGTACCGCGCGGGGCGGCGCTCTGGCGGCGCGCGCGTGCTCAGCGACGGCTGGGTCGAGGCTCCTTCGTGCCGCGGACCCGCTCGCCGTTCTCCGGGCTCGACTACGGCTACGGCTGGTTCCTCGGGCGGGCGCGCGGGCATCGCTTCGCGCTGGCGCGGGGGTTCGGCGGGCAGCTGATCTGCGTCGTGCCCGACCTCGGGCTGACGGTCGCCGTCACCTCGGACCCGACCCGGCCGGCGCGCAGCGGGGGGCTACTTCGGCGACCTGATGCAGCTCGTCGAGGACGAGGTGATCATCGGCGAGGCGGAGATGCTTTGTGATAGTGCAATGATTTACGGGGTTCTGTGCCGGCTCGGAACACGCTCCACGACACCGCGGAGGTGCGGGTGCGCGCCTCTCCGCACCTCCGCGCCGGGAGCGTCGGTCGGCCAAGAAACATTCTTCCTATACTGCACCGAATGGCATGCGCCACGAAATGTGGCGCAAGCACCGTTTCACCTTATTTTCACCTATTCGATAAATATGTTTATAGATATACTTCACGCGACAGTGCCAGCGCACATGCGCGCCGGCCATCGCCCTTCCGGACCTCGGCAATACTCGGCGCAAGGCTGGCGCAAGCCGTACCTCGGCAGCCGTCGCAGGGGCCCAACGTCACCCGCCGATGTAGGGGGTCGGGTCGACGCTGGTGGTGCCGCGGAAGACGTCGAACTGCAGCTCGGGGTTGTCGCGCGGGGCCACCACGCCGAGCACCTCGCCCGTCTGCACGCGTGTCGCCCTCCTGGACGCGGACGTCGGCGAGCGTCGAGTAGGTGGTGATCAGGTCGTCCCGGTGGCGGACGAGCACGATGGTGCCGAGGCCGCCGAGCGCCTCGGAGATCAGCGCGACCTCGCCCGGGGCGGCGGCGTGCACGGCGGTGCCGGCGGGCACGGCGAAGCCGATGCCGTTCGGGTTCGACGGGTTGTAGCGCCGGCTCACCGCGCCGGAGACCGGCGCGGCCAGCCGGCCGCCCGGGGGCGTGCGGAACTGGCCGAGGTTCGGCGATTCCGGGCTCGACCGCGGCGGTGATGTCCGCCGGCAGCGGCGCGGCGGCGCTCGGCGGCGCGCGTGACCGGGGTGCCCTGGCCGGGCTGGGTGTCGACGGCGCTGGAGATCCGGTTGGCGTCGCTGACGATCGGGATCAGGAGCTCCTGGTTCTCGCGCACCGCGAGGTCGGGGCCGAGCCCGTTCCACGAGGCGAGCGCGGTCACCGAGACGCCGTAGAGCCGCGCGATCGAGTAGGCGGTCTCGCCCGCCTCGACGCGGTGGCGGACCGGGTCGATCAGCGGGCTCGGTCTGGCCGTTCTGGAACGGGTTGTCGGCGCGGCGCCGCCGCTCGATCGCCGCCGCGGCGCCCTCGGGCGTCCCGCCGAGCGGCTGGGTGCTGACGGCGCCGCCGTCGAGGCCGGCGCGCCGGCCGCGGCACGCTGTCGGGCAGGAGCAGCACCTCGCCCGGGCGCAGCATGTAGTCCTCGGGCAGCGCGTTGCGGCGGGCGATCTCCTCGGGCGTCGTGCCGACCCGGCCCGCCACGCGTCGCCATCGTGTCGCCGTCGCGGGCCACCGCGACCTGGTAGGTCGCGTAGGTGATCACGCCGCGGGAATCGGGCGCGAGGTTCGGCACCGTCTGCGCCGCCGTCTCGGCGGCGCCGCGGCGTCGCCGCCGAGCGGATTGCCGAATGCCGCCGCAGGCCGCGAGCGCCAAGGGCGGCCGCCAGAGCAGGGGACGTGGCCGCCGCGCACGGAGCGTCCGGCGCGCTTCGCTGGCCTCGCGCATCGCAGCTCCTCCCGGCATCTTGCTGCCTTGCGTCAGTCCAATACATCCTGTGCCACCCCTTCGACAAGCGGAACGAACCGCACGGCGCCGAGGTCGGTGTAGTCGAGGCCCGCTTCGGTCTTGACGACCCGGATCAGGGTCTGCACCGCGCTGCTCTGGCCGACCGGCAGCACCATGATCCCGCCGGGGCGGAGCTGGTCGATCAGCACCTGCGGCGGATCCTCGGCGGCGGCGGTGACGATGATGCGGTCGAACGGCGCCTGCTCGGGCAGGCCGTGCGAGCCGTCGGCGTGGACGACGGTGATGTTGTGCAGGCCGAGCGAGCAGGAAGAGCTCGCGGGTGCGGCGGGCGAGCCGGCGGTGGCGCTCGACGGTGTAGACCCGCCGGGCGAGGCGCGCGAGGATCGCCGCCTGGTAGCCCGAGCCGGTGCCGATCTCGAGCACCTTGCAGCGCTTGGTCGACGTCGAGCGCCTGGGTCATCAGCCCGACGACCGTCGGCTGGCTGATCGTCTGGCCGCAGGCGATCGGCAGCGGCGTGTCCTCGAAGGCGCGCTCGGCGAAGATGCCCTCGAGGAAGCCGACGCGCGGCGTCGCCTCCATCGCCTTCAGCACCTCGGCGTTGGTCACCCCGTGCGAGCGGAGGGTGAAGACGAACTGCATCTGCTGCTCGGCCGGGTGCATGCGTCCGACCCTCGCCCTAACCGAGCGCCCGCGCAAGCGGCGCGATGAGGTCGTGCGCGGTCAGGTCGGCGTTCAGCGGCGTCACGGTGATGTGGCCGTCGTGGCACTCGCGCGAGTCCGAGCCCGGCGGGCTGTCGGCGTTGCCGTGGCCGTGGGTCAGCCAGAGGAAGGTGCGGCCGTTCGGGGCGACGTGCGGCAGCACGCCGAAGGTCGGCGCCGCGCGGTAGCCCTGGAAGGTCACGCGGGTGCCGCGCACCTCGGCCGCCGGCAGCGGCGGGAAGTTGACGTTGTAGAAGACGCCGTAGGGCGGCCTTCGGCCAGGCCGGGCCGTCGAGCAGCCGGCGCAGCAGCGCCGCCCCGTGCGCGCGGGCCGCGGCGAAGGGGTCGGCGCTGCGCGGCGTGGCGGGGCCGTGGTACTGCGACATCGCGACGGCGCGCACGCCGTGCAGCGCCGCCTCCATCGCGCCGCCGACGGTGCCGGAATAGAGCGTGTCCTCGGCGACGTTGTGGCCGCGGTTGACGCCGGAGATCACCAGGTCGGGCGGCGCGTCCTTCATGATCTCGCCCGAGGCCGGCCAGCACGCAGTCGGCGGGCGAGCCCTCGACCGCGAAGCGGCGGGGCTCGAGCCGCTCGAGCCGCATCGGGCGGACGTAGGAGACCGCGTGCGCGACGCCCGACTGCTCGAAGGCGGGCGCCACCACCCAGACCTCGCCGTCGGGGCCGGCGAGCGCCGCGGCGATCTCCTCGGCGACCTCGAGGCCGGGCGCGCTGATGCCGTCGTCGTTGGTGACCAGAATGCGCATGCTCGCCCGCCCGTGTCCGCCGCCCTTTCTAGGCATGCGCCGGCGCCCGTCCAGCCGACGGCGGTCAGAAGCGGGCGACGAGCCCGAGGTAGGCGCGGGTCTCGAGGCCCTCGTCCGGTGGTGTCGGTGGCGACGCCGTCGGTCTGGCGGGCGATCTCGGGGGTCAGCGTCAGCCAGGGCCGGACGTCGATGCGGGCGCCGATGCCGACGGAGCCGAGGTCCTCGCGCGTCGTCGCCGTCGCGCTCGGCCGACCGGTCGAAGGCCTGGCCGTAGTCGACGAAGGCGTAGAGCTCGGCCGCCTCGACCGCGCCGCCGAGCGCCGTGCCGGAGAGCTGGCGGCGGAGCTCGACCCAGCGCGCCCCAGCCGCTGTCGCCGGTGGTGTTGCCCGGCGCGAAGCCGCGGCCGATTCGGCGCCGCCGAGGGCGAAGCGCTCGGAGTTCGGCAGCACGTCGGCGGCGAGCTGGCCGGTCGCTTCGACGTAGAGCGACCAGGGGCCGGCGCCGAGGCGCTGCAGCCGGGAGAGCGTGAGGCTCGCGGCGGTGAAGTCGGGCACGCCCGCCGCCGGCCCCTCGGCGCCGATCTCCGCGCCGAAGGCGTCGAGGCCCTGGCGGAGCCGGCGTCGAGCAGGGTGACCCCGCCGAAGCGGTCGGCGACGTCCCAGGTGAGGCCGGGCGTCGAGCACAGCGAGCCGGTCGGTGCTGGACTCTCGCCGCCGGCGAAGCCGGTGACGCTCTCGGCGCTCTGCCACTCGATGCCGGCGCGGCCGGTCAGGTTCTGCGAGCGGGTGCGGACGAAGGGCACGATCAGGCCGGCGGCGAGGTTGGTCGCGTTCGAGGTGACGGTGAGGTCGTCGGGCGAGCCGCTGCGCGGCAGGTCGGGTTCGCCGCGCGAGATGTTGCCGCGGAGCTCCAGCCGGCGCGCCGTCGAGCAGCGTGCCGGTCGAGGACGGCAGCGGCACGTCGGCGACGCCTGGCCGAAGGCGAGCGAGGTGCTGCTCCGGCGCCACCGCGACGAGCCCGTCGATCCGCTCGTTGCGGCCGAGGAGGTCGTAGGCGCTGGCGCCGGCCGATCATGCGTCGCCGGCCCGTAGAGCCGCGAGCCGCGGTTGTCGGCGGCGGCGAAGCCGGTGTAGCGGTCGGGGGTCAGGATGACGGTGAGGTCGGCGGCGCCGAAGGTTGTCGCCGAGGGCTCCACCAGGGTTTCGACCGTACCGCCGAAGGTGTCGCGGGCGAGGAGCACGCTGCGCTCCAGCGTGCGCAGGCGCAGCGGCCGGTCGGCATCGACCGGCGCGAAGAGCCGCTCGGCAGCCCGCTGCTGGCCGGGGCGTGCCGCCCTCGACGCCACCCGGTCGACGAAGCCCTCGATGACCTGCACGCGCACGGTGCCGTCGTCGACGGTCTGCGCCGGCAGCATCGCCTGGGACAGCATGTAGCCGCGCGACCGGTAGGCGGCGCCGATCCTCGGCGCGATCTCTCGAGCGTGGCGATCGACACCGGCTGGCCGAGGAGCGGCGCCCAGAGCGGCGCCAGCGCCTCGGGGCCGAGCGCGGTCGCGCCCTCGACCTCGACGCCGCGCAGGATGAAGGCGGCGCCGGTGGTGGCGGGGGGCGGCGCGGTGGGCGGGGCGCTCGGGTCGGGCGGTTGCGGCAGGTCGGGGGCGGCGAGGTTGGCGCCCGGCTCGCGGGGCAGGTAGTCGGCGGCGGACTGGGCGGCGGCGGCCGTCGCCGCGCCGAGGGCGAGCGCGCTGGCGAGGGCGAGCCGGCCGTGGCTCACCGGCCGGCCTGCCAGTAGTTCTCGACGACGGTCTGCCGGCCGCAGCGCGTCGGCGCCGAGGCTGACCGAGCCGCCGCAGCCGGCGTCGCGGCGGTCGGCCTGGATGCCGCCGGCGGCCGGGACGAAGCCTTGGGTGTCGCCGGCGGCGGGGACGAAGCCCTGGGTACCGGCGGCCTGCGCCGGCGCGAGCTCGGTGAACCGCCCGAGCGAGTAGGCGAGGCCGAAGGGGTTGCCGAGCGCGGGGGGCCCGTCGGCCGTGGTGGTGCGGAAGCTCGCGTCGCCGGGGGTGAAGGGCGGCGTTCCACGCGCGAAGCCGCCGCGCGGACGTCGCTGCCGGCGAACCGCGCCGCGCCGAAGCGGCGCCGGCGCGATGGTGAGGGTGCCAGGGCGGTAGGTGATCGCGTAGTTGCGGCTTGCAAGGCCGCCGGGGACGATCCCGTACTGCCCGACCGGGCTGAGGCGGCTCGTGGGCGTCGCGAAGCCGAGCGCGCCGCCGAGGTCGCCCGCGTCCTGGCCGAGGACGAAGCCCTCGATCGCGGACGCCGAAGGCGGGGTCGCGGGCGCCGAAGGGCCGGCTCGCGTCGAGCGCGGTGACGGTCAGCGGCGCCGGGCCGGACCTCGAGCGCGCCGGGGAGGTAGCGGATGTCGTAGTTGTCGCTCGCAAGGCCGGAGGCGGTGACGCCATAGAGGCCGACCGGTGCTCGGGCGTCGCGGCGTCGGTGGCGAAGGCGACGCGGCCGTCGAGGTCGCCGGCGCCGTCGCCGAGCACGAAGCCGGCGTAGCGGGCGGCGAAGGCCGGGTGTCGGCGCCGTAGCTGCGTGCGGCGAAGGCGGGCGTGACGAGGAGCGGCGCGCGCTCGATCGTGAGCGTTCCCGGCGCGTAGCTGATCGCGTAGTTGCCGCTGGTCAGGCCGCGGGGGGTGAGGCCGTAGCGGCCGACGGCGCTGGCGCGGCCCGCGGGGTGGTGAAGCCGAGCGTGCCGCCGAGATCGTCGGCGCCGTCGCCGAGGACGAAGCCGGAATAGGCGGCGGTGAAGCCCGGGTCGGCCGCGCCGTAGCGGCGGCTGGCGTCGACCGCGCGCACGACCAGGGCCGCCTTGTCGACCGTGAGCCGGCCGTCGACGACCTCGACGGCGTAGCCTTGCCGCGATGCCGCGGCGATCACCCGCGTGGTGTGCGCGCCGGCCGCGGAGCCGGCGCCGGCGCCGGTGCTGGTCACCTCGGGGGCGATGGCGAAGGCGGTCGCGAGGCTGTCGCCGGAACGCAGTCCGTCGGTCGAGAAGCCTGGCGTTGCGGCGGTGCCGTAGGTCTTGCGCAGCGAGGCGGCGGTCAGCGTCAGGGTCGGCTGCTCGGCGTAGATGAGCCGGTTGCCGTCGAAGCCGAGATCGGCCGGGGCGGCGGTGGCCAGGGTCCGGCCGTAGAGATCGAACCCGCGCGGGCCCGGCAGCGCCCCGGTGACGCCGTCGAAGCTGTCGACGTAGAGGAGCCAGCGCGCATCGGGAGCGGCGGTTGCCAGCGCGCCGGCACCGGCGCCGTTCTCGAAGCGGCGCCCGGCCGAGATCACGACGGCGTCGCCGCTGCCGGTTGCGGTGACGGTGGCGCCGGCCGCCGAGCCGGACCCGCTCGGCCGAGACCAGCGCGACCTGCGCGGCCGTGATCGGCGCCTCGATCGCGACCGTGCCGGTGCCCGTGGTCGTGACAGCGAGCGGCCGGACCGAGCCGTAGGAGGAGAGGGCGCCGCCCGGCCCCTGCGCCGCGAGCAGGAAATCGGCGCCCGGCGCCGAGGCTGAACTTCGGGCGACGAAGGCGGTGATCGCGCCGCTCAGCCGCACGTCGCCGCCGTCGGCGAGGCCGCTGCCGGCCTCGACGCTGCCGTTCCAGATCTGCTCGCTCGGCCGCCAGCGTCAGCGGTGCGCCGTCGAGCGCCGCGATCCGCGCGGTTGCGGCGCCGGGGCGGTCGCGGACCACGATCATGCCGGCCTGGAGGTCGAGGCGCGCCGCCCGCGCCGGTCACCACCTCGGCGAAGCTGCCGGTGCTGTCGCCGGCCAGGACCTCGATGCGCTCGGAGGCGATGCGGACGGCGCTCGCGCTGTCTCGGTGCCGAGCCGGACCCACTGGCCGGCCGCCGGGCCGCCGCGGACGAAATCCGCCTGCCCGCGGTGATCGCGACGTCGCCGGAGGCGGAGCCGACCGCGATGCCGCCCGGGCGCGCGTCGGTCCGGCCGAGGACGACGCGGTTGGTGCCGGCGATGGTGAGATCGCCGCGCTCGGTGGTCACTGCGCGATCGCCTGCGGCGAGGTCGGTGAGCAGGACCGCCTGGCCGGCGAGGGCGACCGAGGCGGCGCCGGTCCCGCGCACGTCGGCCGCCACCGCCGAGCCAGCGCCCGGCGTCGGCGGTGAAGTTGCCGTCCCGGGTGGTGACGGCGGCGTTGATCGCGATGTCGCGGGCCGCCTCGAGCCGGAGGTCGCCGGTCCCGGTCCAGCTGAGCGGCACGGCGACGGTGATGTCGCCCGGCATCTCAGCATCGGGGGGCGCCGAGGTGGTGACCGTCGACGTCGGCGCCGCCGTTGAGGGCGGCCTCGAGCGCGATGCGGCTGACCACGAGGCGCGCCGCCCGGCAGCGGCGCCGCCGGGGCCGTCGGCGATCACGATGTCGCTGCGGATCGAGCAGCCAGCGCGCGGCCGACACCTTCGCCGCCGCTCCGATCGCCAGCGCCACCGCGGCCGGAGGTCTCGACGAAGCCGCCGGCCGCCGCGCGCCGAGAGCGTGCCGTCGACCTCGGTCAGCCCGTCGGACCAGGCGACGATCCGGCCGCCCCGGCCGCGGCGCCGTCGGCCGCGAGCTCGGCGCCGGCCTCGATCCTGACCGCCGTGGCCCGGCGGAGCGGGCCGCTGCCGTGCGCGATCGCCGCCGATCCGGATCGAGCCGCCGGTCGTGCCGCCGCGCGCCGCGACCCTGGCCGCGGCGCGCGACGTCCACCCGGGCGCCGGTGGCGACGATGTCGCCGCCCTCGGCCGCACCCGAGGCGTCGAGCGTGCCCGAGATCCGGACGCGGCCGCCGCCGCGGCGCGACGAGCTCGATCCGCCCGCCCTTGCCGGTGCCGGCATCGGCGCGGATGACGCCGGAGGTGTTGATCGCGGCGTCGAGCGCCTGCGCCGCCGCGCCGGCGGTGAGGAGGACGCGGCTCGCCGCTCGATGCGGCCGCTGTTCGTGACGCTGCCGTCGCCGTCGACGGCGATCCGGACCAGGCCGTCGCCGGCGAGGTCGATGGTGCTGCGGGTGCCGCCGGCGAGCGCGACGGTGCCGCGCCGGGCGACGATGACGCCGGTGTTCTCGACCTGGTCGCCGACCAGCGCCGCCAGCCCGGCCTCGCCGACGGTGATCCCGCCCTCGTTGGCGACGCGCGCGCCGCTGCGGGTGCCGCCGCCGATGCGACAGCCGGCCGTCGCGCTGGAAGCGGCCGGCGTCGACCGCGTGGCTGGTGGCGACCAGCCCGCCGACATCGACGCGGGCGGTGCCGGTGAAGAGCACGCCGGCGCCGTTCTGGATGATGACCGTGCCGGGCGCGCGGATCGCGCCCTCGATCACGCTCGGCCGCGCCGTCAGCACCCGGTTGAGCGTCGCCGCGCTCCGGCCCGGCTGGCCGAAGACCACCTGCGTGGTCGCGGCCGACGTCGAAGCCGCGCCAGTCGATCACCGCGCGCTCGGAGGTCTGCCGGATCGCCGTCCGGCCGGGCGTCTGGACGATCCGGGCCTTGCCGCCGACCACGGTGCCGCCTTCTGGGCCGCCGGCCGGTGCGGCTTCGGCCAGCATGAGCGCGAGCAGCGATGCGCCGAGCAGTCGCCAGGAGCCGTGCCGGCCGCGGCACTCCACGAGGGGCGGGGGATATCGCCACGCGAGACTACATGTCCAAGAGATTCAATCGGGAGTTGTATCTCGCAGAATTGCGACAAAATCAACCGAGTTGTTCCGCGGCCGGCGGAGGGCCGGCTTTAACCGACGATTTGAGGCATTTCGGCCGGCCGTCTTCAGGACTTTCACACGGCCGCGGGGTTTGATGGCCGGGTGAGCGCCGCGCGTGGGGATGCGGCGTCGGGGGTGGGTGAAGATGACAGACCGTTGGGGGACCGGCGGCGCCGTGGGCGCGCGCCTGGGGCGGTGGATCATGCTGGCGCTCGTGGGGGCGCTGGTCGGGCTCGCCCCCGCTTCGGACATGCGGGCTGCGGGCAAGCCGCACCCGCTCGACCTGCACGCGGTGGTGCTGAACGGCCCGGTCGTCGGCTCGGCGTTCCTGATCGCCGACGGCGTCGCGGTGACGAACCGGCACGTGGTGCAGGGGCTCGCCCCCGGCGACAAAGTCGATGGTGATCGCGTCGGCGGCGGGCGGCGGGCGGACCAGCGCGACGGTGATCGCGCTGTCGTCGCGCATGGACCTCGCGCTGCTGCGCGTGCCGGAGGGCTTCCTGCCGCCGCCGGCGGCCGGCGACGCGGCCGGGGCGAGCGGCACGCGGGTGAGCGCCGCCGGGATCGACGCGAGCGACGGCCGGCCCGGCAGGGTGCACGAGGCCCACGGCAAGGTGGTGGCGCCGCGCGCCGACATCCCGGCGTTCGGGCCGGGGCTCGATAGCCTGGCTCCCGGGCGCGCGGCCGGGCTTCTCCGGCGGGCCGCTTGTCGATGCCGAGGGCCGGCTCGTCGGGCATGGTGACCGCGATCCGCCCGGCCGGGCGCGGCGGCGCGGTCGCGAGCGCCGGGAGCGGCACCGGCGGCGCGGGGACGGCGGTCGAGGCCTATGCGCTGCGCGCGAGCGCGATCCGGCGCGAGGTCCGCCGGCTCCTCTGCCGCGGCTGCGGCGTCTCCGGCTGAGGGCTTTCCGCCGGCGGCGATAGCGTGTCAGATGGGGGCGCCCGGCGAACGGAACGCCGCCATGACCGCCATCCGAGCCTTCACCTTCAAGGGCCTGCCGAGCCGGGTCGTGTTCGGGGATGGCACGCTCGGCGAGGTCGGGCCGGAGATCGACCGCCTCGGCCGCAGCCGCGCGCTGGTGCTCTCGACCGCCGGCCATGCCGCGGCGGCGGAGCGTCTGGCCGCCGATCTCGGGGCCTCGCGCCGCCGGGGTCTTCGCCGGGGCGGTGATGCACACGCCGGTCGACGTGACCGAGGCCGCGCTCGCGGACTATGCGGCGGCCGGCGCCGACTGCGTGGTGGCGCTCGGCGGCGGCTCGACGATCGGGCTCGGCAAGGCGATCGCGGTCCGGACCGGCGCCGACCAGGTCGCGGTGCCGACGACCTACGCCGGATCGGAGATGACCGACATCCTCGGCGAGACCGCCGGGGGCCGCAAGACCACCCGCCGCGACCCGGCGATCCAGCCCGAGACGGTGATCTACGACGTGGGCCTGACCATCGGGCTGCCGCCGGCGCTGACCGCGACCTCCGGGATGAACGCGCTCGCCCACGCGGTCGAGGCGCTCTACGCGCCGCGACCGCAACCCGGTCCTGACGCCTGATGGCGCGCGAGGCGATCGCGGCGCTCGGCGCGGCGCTGCCGGCGCTGGCCGCGGAGCCGGGAGACCGGGCCGCCCGGGCCCGGGCGCTCTACGGCGCCTGGCTCTGCGGCGCGGCGCTCGGCGGCACGACGATGGCGCTGCACCACAAGCTCTGCCATGTGCTCGGCGGCTCGTTCGGCCTGCCGCATGCCGAGACCCACGCGGTGGTGCTGCCGCATGCCGCCGCCTACAACGCGGCCGCCGCCGGGGATCTGCTGGCGCCGGTCACCGAGGCGCTGGGCGGCGGCGGGCCGGGTGCGGCGCTCGCCGGCCTCGCCGCGCGGATCGGCGCGCCGCGGGCGCTTTCGCGAGCTCGGCATGGCCGAGGCCGATCTCGACCGGGCCGCCGACCTCGCGGTGGAGGCGCCGTACGCGAACCCGCGGCCGGTCGAGCGGGCCGCGGTTCCGCGGCTGCTCGCCGCCGCCTGGGCGGGCGAGCCGCCCACCGGCTGATGGCCTCGCCGGCCGCGCGGTCGCGGTCGTCGGCGCCGGCATCGGCGGGCTCGCCGCGGCGGTCGCGCTGGCCCGGCGCGGCGCGCGGGTCACGCTCCTCGAGCAGGCGCCGGCGCTCGCCGAGGTCGGCGCGGGCATCCAGATCGCGCCGAACGGGGTGGCGGTGCTGGAGGCGCTCGGGCTCGCGCGCCGCGGCCGAGCCGCGCGCGAGCCCGCCCGAGGCGGTGGAGCTGCGCGACCATCGCGCCGGGCCGGCTGGTGGCGCGGCTGCCGCTCGGGCGCGACGCGTCGCCCGCCGGCACGGGCGTCCGTACTGGCAGTTCCACCGCGCCGACCTCCTCGCCGTGCTCGCCGCCGGCGCGGCCGAGGCCGGGGTCGAGCTCCGGCTCGGGACCGCGCGTCGCTCGGCGTGGAGCCGGCGTCCGACGGGGTTCGCCTGCGGACCGCGAGGCGGCGGCGAGCATCGCCGCCGAGGTCGTGATCGCGGCCGACGGGCGTGCGCTCGCCGATCCGCGCGGCGCATTTCGCCGGCGCGCCGGCCGCGCTTCACCGGCCACGTCGCCTGGCGGGGCGCTGGTCCCGGCGGCGCGGCTGCCGGCGTCCTTCGCGGCGCCGGTCGACGCGGGTGACGATGGGGCCGGGGCGCCACCTCGTCACGCTATCCGCTGCGCGGCGGCCGGCTGGTCAACTTCGTCGCCGTCGAGGAGCGCGCCGCCTGGACCGCCGAGGGCTGGACGACGCCCGACGATCCCGCGAACCTGCGCCGCGCCTTCGCCGGCTGGGGCGGCGCCGCCGGGGCGCTGCTCGCCGCGGTCGACGAGCTGCTTCCTCTGGGGGCTCTTCGACCACGCGCCGCTGCCGCGCTGGAGCGCCGGCCGGATCGCGCTGCTCGGCGACGCCTGCCACCCGATGCTGCCCTTCCTCGCGCAGGGCGCGACGATGGCGCTCGAGGACGCCTGGGTGCTGGCGGCGGCGCTCGACCGCGCCGCCGACCCGGCGGCCGGCCTCGCCGCCTATGCGGCGGCGCGACTGCCGCGCGCCGCGCGGGTCCAGCGCGCGGCGGCGCGCGGACGGCCGGCTCTACCACCTGCGGCCCGGGCCTGCGCGAGCCGGCGCACCTCGGCGCTCGGCCGCGGCCTCGGCCGTGGCGCCTGCGCTACTCGCGCGCCGCTTCGACTGGCTGTTCGGCGACGACGTCGACCTCGACGGGTTGACACCCCGCGCCGCATTGGCCAAGCTCGCCGGACCGGCACGGGCAGGGGAGCGCCGAGCATGTTGGAGCCAGCGTTTCTGACGCTCGTTCTTCCAGGTCATCATGATCGACCTGGTGCTGGCCGGCGACAACGCGGTCGTGATCGGGCTCGCCGCCGCCGGCCTGCCGCCGGACCTGCGGCGCAAGGCGATCCTCATCGGCATCGTCGCCGCGACGCTGATGCGCATCGGCTTCGCGCTGATCGCCACGCAGCTGCTCAGCATCACCGGCCTGCTGCTCGCCGGCGGCCTGCTGCTGCTCTGGGTCTGCTGGAAGATGTACCAGGAGCTGCGCGTCTCGCACGCGGCGACGAGGCGGCGGCGGTCGAGGCGCTGGCCGAGCGCCGACCTCAACGCCGACGGCACGATCGCCGGCGGCGCGCCGCGCAAGACGCTGCGCCAGGCGGTCACCCAGATCATCATCGCCGACGTCTCGATGTCGCTCGACAACGTGCTGGCCGTCGCCGGCGCGGCGCGCGAGCACCCGACGGTGCTGATCTTCGGCCTGGCGCTCTCGATCGCGCTGATGGGCATCGCCGCGTCGCTGATCGCGCGGCTGCTCGACCAAGCACCGCTGGATCGCCTGGATCGGCCTCGCTGATCATCCTCTACGTGGCGCTGCACATGATCTGGGAGGGCTGGCTCGACATCCGCGGCGCGAGATGACCGACGCGCCGCCGGCCGCGGAGGCGCCGGCGCACTGAGTCGCGGGCTCAGGGCTCGAGCGTCACCCAGATCGGCACGTGGTCGGACGGCTTCTCGCGGCGAGCGGGTCTCGGCGTCGATGCCGCAGGTCTCGAGGCGGTCGGCGGCCTGCGGGGTCAGCAGCACGTGGTCGATGCGGATGCCCCAGTTCTTCTGGAAGGCGCCGGCCTGGTAGTCCCAGAAGGTGTAGATGCCCGGGCCCTGGTCGACGGCGCGCAGCGCGTCGGTGAAGCCGAGGTGGACGAGGCGGCGGAAGGCCGGCGCGGGTCGCGGGCAGGTAGAGCGCGTCGTTGGCCCAGACCCTCGGGTTCCAGCAGTCCTTCGGCTCGGGGATTACGTTGTAGTCCCCGAGGATTACGGCGGTTTCCTCGTCCGCGATCAGCGCCGCGGCGCGGGCCTGCAGGCGGTCCATCCAGGCGAGCTTGTAGTCGTATTTCGGGCCGGGGGCGGGGTTGCCGTTGGGCAGGTAGAGGCCGCAGATGCGGATGCCGGCGACCTCGGCCTCGATCCAGCGGGCCTGCTCGTCGCCGTCGTCGCCGGGCAGGCCGCGGCGGACGTCCGTAGAGCGGCAGGCGGGAGAGGATGGCGACGCCGTTGAAGCCCTTTTGTCCATGGGTTTCAATGTTGTAGCCCATCTCCTCGATCTCGAGGCGGGGGAACTGGTCGTCGGTGGACTTGAGCTCCTGCAGCACGACGACGTCGGTGTCGGCGTCGCGCAGCCAGTCGAGCAGCGCCGGCAGCCGGGCCTTGACGCCGTTGATGTTGAAGGAGGCGATCTTCATGGCGGCCGCGACCCTAGGCAAGGGCCGCGCCGGGCCGCAAGTCGGGGATATGGACAACCGCATGCAGAACGCGCATGGAAACGCATATGCATGCTACGAAATGCACTCGGGATTGGCCGCCGCGCGGGCCTGGTTGAGGGCGAAGAGGCGGGCGAGGATCGCGTCGTCGTCGAGGCGGCCGGCGCGCCAGTCGTCGCCCCAGCCGTAGGCCTCGGCCACGGCTGCGTCGAGCCGGGCGTGGGCGTGGTCGAGCCAGGCGGGGCGCTGGTTGTAGAGGTTGGTGAGCGTGCGCTTCTTCAGCACCTCCGCCGCCTCGTCGTCCTTCGGGCAGGAGGCGGTCGGGGTAGCCCGGCACCACCTCGGGGACGCGGGTGACGAGGTCGGGCGGGTTCAGCCAGGCCTCGCCGCTTGGCGTTCGAGCTCCGCCGCCGCCGCGGCGATCGCCTGCGCCCGCGGGTCGGCGGCATAGGCGGCTGGCGGGGATGTCGGGGGTCAGGCCCTCGGGGAAGGGGAAGGTCTCGAAGGTGGTGGAGTTGTTGTAGCGGCGGTGGTTGCCCTTCCCCATGCGATTGCCCAAGCGCAGGGACCAGACCTCGTGGAAGCGAGAGTGGAGAATGCCGAAGGTCGTGTCGTCTTCGCGAGGGAATGACAATCAAGCTCTTGTCCGGAAGCACCGGGGATCGACAGCCAGACAAAGAGCCGGTGCTCTGCCGACTTCCGGAGTGACGATATAACGGGTCGCTGCCCCAGATAGAGCGGCGCATCTCCGGGCCGAGGCCAATACGGTTCCCACCATTGGCGCTGCGCGTCAGTCGCGTGCTCCGCCCTGACCTTCGCCAGCGTCCCGAAGCGGGATCTCAGGTCATACGGCATTGGGCGAGATGCTGGAACGGTGCCTCATACAACGCGCATCGCCAGCAATTGTCCGCGCGGAAGATCGATGAACCAAATATCGCGCGGCGCGGACGTCAGATCGTCCCCGTTCAGCATGGCCGCAGCACATCGGCGTTGGGGCGCCCGTTCGGGTTCGATCGGGAGCCCGAGCCACGCGCGCGCCAGTTCGCTCCGTCACGTCGAACGGGCCGCTCTTCTGGATCCCCAACATGCTCCGCCACGGTTCTCCGGAGAGGGCGCGCTTCGCTGAAGTTCACGCCCGCAGGTCAGGTTGGGTTGATGGTGCCGACCGGCGCGCCATTCAGCGTGCGCACGCGGAGCGGCCTCGTTCGCCGCGAAGCAGACCAGCGAAACTCGCACCGCGGCACCGTCGAGGATCCACTGCTCGTCGACCCAGCGTCGAAGATGGTGAGGTCGCCCGCTATCCTCCGCAGGACCGGCAGGTTCGTGCTCTTCGCGATGGAGTTCGTCGCAACGAGGCCGGCGCGTTGGGCGCCTGCCGTGCACGATCTGATCGCGCGCCTTCTCGAACCAGTAGCAGACGAGATCCGCGAACCGGGCCGGACGCGCCCGTCAACGCCTTGCGGATGCGCTCGGTCGTAGGCATCGCCGAGGCTTCCGTCATGATCTTTGCCGCCGAGGAACGGCGGGTTGCCGACCACCACGTCCGCTTCCGGCCACTCGGCGCGGGTGCCGTCCTCGTTCAGGATGGCGTCGCGGCATTCGATGGTGTCGAGGGGGCGGAGGATCGGGTTGCGGGAGGCGTCGAAGCCGTTGGCGCGCATCCACTGGATCTCGCCGATCCAGACCGAGACGCGGGCGAGCTCGGCGGCGTAGGGGTTGAGCTCGATGCCGCGCACGGCCTCGGGGCCGACCTGCGGGAAGCCGCGGGGGAGGCCGAGCGCCTCGGCACTCGACGTTGACGCGGTGCTCGATGTCCTTGAGCGCCCGCAGGCGCGAGGTAGAGGAAGTTGCCCGAGCCGCAGGCGGGGTCGAGCACGCGGAAGGCCTCGCAGGCGTTCGAGGAAGGCGTCGTGCAGCGCGCAGCGGCGTCGTTGTGGGCGCGGGTGGCGGCGGCGGGCGGACTTCGCGGCCGTCGCTCGCGGGCGAGGGCGGCCTCGATCCTGGCCTCGCGCCTCGGCCCATTCGGCGAGCAGCGGGCTCGACGATGACCGGGCCGACGATCTTCATGATCTTGTCGCGGTCGGTGTAGTGGGCGCCGAGCTGGCTGCGCTTGGCGGGGTCGAGGCCGCGCTCGAAGAGGGTGCCGAGGATCGAGGGGTCGATCTGGGACCAGTCGAGGCGGGCGGCCTCGAGCAGCTCGTCGATGTCGGCGCGTTCGAGCGGCAGGCGCGTGTCGTCGTCGAAGAGGCCGCCGTTGAACCAGTCGACCGGGGTGAAGCCGACGCTGGCCGCCGGTCCTGCATGGCGGCGAAGAGCGTGGCGGCGTGGGCGGCGAAGCTCGGCGGGCGTCGGCGCGGCAGGCTTCCAGCATCTTCTGGAACAGGCGCGTCGGGCAGGAGGCCGACGTCCTCGGCGAACATGCAGAAGACGAGGCGGTTGACGAAGTGGGCGACGGTGTCGGCGTCGTGGCCGCGCTCGCGCAGGCGCAGGGCGAGGTCGGAGAACTTCGACGGCGGCCTCGGCGGTCAGCGCGTCGCGGGTCTTCGCCGGGCTGCAGGCGCTCGGGGTCGGTGAAGGCGGCGCTGAGCAGGTCGCGCTTGGCGCCGTCGAGGAGGTCGTCGAGGGCGAGGGTGTGGGTCTCCTGGACGGTGTTGGTGAAGTTGGTGCGGATGACGATGCGGTCGATGTCGCAGGTGACGAGCAGCGGCGGGTTCTCCAGCGCGACGGCGTAGTGAGGAGCTGGTCGTAGGCGGCGTCGAGGTCCTTGTGCTTGCCCTTGTATTCCCAGCCGAAGCAGCCCTTGCGCCAGACGTCGGCCCAGCCCTCGCCGCCGGTGGTCTTGGTCGCGCCCTTCTCGAAGGTGAACCAGTCGCCCTTCGGGTCGGCGGCGACGGGGTCGTCGAGGCCGAGCAGGCGGCAGAGGTCGATGAAGTGGGTCTGGGCGGCCGAGCGCTCCTTGAGCTCGACCGGGCGCCACTTGGCGATGAACTGCGGCGGGGGTCACGCGGGCGTCCTCGATCACGGGCCGCTTTCCGGCGCCTCGGGGATCAGGCTAGGGTGCGGACTTATATTGCTGCAAGCCAGATGCGGATAGCAGCGAGTTGAAGAGCGGCGAGGAAGTTCTCGGGTTTTCGGTCGTAGCGTGTGGCCAAGCCGCGGAACTGTTTGATCTGGTTGAAGAAGCGTTCGACCAGATTTCGCTGGCGATAGACCCAGCTGGAGAAGGCGAAGCTGCCCTTGCGGATCGTGCGGGGCGGAATGTTGGCCCAGGCGCCGCGCTCGGAGGCGAGTTCGCGGATGGCGTTGGTGTCGTAGGCCCGGTCGGCGATCAGCGTCGCGCCGGGGGCGAGGTCCTCCAGCAAGGTGGCCGCAACCGGCGCGTCGCCCGCCTGACCCGGCGTGAGGATGAGCTTCACCGGTCGGCCGTCGGCGTCGACCAGCGCGTGGATCTTGGTGGTCAGCCCGCCCCGGGAACGTCCCATGCTGCCATCCCCGGCGTCGGGACCCCCCTTTTGACCGCGGCGCCGTGCTGGTGGACACGCACGCAGGACGAGTCGATCATCACGATGTCGCCGTCGTAAGCCTTTGATACCGCGGCGAGGATGCGGTCCCACACCCCTGCGGCCCGCCAGCGCACGAAGCGGTTGTAGAGTGTGGTTCGCGGCCCGTACCGCTCCGGGATGTCGCGCCAGGGTGCTCCGGTCCGGAAACGCCACAGGATGCCGTTCAGCACCCGCCGGTCGTCGACCCGAGGCACCCCGCGCGGCTTGTTCGGCAGCAGCGGTTGGATGATCGCCCACTCCTCGTCGCTCAGCTCGTGACGGCGCATGAAACCCTCCTCTTTCGGAAGGTTGAATCAGAACCGCGACATGAGGGGAATCCTGTTTATAGGGCCAGAGCCTAGTCCGGCGGCAGAGCGTGTGTCGAGCGGCGCGGGATCGGGGGGGCGCCCTGTGGCGGCGCTGGACCGGGGCGCGGAGGGCGGCGCCCGACCCGGCGGGCGAGAAGCGCCCGCCTGGGGGCGGGGCGGGCGCTGCCCGGGCTGAAGCCCGGGCGGGACAGTCGGGGAGGGCGCTTCTGGTCGGCCGCCCGCGAGGTGGTCTCCGGCGCCTCGGGGCGTGGGGTTAGCCCGGGGGGCGGCGCGCGTGTCGAGCGGTGCGGCGCCAGAAGGGGGGCCCCCTGTGGCGACGTCGGTCCAAGGCGTGGAGGGCGGCGCCCGACCCGGCGGGCGAGAAGCGCCCGCCTGGGGGCGGGGTGGGCGCTGCCCGGGCTGAAGCCGGGCGGGAGGTCGGGGAGGGCGCGGCCAGGCGTCAGATCGAGAAGGAGGTGCCGCAGCCGCAGGACGTGGTGGCGTTCGGGTTCTTCACCACGAAGCGGGCGCCGATCAGCTCGTCGGCGAAGTCGATCTCGGCGGCGGCGAGGAACGGCAGCGAGACCGGGTCGATCAGCACCCGCGCGCCGTCCTTCTCCAGCACCAGGTCGTCCGTCGGCCGCCTCGTCGAGCCGGATGTCGTACTGGAAGCCCGAGCAGCCGCCGCCCTCGACGGCGACGCGCAGCGGCTCGGCCCGCCGATCTCCTGGATGCGGGCGAAGGCGCGGTCGGTCACGCGCGGCGGAATTGCGAGCTGCATCTTCAGACCCTTCAGCCGATGCGGTAAGCACAAGGTAGGCGCGGCGATCGCCGCCAGACAAGGAGCCCGCATGCCCGCCGCCTTCGCCACCCTGCCGGAGATGAGCCGCGGCCGCCGCTTTCGGCGAGGAAGGCTCGGCGCACCGCTCCGAGTTCCAGCGCGACCGCGACCGGATCATCCATTCCAGCGCCTTCCGGCGGCTGAAGCACAAGACCCAGGTCTTCGTCGAGCACGAGGGCGACTACTACCGCACCCGGCTGACCCACTCGATCGAGGTGGCGCAGGTGGCCCGCACGCTCGCCCGCGTGCTCGACCTCAACGAGGAGCTCGCCGAGGCGGTGGCGCTGGCGCACGACCTCGGGCATCCGCCGTTCGGCCACACCGGCGAGGAGGCGCTGCAGGAGCTGATGGCGCCCTACGGCGGCTTCGACCACAACGCCCAGGCGCTGAAGATCGTGACCCGGCTCGAGGCGCACTACGCCGAGTTCGACGGGCTGAACCTGACCTGGGAGACGCTGGAGGGCATCGCCAAGCACAACGGGCCGGTGACCGGCGACGTGCCGTTCGCGCTCGCCGAGTACGACGCCGCTGCACGGCCTCGAGCTCGACACCCACGCCAGCGCCGAGGCGCAGGTGGCGGCGATCGCCGACGACATCGCCTACAACAACCACGACCTCGCCGACGGGCTGCGGGCCGGGCTCTTCACGCTGGAGGACCTGCGGCGAGCTGCCGCTGATCGGCCCGTGCGTCGCCGCGGTCGACGCGCGCTGGCCGGGGCTCGCGCCGGCGCGGCGCGAGCACGAGGCGCTGCGCCGCTTCTTCGGGCTCCTGGTCGAGGACGTGCTGGCCACCAGCCGGGCGCGCCTCGCCGCGGCGGCGCCGCGCGACGCCGAGGACATCCGCCGGCTCGGCCGGCCGGTGATCCGCTTCTCCGACGCCACCTTCGCCGAGCTGAAGGAGATCCGCGCCTTCCTCTACGTGCGGATGTACCGGCACTGGGCGGTGCAGCGGATGCGGCGCAAGGCGCGGCTGGTGGTCGAGGAGCTCTTCGCCACCTTCGCCGGCGGCGCCGGAGCTGATGCCGCACGACTGGAACGCCTGCGCCGAGCTCGACGCCACCGGCGCGGGCGCGGGTGGTCGCCGACTACATCGCCGGCATGACCGACCGCTTCGCGCTGCAGGAGCACCGCAAGCTCACCGACCCGATGGTCAAGGGCTGAGCCCGGGCCTTGCACGCGGGCGCCGCCGCGGGGTATCAGGCGGCGGGGTGATTAGCTCAGTCGGTAGAGCGCTTCGTTTACACCGAAGATGTCGGCGGTTCGAGCCCGTCATCACCCACCAAAATCTCGGCTTTGGTTCAATGGCTTATACGGGATCCGGTTGATCGCTTCGCATCCGAGCGGTGCGCCCCGCCGCCCTCATCCCCGGCCGTGCGCAAGCACGGCCTGCGCCTGCCTGCCCCCCGGCAGGCGCACCCGGCCGTCGTGTAGGACGCATCGTCGCTCGCTTGCCCGAACGCCCGCGCGGGACGGCCGTGGGGCAAGGTGCGCCAGCCCAGGCAGGCGCAGGCCGTGCCTCGGCAACCGTCGCAGAGGTCAACGCTCGCATCCTGCCGAAGCGATCAGCCGGATTTCGTATAAGTGGCTGCAGAAGGGCAATGGCGACCGCTTCATCCCCTTGGACACGAAGTTCTCGTACTCTTCGGTGAACTCGCCGGTCAGCATCAGGATCTTCTTGCCGCTCTCGGGTTTCCTTCTTGTGCTTCGCGGATGCTCAGGCCGCGTCCCAGCCGTTGCGGATGTGCCGATAGCCGTCGCGATAAACCGCCTCCGGGCTCTCGGAGAGGTCGCGCCAGATCCGCGTCGCGGCGGCGAGGTCGGGCAGGCTGCGGCCGAATGCCTCGATGGTCAGCCAGCCGTCGTAGCCCGACGCCTTGATCGCCCGGAAGGTCGTCGGCCCAGGGCACGTGGCCGCGGCCGGGCACGCCGCGATCGTTCTCGGAGATGTGGACGTGGGTCATCGCGGTCGGCGTTGCGCGTGAAGGCGGCCACCGGGTCGGCCTCCTCGATGTTGGCGTGGAAGGTGTCGTACATCGCCGAGATCGCCGGGTGGCCGACCGAGGCGACGTAGGCGCAGAGATCGTCCATGGTGTTGGCGAAGTAGCTCTCGAACCGGTTGACCGCCTCCAGCGCGAAGGTGACGCCCTTCCCGCCGCGTCGTCGCCGGCGGCCCGGTGCACCTCCCGCATCCGCTCGAACTCCGCCTCGGTCGGGCCGGCGCCGGAGAACTGGCCGAGCACCTGGTGCAGCGGCCCGCCGACGCAGGTCGCGCCCAGCGCGGCGGCGCAGTCGGCGGCCCAGGCCAGGCGCTCCGACCGCGGCCCGGCGCATCGGCCGGGTCCGCCGACAGCGCGTCGGCCTCCGGCGGCATGACGCTGATCGCCGTCCGCTCGAGCCCGATCGCGTCGAGCATCCGCCCGACGCCGGGCGTAGTCGTCGGGCGTGCCGCCGAACATCGGGATCTCGACGCCGTCGTAGCCGGTGGCCCGGATGTCCTCGAGCAGCCGCCGGTGGCTCGCGTCGAGCGAGGTGGTCCAGAGCAGCATGCAGAAGCCGATCTTCATCCCGGCTCCGTCAGATCGCGAGGTTGACGCCGGTCGCCGCGTCGAAGCCGTGCAGCCGGCTCCTGGTTGAGCGCGAACGGCACCGTGTCGTCGATCCGCAGCCGCGTCGTCGCCGGCACCGTCGCCTTGAACAGCGTCTCCCCGGCGCGGAGCGTCACGACCAGCTCGACGCCGTGGTTCTCGACATGGTGGACCTGCGCCGTGGCGTCGCCGCCGGCCCCGAGACCGCACGTCCTCCGAGCGGATCGCCGACGGTCAGCGGCCCGCCGTCGCGGCCGCAGCCGCGCCCGTCCCTCCGGCCGCAGCGGCACCTCGAAGGCGCCGGGCACCACCAGCCGGCCGTCCTCGATCACCGCCGGCGAGCAGGTTCATCGCCGGCGAGCCGACGAAGGTCGCGACGAAGGTGTCGCGCGGCGCGTTGTAGATCGCGTTCGGCGTGCCGACCTGCACCAGCCGGCCCTCGTTCAGCACGCCGATCCGGTCGCCCATCGACATCGCCTCGATCTGGTCGTGGGTGACGAAGAGGAAGGTGGCGCCGAGCGTCGCCTGCAGGTCCTTGAGCTCGGAGCGCAGCACCTCGCGCAGCTTGGCGTCGAGGTTCGACAGCGGCTCGTCCATCAGGAACACGCGTCGGCTCGCGCACGATGGCGCGGCCGATCGAGACCCGCTGCATCTCGCCGCCGGACAGCTTGTCGGTCTTGCGCTCGAGCAGATGCTCGATCCGCAGCATCTTCGCCGCCCGCGCCACCCGCCGCTCGATCTCGTCCGGGCGTGAAGTTCCGCACCTTCGACCGCAGCGGAAACGCCAGGTTCTGCCGCACCGTGTAGCGCGGGTAGAGCGAGTAGTACTGGAACACCAGCGCCACGTCGCGCTGCGCCACGCTCCAGCTCGTCGCGTCCTCGCCGCCGATGCTGATCCGCCCGGCGTCGGGCATGTCGAGCCCGGCGATCAGCCGCAGCGTCGTGGTCTTGCCCGCGCCGGTCGGCCCGAGCAGCACGAAGAACTCGCCGTCGGCGAGGGTCGAGCGTCAGCTCGTCGACCGCCTTCACGGAGCCGAACCGCTTGGTGATGCCGTCGCAGCCCGATCGTCAGGCATGGCTCGAGCCGGATGTCGCAGCGAGTCGCCGCTGGTCGCGTCGAAGAAATGCGCCTGCGCCGGGTCGAGCCGCGCCCACACCCGGTCGCCGCGGCTGCCGCACGAAGCCGCTGGCCGTGCGCGCCCTCAGGTAGCGCTCGCCGACCTTCAGGTCGACGATGTCGTAGGCCCCGAGCGGCTCGATGAAGTGCGCCTCGAGCGGCCGCGAGCCCCGGCGCCTCGCTCGCGCGCCACCAGCACCGCCTCGGGCCGCACGCCCATGACCAGCTCGTGCCCGGCCGGCAGCGCCGCGTCGATCCGCGCCGCGCAGCTCGGCCGGGAAGTCGAACGCCTGCCCGCCGCCGACGCCGACCGACGCCGCGGCCTCGCCGCCCGCCGACCTCCACCGGCACGACGTTCATCACCGGCCTGCCGACGAACTGCGCCACGAACAGGTTCGCCGGGTGCAGGTACACCTCGGACGGCGTGCCGACCTGCTGCAGCACCCCGTCGTTCATGACCGCGATCCGGTCGGCGAGCGCCATCGCCTCCACCTGGTCGTGGGTGACGTAGACGCTGGTCGTGCCGTTCTCGATGTGCAGCCGCTTCAGCTCCGCCCGCATCTCCTCGCGCAGCTTGGCGTCGAGCGCGCCGATCGGCTCGTCCATCAGCAGCGCCTTCGGCCGCCGCACCAGCGCCCGCCCGATCGCCACCCGCTGCATGTCGCCGCCCGAGAGCGCCGACGGCCGCTTGCCGAGCAGGTGCTCGATGCGCAGCGACGCCGCCACCGCCCGCACCTTGCGCTCGGCCTCGGCCTTGCGTCTCGCCGGTGGCGCGCAGCGGGAAGGCGATGTTCTCGAACGCGGTCAGGTGCGGGTAGAGCGCGAACAGCTGGAACACGAAGGCGATGTCGCGCTCGCCCGGCGTCAGGTCCTGCACCGGCTTGCTCGTCGATGGTGATGTCGCCGGTGTCGATGGTCTCGAGCCCGGCGATGGCGCGCAGCGTCGTGGTCTTGCCGCAGCCCGACGGCCCGAGCAGCACCACGAACTCGCGGTCGGCGATCTCGAGGTTGAGCTTGCGGATCACGTAGTTGGCGCCGAAGTACTTCTCGACGTCGCGCAGTCCGATCGCCGCCATCACTCCTCCTCCGGCTCGGGCGAGGGCACGTGCGAGAAGACCATGAAGGCCGACCAGCCCGATCAGGATGATCGTCACCCCGTAGCGGTGCAGCAGCAGGCTCCATGGCTGCACAGCGCGACGATGCCGGCACCATCACCCACTGGGCGATCGCCTCGAGGCGGCGTGCGTGTCGCTTGAGCATGCGGCCTACTTCCGGATCGCGCCGAAGGTCACGCCGCGCAGCAGGTGGTTGCGCAGCGCGAAGGTGAAGATCGCCACCGGCAGCAGGAACAGCAACGTGCCGGCCGCGATCGTCGTCCAGTCGGTCGAGCCCGGAGCCGAGCTGCGCCGGGATGAACGGCGGCGCGGTCTGGGCGCGGCGGTTGGTCATCATCAGCGCGAAGGCGTACTCGTTCCAGGCGATGATGAAGCAGAACACCGCGGTGGCGGCGATGCCGGTGACCGCCTCGGGCAGCACGATCTTGAAGAAGGCCTGCATGCGCGTGTAGCCGTCGACCAGCGCCGCCTCCTCGTACTCCTTCGGGATCTCGTCGATGAACCCCTTCATCAGCCAGACCGAGAACGAGAGGTTGAACGCGGTGTAGAGGATGATCAGCCCGACGTGGGTGTCGGTCATGCCGACCGCGCGGTACATCAGGAACATCGGGATCGCGACCACCACCGGCGGCAGCATGCGCGTCGAGAGGATGAAGAACAGCCAGTCGTTCTCGCCGGCCATCTTGAAGCGCGAGAAGCCGTAGGCGGTCAGCGTGCCCATCCCGACCGCGAGCACGGTGCTGACGATGGCGACGATCAGGCTGTTGAGGAACCGGCTCGGGTACTGCGACAGCTGCGGCTCGCCCTGCACCCGCAGCACCCGCTCGCCGCCGTCGTAGATGCGCCTGCTCCCACCAGGGCGCCGCCGCGTAGACCTCGGGCGCCGGCGGCTCGCGCAGCTGCACGCGCGGGTGAAGAGCTTGATGAAGGGCGTGATCTCCGGCTCGAAGAACACCGTCGGCGGCACCGAGGTCGCCACGTCGCGCGGCTTGAAGGCGGTCGAGGCGATCCAGTAGATCGGCGCCAGGAAGATCAGCGTCACGACGAGCACCGCGGCGATCGCCACGCGGTTGCGGATGCCGGCTGCCGGTGGACTTGACCGCGGCCACCTCAGCGCTCCTTCACCTTGTTGAGGTACTTCACGTAGATGTTGGTGATCGCCAGCACGACGATCAGCACCATGTAGGCGAGCGCGCGACGACCGCCCGGTCTGCCATTCCTGGAACGCCATCTTGTAGAGCCGGATCGCGATCGTCTCGGTGGTCGGCTGGCCCGTCATGATGAAGGCGAGGTCGAAGGTCTTGAACGCCTCCATGGTGCGGAAGATGATCGCGATCAGCAGCAGCGGCGCGACCAGCGGCAGGGTGATGCGGGTGAAGGTGTACCAGCCGCCGGCGCGGTCGATCGCCGCCGCCTCGTAGAGGTGCTGCGGCACCGCCGACAGCCCGGCGAGCGACAGCAGCATCACGAACGGCGCCCACATCCAGATGTCGGTGATCGCGACGGCGTAGAGCGCGCATCCGCGGGTTCGACAGCCACTCGAAGTTGCCGAGGCCGAGCGCGTAGTTGAGCGGTCCCCAGGACGGGTCGTAGAGCAGCTTCCAGAACAGCCCGACCACCGCCATCGACATCATCATCGGCAGCAGCAGCAGCGTGGTGACCAGGCCCTTGAGCGGAAAGCTGCGGTTGAGCAGCAGCGCCAGCGCCGAAGCCGACCACCACCTGCCCGGCCACCGAGACGACCACGTACTTCGCGGTGACGGTGAAGTTGCTCCAGATGTTCGGGTCGGCGAGCAGCTCGCGGTAGTTGCTGCAGGCCGACGAAGTTGGCCGGCTCGTTCACCGAGGCGCGGAAGTCGGTGAACGAGTAGCCGAGCGAGTAGATCAGCGGAAAGATGTTGAAGACGATCAGGAACAGCGATCGTCGGGATGATGAACAGGTTGCGGATCGCGAGGTCGCTCCATCCCGCGGGCGGCCGCCCGGGACCGCGGATCAAGCCTGGCCAGCACGTCGAGACGCTCCTCCCGTATCGGCTGTCTGCGGGTTCGGCGGGGCCGGACGCCCGAGCCGTCCGGCCCGGCCGCGCGCTCTACATGCGGCCGTACTTCTTGAAGGTCGCCGCCCAGTCCTGCGGCGAGCCCGTCGAGCGCTTCCTTCGCCGTGCCCTCGCCGCCGACGACGAACGGATAGATCGCGGTTGTTGATCTGCGGTCAGCAGCTCGGCGTACTCGGGCACCGCCCAGAAGTCCTTCACCATGAACATCGACTGGTAGAAGGCCTCGTTGTAGGGCGTGGCGTTGCGGAACTCCTCGGACTCGAGCATCGCGGCGTGGCAGGTGTAGCCGCCGAGCTCGGCCCACTTCTTCTGCACGTCCTCGCGGATGAACCACTCGAGGAACTTGATCGCCTCTTCCTGGTTCTGCGAGTAGGTGACGATCGAGATGCCCTGGCCGCCGAGCGCCGCGTGCTGCTTGCCGTCCGGGCCGGCCGGGTTGGCGAAGTAGCCGGTGACCTCGGCGTGCGGGTTGGTCGCCGGGTTGGCGAGCGCCGGGAAGAAGGCGAAGTAGTTCATGCTCATCGCCGCCAGGCCCTCGGTGATCGCCTGGTTGTCCTCCAGGAAGAAGGTCTTGCCCCAGTTCGGCGGGGTGAACTGGTAGAGCTCGCGGTACATCTCGAGCGCCGCGACCGCCTTCTCGGAGTTGACGATGCCGTCGACCTTGTAGGTCGAATAGTCGCCGAGGTCGCCGCCGTAGCTGAACAGCGCGTTCTCGTAGCCCATGACCAGCGCGTCATAGGAGTTGTCGGTGTAGATGGCGATGCCGTAGCGGCTTCTCGTCCGGGCGGTGGAAGAACTCGGCGATGTCGCGCAGCTCGCTCCCAGGTCTTCGGCACGGCGAGGTCGTAGCCGTACTTCGCCTTGAAGGCCGCCATCTCCTCCGGGTCCTCGAACCAGTCCTTGCGGTAGGCCCAGCCGGTGGCGTCGCCCTCGAGCGGGATCGCCCAGTACTTGCCGTCGGTACTCGGCGTAGGCCTCGACCGTGGCCGGCGCCATGATCTCGGCGACCTTGTGCTTGGCGAAGAAGTCGGTCAGGTCGACGTAGTGCCCGCCGGTCGAGCCGGCGCCGAGCCACTGGCTAGTCGCCGACGACCATGTCGTAGGCGTCGCCCTTGGCGTTGAACTCGGTGAAGGCCTTGGTCTGGAAGTCCGGCCAGGGCGTGGTCTCGACCGTGACCGTCGACGCCGGTCTCCTCGGTGTAGTCGTTGACGAGCTCCTGCAGGTAGTTGGCCGGATCCCACTCCGCCCAGAAGATCGTCAGCTCCTGCGCCGCCGCCGGCGAGGCCGCGAGGACGAGCGCGCTCGCAGCGCTCGCAAGCAGTCCAGTCAGTCCCAGTCTCATCTTCTTCCTCCCTTAGGATCTTGTCGTCGCCGGTTCGGAGCCCTTGTCGCGCTCTCGTTTCCCGCCCTGTCGTTATCCGGCCATCGCCGGCCGCCCTGCGTCCTCCGTTCCCTCCTGCCGTCTCGGCGACCGCCGCGCGCACCAGCGCCTGCGCGGACCACAGAGCTACATCCCGTGCGTCGTCGCCGTCCAGCCCCCATATGTCCTTCAGGACCACAAAAGCCTCGGTCCCGAAGATCAGCGAGATCGCCTGCCGCAGCCGGTCGAACGCCGCCGGCGCCATCTGCGGCCGCAGCGGCGCCAGCGCGCTGCGTCAGCAGCTCCCGCCGGTTGCCGCGCACGATCGGCGCCTCGTCGCCGAGCGTGCCGGCCCGCCGCCGGCTCCACTGGTCCATCGCCTGCAACAGCGCGGCCCTGAGCGTCGCCTCGTACTCGTCGATCCGCGGATAGGCGAAGGCGAGCAGGTCCGCGACCCGGTCCTGCGCATCCGGCAGGTCCGACCGCCACTCGAGGATCGGCCCGAGCGCCTCGCCCACCGCCGCCTGCACCAGCGCCGCCTGCGTCGGGAAGTAGCGGTAGGCCGTCGCCCGCGACACCTCGGCCGCCTCGGCGACGTCGGTCACCGACGGCACCCGCCCGGCCTGCATCAGCTGCATCGTCGTCTCGAGCAGAAGCTTGCGCGTGCGAGCCCGCGGCCCGGTCTCGGGCAGCTCCTGCGCGTCTTGACTTGAGACGTTCATGTCAATACGATACTGTCGTCTCAAAACGAAAGCAATCGGGTTTATCGCCGCCCGACCGGGCGCCTGACACCGAAACAACATCGCCAGCCCGACTGGCATTCAGGGAGGAGACGCCACACCCGCGAGCGCCCCGGCGCGGTCGCGGGGTGGCACGCGCGATGGGCCGCATCTACGTCGCCGGAACCGCCGACACCAAGGGCGCCGAGCTCGCCTTCCTCGCCGCGCGCGTCGTCGACGCCGGCGGCGCCCCGCTCGTCGTCGACCTCGGCACCCGCGCCGCCGCCGTCCCCGTCGACGTCCCCGCCGCCGAGGTCGCCGCCCACCACCCGGCCGGCGCGCCGGTCCTCGGCGACGACCGCGGCGCCGCCGTCACCGCGATGGGCGAGGCCTTCGCCGCCTTCGTCCGCAGCCGGACCGACATCGCCGGCATCGTCGGCATCGGCGGCGGCGGCGGCACCTCGATCGTCACCGCCGGCATGCGCGCGCTGCCGTTCGGCTTGCCGAAGCTGATGGTCTCGACGCTCGCCTCCGGCGACGTCGGCCCCTACGTCGGCGTCTCCGACATCGCCATGATGCACTCGGTCGCCGACATCGCCGGCCTCAACCGCATCACCCGCACCGTGCTCGCCGCAAGCCGCCCACGCCATCGTCGGCATGACCCGCGCCGCCGGCCGCCGCCGACGCCCGCCCGGCGGTCGGCCTCACCATGTTCGGCGTCACCACCCCCTGCGTCACCCGCGTCGCCGGCGCTCCTCGACGACCGCGACGCCGCTGATCTTCCACGCCACCGGCACCGGCGGCCGGGCGATGGAGGGCCTCGCCGACAGCGGCATGCTCGAGGGCCTGATCGACGTCACCACCACCGAGGTCGCCGACCACCTCTTCGGCGGCGTGCTCAGCGCCGGCCCCGACCGCCTCGGCGCCGTCGCCCGCACGCGGCATCCCTTACGTCGGCTCCTGCGGCGCCCTCGACATGGTCAACTTCTGGGCGCCCGAGACCGTCCCCGACCGCTACGCCGACCGCCGGCCTCTACCGCCACAACCCGAACGTCACGCTGATGCGCACCACCGCCGGGGAGTGCCGCGAGATCGGCGCCTGGATCGCCGCGAAGCTCAACGCCTGCCCCGGCCCGGTCCGCTTCCTGATCCCCGAGCGCGGCGTCTCCGCCCTCGACGTCGAGGGCGGCGCCTTCCACGACCCGCAGGCCGACGCCGCCCTCTTCGACGCGCTCGAAGCCGGCATCGAGGCCGACCCCCGACCGCCGCGTCGCCCGGCTGCCCCTCCACATCAACGACCCGGAGTTCGCCGACGCCCTCGTCGCCGCCTACCGGGAGATCGCCTGAGGCCCCATGCCCGCCATCCCCCGCGCCGAGATCCTCGCCAGGTTCCACCGGCATGGTCGCCGACGGCCGTGCCGATCATCGGCGGCGGCGCCGGCACCGGCCTCTCGGCCAAGTGCGAGGAGGCCGGCGGCATCGACCTCATCGTCATCTACAACTCCGGCCGCTACCGCATGGCCGGCCGCGGCTCGGCCGCCGGGCTGCTCGCCTACGGCAACGCCAACGCGATCGTGAAGGAGATGGCCGTCGAGGTGCTGCCGGTCGTCCGCCACACCCCGGTCCTCGCCGGCGTCAACGGCACCGACCCGTTCCTGCTGATGGGCCCGTTCCTCGCCGAGCTGAAGGCGATGGGCTTCTCCGGCGTGCAGAACTTCCCGACCGTCGGCCTCTTCGACGGCACCATGCGCACGCTCGTTCGAGGAGACCGGCATGGGCTACGGCCTCGAGGTCGAGATGATCGCCGCCGCCCACGCCCTCGACCTGCTGACCACGCCCTACGTCTTCGACCCCGACGAGGCCGTCGCCATGACCCGCGCCGGCGCCGACGTCATCGTCGCCCACATGGGGGTGACGACCGGCGGCTCGATCGGCGCCACCTCGGCGCGGTCGCTCGACGACTGCGTCGCGGCGATCGACGCCATCGCCGCCGCCGCCCGTGGCGTCCGCGCCGACGTCATCGTGCTCTGCCACGGCGGCCCGATCGCCATGCCCGACGACGCCGCGCTACGTCCTCGCCAACGCCGCCGCCTGCCACGGCTTCTACGGCGCCTCCTCGATGGAGCGCCTGCCGGTCGAGGCGGCGCTGACCGACCAGACCCGCGCCTTCAAGGCGATCGGCAAAGCCTGAGGAGAGCCCATGCCGCGGCAAGTTCATGATCCGCTCCGACGTCGCCCCCGAGACGCTCGACTGGGGCCAGCTCCGCTGGCTCTCGAACCCGCCCACGACCGGCGCCGCCGCGCTCACCGTCATCGACGTCACCCTCGCCCCCGGCAAGGGCCACGACTTCCACAAGCACCCCGACCAGGAGGAGGTGCTGCTGATCGTCGCCGGCCAGGTCGAGCAGTGGATCGACCGCGGAGAAGCGCATCCTCGGCCCCGGCGACTCCGCCTTCGTCCCCGCCGGCGTCGTGCACGCCTCCTTCAACGCCGGGCAGGACGAGGCCCGCATCGCCGCCATCCTCGGCCCCTGCGTCGGCGAGGTCGGCTATGTATCGGTCGAAGTCGGCGACGAAGCCCCCTGGAACACGCTCCGCTAGAGGTCGATCATGCCCAACACCTATCCGAAACTGCACAACGCCATGTGGCCCGGCATCGTCGGCAAGGGCGCGCCGGACAGCGAGCCGATCATCCCGCTCGACACCCTGCTCGAGCTGACCGCCGCCGCCGAGGCCGACGGCCAGAAGTTCGACGGCGTCGACCTCTTCGTCGTCGCCCCGCACTTCGACATCGACAGCGACCTCGACGCGGTCAAGCGGATGACCGACCACATCGCCGCCTACGGCCTCGAGGTCGGCTCCTTCGTCGCGCCGATCTGGAGCGGCGCCGGCGGCGGCTCGGCGATGGGCTCGGCGGAGGAGCGCCGGCAGTTCCTGACCCAGGTCCGCAAGGCCTCCGAGATCGGCCGCCAGATGCGCGAGCTCGGCATCCGCCCCTCGGGCGGCATCCGCATCGACTCGCTCGACCTCGGTCGAGGCCTGGGACAAGGACCCGAAGGCCAACTCCACCCTCATCGCCGAGACCTTCCGCGAGGCCGGCGACATCGCCGCCGACCACGGCGAATTCATCGTCGCCGAGGGCGAGATCTGCTGGGGCGGCATGCACTCCTGGCGCACCATGCGCGACCTCCTCGAAGCGGTCGGCCGCCCCGGCCAGGTCGGCTACCAGGCCGACATGGCGCACTCGATGCTCTACACCCTCGGCTACAACGCCGAGGCCGACCGCATCCTGCCCGCCGACTTCGACTGGTCCGACACCGCCGCCCTCGACGCCGCCTACCGCCAGGTCGCCGACGCGCTGCGCCCCTGGACCCTCGACTTCCACGTCGCCCAGAACGACGGCACCGTCTTCGGCTCCGGCGACCACGAGAAGACCGGCCGCCACTGCCGCGTCGACGACCCGAACGGCCGCCTCGACATCATCAAGCACGCCGGCTTCTGGCTCCGCGACGAGAACGGCACGCTGACGAAGACGATGCGCCACATCTGCTGGGACGCCTGCATGTTCCCGAACGCGGTGATGGAGGACCAGCAGACCTGGAACAACGTGCTTGCCGCCATGGTCAAGGTCCGCGACGCCCACGGCTGGACGGAGTGACGCTTGATCCCATATTGGGACCGGAGTAGAGTGCCGGTGTGAGGATCGTTGCGCGGCGTGCGCTCAGGGAGTTCGCGGACAGACTTACCGGTCGCAAGGTCAAGCACGCCGGCTTCTGGCTGCGCGACGACGAACGGCGACCTGACGAGAGACCGATGCGCCACATCTGCTGGGACGCGCTGCATGCTGCCCGAACGCCGCCTGATGGAAGACCAAGCAGACCTGGAACGACGTCGCTCGCGCACCATGGTCAAGGTCCGCCGACGCCCACGGATGGACGAGTAGAGGCGATGCGCCCGCGATCTCAACATCGGCATGATCGGCTACGGCTTCATGGGCCGCTGCCACTCCAACGCCTTCCGCACCGCCCCGAACTTCTTCGACCTGCCGCGCCGCCCGGTGCTCAAGGCCGCCTGCGGCCGCGACGCGGCCAAGACCCGCGCCTTCGCCGACACCTGGGGCTACGAGAGCGTCGAGACCGACTGGCGCGAGCTCGTCGCGCGCCCCGACATCGACCTCGTCGACATCTGCGTTCCGAACGACCTGCACAAGGACATCGCCGTCGCCGCGGCCGAGGCCGGCAAGATCGTCATCACCGAGAAGCCGATCGCCCGCACCACCGAGGAGGGCGAGGCGATGGTCGCCGCCGTCGAGAAGGCCGGCGTCCCGAACCTCGTCTGCTACAACTACCGCCGCATCCCGGCCGTCAGCTTCATCAAGCAGATCGTCGACGCCGGCAAGCTCGGCCGCATCTACCACTACCGCGCCAGCTTCCTGCAGGACTGGACCATCTCCCCCGACGTGCCGCAGGGCGGGCAGGGCACCTGGCGGCTCGACGTCGAGGCGGCGGGCTCCGGCGTCACCGGCGACCTGCTCGCCCACTGCATCGACACCGCGACGTGGATCAACGGACCGATATCGAGCCTGACCGCGATGACCGAGACCTTCGTCAAGGAGCGCACCCATGCCGCCACCGGCAAGCTGCAGCCGGTCGGCATCGACGACGCCGCTGCGGTCCTCGCCCGCTACGCCAACGGCTCGCTCGGCACCTTCGAGTCGACGCGCTACGCCCGCGGCCACAAGGCGCTCTACACCCTCGAGATCAACGGCGAGCACGGCTCGTTCGCCTGGGACCTGCACGACCTCAACCGCGTCGCCTGGTTCGACCACCGCGTCGAAGGGCCGTTCCGCGGCTGGAGCTCGATCCTCGTCACCGACGGCGAGCACCCCTACCTCGGCCGCTGGTGGGTGCCGGGCCTGATCATCGGCTACGAGCATTCCTTCGTGCACACCATGGCCGACTTCATCGCCTCGCTCGACGGCGGCCCGCCCGCCGGCCCGACCTTCCGCGACGCGCTGGAGACGACGAAGGTCTGCGACGCCATCATCGCCTCCGGCCGGTCCGGGCACCTGGCAGTCCCTTTAGCGCCCGACGCTCAGGGCGCCGATCGGTTCAGGCGTCGGCAGTCGCTCGAAATAGTCCTGGTGCTCGCGGGCGACGCGCGCCGCCCGCTCGGCGTCGCCGCTGGCGATGGCGTCGACGATCGGCTGGTGGCTCTCGGCGATCTCCACGAGGTCGAGGCCGTCGACCAGCATGGTGATCGTCGTCCGGGTCTCGATGTTGAGCGACAGCCAGATGTTGAGCAGGAGCCGGTTGCCGGCCGCCTGCATGATCGCGCGGTGGAACGCGACCGAGTGCTCGATGACGCCCGGCACGTTCGCCGGCGAGCGGCGGCGGCGCGCATGGCGTCGACCGAGGCCTGCAGCGCCGGGAGGTCGGCAGCTGCCGCGGGCGGTGACGTGCCGGGTCGCCTGCTCCTCCAGCGCGCCGCGGACGGCGTAGATCTCGCGCAGGCCGTCGGCCATGACCTCGGAGACGTAGGTGCCGCGGCGCGGGATGTTGGTGACGAGCCCGGTGGCTTCCAGCTCGCGCAGCGCCTCGCGCACCGGGCCCTGGCTGGTCGCGAACTCGGCGGCGATCCGCATCTCGACCAGGCGCTCGCCGGGGCGGTAGTGGCCCCCGAGGATGCGGCGCAGCAGCGCCTCCTTCAGGCGCCGGCGCAGCGGCGCGCCGACCGGGGGCTCGACCGGCGCCGGCCCGGGGCGCGGCTTGGCTGCGACGATGTCTGTCCGACATTCGGTCCTCGGCCATTGACAGACGCATTGTCATTTATCGATAATCGATAATCAAGGGCGGCACCCGAGACCGCCACGGGAGGAACCATGCTGGAAGCGGTGGCGGTCCCACGCTCGCTGGAGGAGGCGCACGCCGCGCTCGGCGAGGGGGCGCGTCTGGTCGCCGGCGGCACGTCGGTCGATGCCGGAGCTCAACCAGGGGACCGATGCGTTCACGCGGCTGGTCAGCCTGCGTCACGCCGGCCTCGGGCAGGTGTCGGTCGCGGACGGGCGGGCGGCCCTGGGCGCGGCGGCGACGCTCGCGGACCTCGAGGCGGCGCCGGAGCTCGGGTTCCTGGCGCCGGCGCTTCAGGCCATCGCCTCGCCGACGATCCGCAACATGGCGACGGTCGCCGGCAACCTCTTCGTGAAGCAGCCCTACGGCGACCTCGCGGCCTGCCTGGTCGCGCTCGACGCGGTCGCGACGGTCTCCGACGGCGCCGGCAGCCGCGAGCCGTGCCGGTGGAGACGCTGGCGCGGACGGGCGTCGGCCCGCGGCGAGATCGTCACGACGATCGGCTTCGCGCTGCCGCCGAGGACGCGTTCCGCTTCCACAAGGCGGGCCGCAAGGCGCTGAACGCGGCGGCGATCGTGACGGTGGCGGCGACGGTCGAGGTCTCGGACGGCCGCGTGGTCACGCCTGCCGGATCGGCCTCGGCGGCGTCGGCGCCGGCGTGGTGCGGGCGTCGTCGGCCGAGGCGGCGCTGATCGGCCGGCCGCTCGACCGCGCGGCGGCCGAGGCGGCGGGCGGCGGCGCTGGTCGAGGACATCGACCCGTTCGACGATGCCCATGCCAGCGCCTGGTACCGGCGGCGGGTGACGCCGGTGCACGTGCGCCGCGCGCTGATCGGGGAGTGAGGGCGATGAAGAAGGCGGTCGTGGAGCTCACCATCAACGGCGCGGAGCGGCAGATGCTGGTCCTGCCCGGGCGCGACGCTGCTCGACACGCTGCGCGACCAGGGCCTGACCGGCACGCGGCGCGGCTGCGACCAGGGCGCCTGCGGCGCCTGCACCGTGCTGGTCGACGGGCGGCCGATGATGTCCTGCCTGCTGCCGGTCGAGACCGATCGAGGGCGCGCGGATCGAGACGATCGAGGGGCTGACCCCGGTCGAGGGGCTGCATCCGATCCAGGAGGCGTTCCTGGAGGGCTTCGCCACCCAGTGCGGCTTCTGCACCCCCGGCATGATCATGGCGACGGCGGGCCTGCTCGCCGACAACCCCGAGCCGACCCGCGAGGACGCGATGCGGGCGATCTCGGGCAACGTCTGCCGCTGCACCGGCTACGTGGCGATCATCGACGCGGTGCTCGACGCGGCGCGGCGGGTGCGCGAAGCGGACGACGCGGGCGAAGGCGAGGGCGGCGTGATGGAGCGGATCGACCCCGGCTTCTTCGCCGACGAGCGCGCGGCCGACCTGTCGGTCGTCGGCACCACGGTGCCGCGGGCCGATGCGCGCGGGCACGTCACCGGCCGCACCCGGTTCCACGAGGACGTGAGCTTCCCGGACACGCTGCACCTCGTGATGGTGCGCTCGACCAGGCATCACGCGAAGTTCACCCTCGACGTGACGCCGGCGCTGGCGGTGCCCGGGGTGGTGCGGGTGCTCACGCACAAGGACGTTCCGAGCAACTGGTACACGATCCTGCGGCTGATCGGCGTCGAGCCGAACGACGAGCCGGTGCTGCCCGAGGACCGGGTGCTGTTCATGGGCGAGCAGATCTGCGCGGTGCTCGCCGAGACGCGGGCGGCGGCGCAGGAGGGCGCGCGGCGGGTCCGGGTCGACTACGAGGAGCTGCCGGCGGTCTTCGACGTCGAGGAGGCGATCAAGGCGCCGTCGTTCAAGAAGGACGGGCCGAACTACTTCGTCTACGAGGGCCACCACTGCCGGCGCATCCGCTTCGGCGACGTCGAGAAGGGCTTCGCCCAGGCCGACCACATCATCGAGCAGCGCTACGAATCCTCGCCGATCGAGCATGCGCCGGTCGAGACCACCGGCTGCACCGCGAAGCCGGAGGGCAACGGCCGGATCACCGTCTATTCCGACACCCAGGCGCTCTACTTCACGCTCGACAACATGGCGCTGATCCTCGACGTGCCGTTCAACAAGCTGCGGCTGGTCGGCGGCACGGTCGGCGGCGGCTTCGGCGGCAAGGTCGACGTGATCGTCGAGCCGATCGCGGCGCTCGGCGCCATGCTGACCAACCGGCCGGTCAAGTACGTCTATTCGCGGCCCGAGGAGATGCAGGTCTCCTCGCCGCGGGCGTCGGAGCGCATCTACATCAGGGACGGGGTGATGAACGACGGGCGGATCGTCGCCCGCAAGATCACGCTCTACGTCGACGCCGGCGCCTACTGCCGGCACTCGACCTACGGCACCACCAAGGCGGCGGCGCACATGCCGGGGCCCTACTCGATCCCGAACGTCCACGTCGACGCCTGGTGCGTCTACACCAACCGCACGCCGTCCTCGGCGATGCGCGGCTTCGGGGTGACGATCGGCGACTTCGCGCTCGAGAGCCAGATGGACGCGGTGGCGCGGCACCTCGGCATGGACCCGATGGAGCTCCGGCTGATCAACGCCTACCGCGACGGCGACACCAAGGCGCACCGCAAGACGGTCGAGGGCGCGGCGCTGGTCGAGGTGATCCAGGCGGCGGCGCAGCGAGGTCGGGCACGAGCTGCCCGAGCGGTTCCGGGCGATGTCCTCGATGCGGCGGGAGGGCTGAGCGATGGCATGGCTGCAGAGGGCGCGGCGTCGCGGCGGTCAACTATCCGACCGGCATGAACCTCGGCGGCGACCCGAGCCAGGCGCTGATCCACGCGACGACGACGGGGAGCTTCGTCATCACCCTCTCCTCGGTCGACCTCGGCCAGGGGATCAAGACCGTGGGCGCGCAGATCGCCGCGGAGACGCTCGGCGTGCCCTACGAGAGCGTGATGATCGACACCGCCGACACCGACACCGGGCCGCACTGCATGGGCACCTTCGCCAGCCGCGGCACCCACCGGATCGGCAACGCCATCATCATGGCGGCGCGCGAGGCGCGCGAGGTGATGCTGGAGGTGGCGGCGACCGAGCTCGAGGTCGACGCCGGCGACCTCGTCACCGACGGCAAGGGGCGCATCCACGTCGACGGCGCGCCGGACCGCGGGATCGGCGTGCTCGACGTGGCGCTGGCCGCGCACTTCAAGCACGGCCGCACCATCTCCGGGCGCGGCATGTACATGAAGCCGAAGAGCGAGGTGGTGCCGGAGACCGGCGAGATGGACCCGGACAGCTGCCAGGCGCACGCCTGCACCGTGGCCGAGGTCGAGGTCGACGACGAGACCGGCGAGGTGCGGGTGCTGAAGCTGACCAACGCCTACGAGATCGGCCGGGCGGTGAACCCGGCGCTCGCGCACCAGCAGATCGTCGGCGGCGCCTGGATGGGGATCAGCCACGCGCTCTACGAGACGACCGAGCCCTACTACCCGGACCGCAAGTGCGGCCCGACCGACTTCTCGCAGTACCTGATGCCGGGGCCGGGCGACCTCGCCGAGATGGAGAGCGTCATCATCGAGCGGCCGGCCGCCAGCGGCCCCTACGGCGCCAAGGGCATCGGCGAGATGACCGCGAACTCGCCGATCCCGGCGATCGCCAACGCCATCTTCGACGCCTGCGGCGTGCGGGTGACGACGCTGCCGATCACGCCGGAGAAGGTGCTGCGCGGCCTCGACGCGCTGCGCGCCGCCGCGGAATAGCCAACGAGAGGGACAGGAATGATCAAGGTGATGGCGCTGATGAAGCGCAAGGAGGGCATGCCCTTCGACGAGTTCAGGCGCTGGCTGCTCGACGAGCACGTCGCCTTCGCCCGCAACCTGCCGGGGATCCGGAAGTACACGGCCAACGCGCTGGTCTCCGAGAACCCGGACGCGCCCTACGACGGCGTCACCGAGCTCTTCTTCGACAGCGAGGCGGCGATGGCCGAGGCGTTCGGCACCGACGCCGGCAAGGCGGCCGGCGGCGACGCCGCGGCGCACTGCTCGAACCGCTTCCGCATGGTCTGCGAGGAGAAGCTGCAGTTCTGATGGCCTCGCCCCTCGACCAGGACGCTCTCGACGCCGCCCTGGCCGAGGCCGGCTATTTCGCCGACGAGGGCCTCGTCACCGCCCTCTACCTCGCCCTCGAGCTCGGCAAGCCGCTGCTGCTCGAGGGGATGCCCGGCGTCGGCAAGACCGAGGTCGGCAACGTGCTGGCGCGCCTCCTCGGCCGCGACTGCATCCGCCTGCAGTGCTACGAGGGCATCGACGCCAGCCGCGCGCTCTACGACTGGGACCACGTCCGCCAGCTCCTGCATGTGCGGGTCGCCGAGCGGGCCGGGCCGGTGGCGACCGGCCGAGCTCTACGCGCCGGAGTTCCTCGTCGAGATGCCGCTGCTCAAGGCGCTCAGGAACGCCGGCACCGCGATCCTGCTGATCGACGAGATCGACCGGGCCGACGACGCCTTCGAGGCCTTCCTGCTCGAGTTCCTCTCGGACTTCCAGATCTCGATCCCCGAGCTCGGAACCGTCCGGGCGGCGCAGCCGGTGGTGACCATCCTCACCTCGAACCGCACCCGCGAGCTGCACGACGCGCTCAGGCGGCGCTGCCTCTACCACTGGATCGACTATCCCGACCGGGCGCGGGAGCGGGCGATCGTCGAGCGCCACGCGCCCGGGCATCGCCGCCGAGGCGGCCGACCGGCTGGTCGAGGCGGTCGCGGCCGCGCGGCGCCTGCCGCTGGTCAAGCGGCCGGGGATCGCCGAGTTGATCGACTGGGCGCGCGGCGCGATGGTGCTGGAGCGCGACGGCGCCGCCTGGCCCGACGCGCTGCGCCGCTCGCTCGGGCTGCTGGTCAAGGACCCGGAGGACCGCGAGCTGCTGGCGCGGGCCGAGCTGGTATGAGCCCGGCCGAGGAGCTGCTCGCCGGTTTCCCGGCGGCGCTGCGCGCGGCGGGCCTGCCGGTCGATCCGGCGCGGGGCGCCGACTTCCTGCGGGCGGTGCGCTGCGCCCGGCTGCGCGACGTCGCCGACCTCGCCCGGATCGGGCGCGTGACGCTGACCGGGTCGCGCGAGGAGTTCGCCGCCTTCGAGGCGGTCTTCGCGGCCTGGTTCGGCGGCGGCGGCCGGGGTCCCGACGCCTGCGCCCGAGGAGGAGGCCGAGGCGCCGCCGCGCGACCGTCCGGGGCGCGACGGCGCTGGTGCAGGCTGGCCGGCAGGCGCCGCCGCCGGACGCGCCGCCTCGCCCGACGAGATCGCCGGGAGCGAAGGCGTTCCGCGCGGCAGGCGAGGACGAGCGCCGCGCGCTCGACGCGGCTCCGGCGCGACTTCGCGACGCTTCCCGAGGTGCGCCGGCGCCGCTGGGTGCCGGCGGCGGCGGGACCGCGCCTCGACGTGGCCCGCACCGGCCCGCGCGGCGCGGCGCACCTTCGGCGAGACGCTGCGGCTCCTGCGGCCAGGCGCGCGCAGGTGCGGCCGCGGCGGATGCTGCTGCTCGTCGACGTCTCGGGGTCGATGCGGGCGCAGTCGGAGACCGATCCTGCGCTTCGCGCAGGCGCTGACCCGGGCGCGCGGGCAGGGTCGAGACCTTCACCTTCGGCACCCGGCTGACCCGGGTCACCGCCGCGCTCAGGCGGCGCGACGGCGAGGCGGCGCTGGCGCGGCTCGGCGGCGGCGGTCAGCGACTTCGACGGCGGCACCCGCATCGGCGAATCGCTCGCGGCGTTCCTCGGCACCATGAGCAACGGCGCGCTCGCCCGCGGAGCGGTGGTCCTGGTCTTCTCCGACGGGCTCGAGCGCGGCGACCCCGCCCCGATGCTCGCCGCGGTCCGCCGCCTTGCGCGCCGCGCGCACCGCCTCGTCTGGGTCAGCCCGCTCGCCGCCGATCCGCGCTACCGCCCGGTCACCCGCGCCATGGCCGGCATCCTGCCGGACCTCGACGCGCTGGTCGACGGCGGCAGCCTCGCGGCTCTCGCACGCCTGCCGGCGAGGATCGCCGAGGCGGAGCGCCGGCCGCGCGGCGAAGCCTGGCGCGCATTCAGGGAGGTCGCGGCATGACCGGCATCGTCGACGCGCATCATCACATCTGGCGCCAGGCCGACCTGCCGTGGCTGCAGGGCCCGATGGTGCCGCGGATCTTCGGTCCCTACGAGCCGATCCGCCGCGACTATCCGATCGAGGAGTACGTGGCCGACCTCGCCGGCACCGGCGTCGAGAAATCCGTCTACGTCCAGACCAACTGGGCGAAGGCCGGGGCCGTCGACGAGGTCGCCTGGGTGCAGGCCACTGCCGACGCGCACGGCTGGCCGCACGCCATCGTCGGCTACGCCGATCTGCTCGACGACGCGGTCGGCGAGGTGCTGGAGCGGCAGGCCGCCTTCCCGCTGATGCGCGGGGTGCGGATGCAGCTGCACTGGCACGACGAACCCGCAGTACCGCTTCGCCCCGACGCCCGACCTGATGGACGCCCCGGCCTTCCGCCGCAACCTGCGACGCCTCGCGAGCTACGGCTGGTCGTTCGACCTGCAGGTCTTCGCCGCGCAGATGGCGGACGCGGCGCGCCTGGCCGCGGACAACCCCGACATCACCTTCGTGCTCCAGCACTGCGGCATGCCCGAGGACCTCACCCCGCCCGGCCGGGCCGCCTGGCGCGACGGCATGCGCCGCCTCGCCGACCAGCCGAACGTGGTCAACAAGCTCTCCGGCCTCGGCACCTTCATCCACCGCAACGACCCCGAGCACGTCGCCGACATCGTCGGCGAGACCGCGGCGCTCTTCGGTCCCGACCGCTGCCTCTTCGGCAGCAACTTCCCGATCGAGAAGCTCTGGACGAGCTACGGCGACCTCGTCGCCGCCTTCCGCCAGGCCGTGGCCGCCTTTCCCGAGCCCGCCCAACGATCGATGCTCGCGGCCACCGCTGCGGCGGTCTATCGGCTGTAGGCGAGGCACGATAACGCGGTAAGATCGACTGGTGCGCAGAAGGGCACCATTATACCAGCCGCTGGAACTTCTAACTCGTGAGCCCAGCGGACCAATGAGCTCATCCGCCTGGCGCGTAGCCTGTCGAACACGGTTGGGAGGCTCTAGCCAGTGACAAGAACGCTCTACGACCGTGATTGTCAGGCGCTGTCTCGAATGCAGAACCTGCGCTTCTTTCCGCTGGCAGTGAACGGTGGCGAAGGTTCCCATCTGATCGAGGCCGACGGGCGCAGGGTCCTCGATCTCTCCGCCACCTGGGGCGCGGCGAGCCTCGGGCATGGCCATCCGGCGGTGCGCGAGGCGGTCGACACGGCGCTCGCGAACATGGCGGCGGCAGGCATCCTGTCGGCGGCGAGCGCGCCGGCGGTGCGGCTTGCGGAGAAGCTGCTCTCGATCACACCCGGCGGAAGCGACAGGCGGGTCTGGCTCGGCCATTCCGGTTCCGATGCCAACGAGACCATCGCCCGCGCCGTGACCGAAGCCACGGGACGCCCGCGCATTCTTGCCTTCTCGGGGGCGTATCACGGTGGCACGGTCGGCTCGATGGCGGTTTCCGGCCATTCGGCGCAAGCGGGCGTCGCCAAGGCGGCCGGACTGACGCTGGTGCCGTATCCCGATCCGTACCGACCCCTCGGGGGCGACCCCACAGGCGGCGCGGTGTTGGAGCACCTCGAGGAACTGTTCGCCACGACCTGTCCACCGGAGGAGGTTGCTGCGTTCTTTCTCGAGCCGATCCAGGCGGACGGCGGTCTGATCGTCCCGCCTCCCGGGTTCTTCGCCGGGCTCGCTCGCCTCTGCGCCCGCCACGGCATCCTGACGGTCTGCGACGAGGTGAAGGTCGGACTGGGACGCACCGGACGGCTGCACGCCTTCGAGCACGAGGATTTCGTGCCGGACATCATCGTCTTCGGCAAGGGCCTCGGAGGCGGGCTGCCGATCTCGGCGGCGGTGGGTCCGGAGCGCATCATGAACCACCGCTCCGCCTTTTCCTTCCAGACGCTGCATGGCAACCCGGCTTCGGCCAGCGCGGCGCTCGCGGTGCTGGAGACCGTCGAGGCGGAGGGCTTGGCGGGCCGTGCCGAGGAGGTCGGCGCGGTGTTGATCGGGCGGCTGCGCCAGGCCGCGCAGGGCTCGGCATGGATCGGCGACGTGCGCGGGCGCGGGCTGGCGATCGGCGTCGAGCTGATCGAGGATCCGCGCACGAAGACGCCTGCTCGGCGGCTTGCGGCGCGGGCTGTCTACCGGGCCTGGGAACTCGGGGCGGTGCTCTACTACGTCGGCATGAACTCGAACGTGCTGGAGCTGACCCCGCCGCTGGTCTTGAGCGCGGAGGAGGCCGAACGCGGCGCGGCCATTGTCGTGCAGGCGATCGAGGATGCGGCGGCGGGCAAGGTGCCGGATGCGAAGCTGGCCGACTTTCAGGGGTGGTGACGCCGTGCGCGCCGTGCGTCAGCCCGCGAGCTCGGCGATGAGGGCACCGGTCGGCACCTGGCGGCAGTATCCGGAGAGCGACGCCACCGCCGCCTCGTGCCGCTCCGTCGAGTAGGTGGCGCAGGCGTCGGTCGGCATCGTCACCAGGTAGCCGAGGTCGCACGCGTCGCGGATCGCCGAGCTGACGCACTGGTCGGTGACGAGGCCGGCGACGATCAGCTGCCGCCGGGCCATGTTGCGCAAGAGGTAGTCGATGTTCGTGGACATGAAGACGTTGGACGAGGTCTTGGGAAGGACGATCTCGTCGTCGGCGGGCGCCACCGCGTCCAGCACCTGCGCGTCCCACGAGCCGCGCGGCACGTTGAACCCGGTGATGCGGTAGTCGAGGCTGCGATCGCGCCCGTCGCGGGTCAGGCTCTCGATGACGGTGTACATGACCTCGACGCCGGCCGCGCGGCAGGCGGCGAGCAGGCGGGCGATGTTCGGCAGCGTCTCGGCCGCGATGCGGCGGAAGAACGAGCCGTAGCGGGCCTCGAGCTCGGCCTCGGGCAGGGCACGGAACTCGCCGCCGTCGCGGCGGGCGCTGAAGTTCTGCACGTCGACGACCAGGAGCGCGGCGCGTTCGGGGACGATCGGGACGTCGCGGGTGGTCAGCCGGTCGAAGTCCATGCTCAGTCCCCGGTGGCGGCGGCGAGGGCGTCGGCGAGGAGCGCGGTCCAGCGGCCGACACCGGCGGCCTCGGCGATCAGGTCGCTGCGGATCTCGATGAGCACGTGCGGCAGGCCGCGCCGCTCGCCGTGCACCGGGATGGTGTAGTCGGAGTCGTCCTCGATCCGGTAGGGCTGGTTGAAGACGACCGCCACCTCGGGGGCTCGCGCGGCGAGCTCGCGCATCAGGCCTTCCGCCAGCCTCCGGTCCCGCCGGACCAGCAGCCCGGCCATCATCGGCCGCGAGGCGCCGCCGCGCAGGCAAGGCGTGAAGCTGTGCACGGCGACGAGCGCGGCGCCTGGGCGGGCGTCGAGGAGGCCGGCGAGCGCGGCATGGAACGGCGCGTGGATCGCGGTCCACCGCGCGTCCCGCTCGGACTCGGCGAGGCCCGCGTTGAACGGCACCCGCGTTCCGTCGCTGACGGCCGGCGCGAGGTCGGGGGCGTGGCGCGGTCGATTGCAGTCGATCACCAGCCGGGAATAAGGCTGGAGGCAGAGCGCCGCGCCGAGCCGGTCGGCGAGGCCGCGCGCCACCTCCGCCGCGCCGATGTCCCAGGCGATGTGCCGCGCCATGTCCTCGGGGCCGGGCGCCCGCTCGGCCAGGTGCGCCGGCAGCGCCCGCCCGCCGTGCTCGCAGGACAGCACCAGCGGCCGCGACGCGCGCGACCCGACGATCTCCACGGGGGGCGGATCGGCGGCGTCGAGGGCGAAGGCGACGGCGTCCATGCGGGACCATTCTAAAGCTGCGCGATCTATGAAAGGCTTGGCGCGAGCCCTGTCAACGGACGCCCGGAGACCGCGTTGAAGACCGAAGCGATGCTGCACCTCTGCACCAGCGACATCTCCGGCAAGCTGCGCGGCAAGGCGGTGCCGGCCCGCGTCGCCGACCGGGGCCGGCCGGTGCGGGTCGGCTGGACGCCGACCAACGTGCAGATCACCTGCTTCGACGACATCGCCGACAGCCCCTACGGGGCGCTCGGCGACCTGGTGCTCTGCGGCGACATGGGCACGCGGGCGCGGATCGACTTCGGCGACGGCGGGCCGGTTGAGGACTTCGCGCTCGGCGACGTCGTGCATCTCGACGGCCGGCCCTGGGAGTGCTGCACGCGCGCGATCCTGCGGGCGGCGCTCGAGCGGCTGCGGGCGGCCTCGGGGCTGACGCTCGCCGGCGCCTTCGAGCACGAGTTCCATCTGCCCGGGCGCGGCGGTCCGCGCGGCGAGGGCTTCGCGCTCTCCGGCTTCCGCAGCGAGCGGGTGCTCTGCGAGGCGATCGCCGGGGCGCTGGGGCAGGCCGGGATCGCGGTCGAGACCATGGTGCGCGAGTACGGGCCGGACCAGTTCGAGGTGACGACGGAGCCGGTGGCCGGCCTCGCGATCGCCGATCAGGCGGCGGTGCTGCGCGAGACGGTGCGGGCGACCGGCGAGCGGCTCGGTCGGCGCGTGTCCTTCGCGCCGCTGATCGAGGCCGGGGGCATCGGCAACGGCGTGCACGTGCACCTGAGCTTCCGCGACGCGACCGGGGCGCCGGCGACCTACGATCCGGCGGGACCGGAGGGCATGACCGCGGCGACGGACGCGTTCGTGGCCGGGGTGCTGGCGCACCTGCCGGCGATCCTCGCGTTCCTCGCCCCGAGCGTGGTCTCCTATGGCCGGCTGGTGCCGCACCGCTGGAGCGCCGCCTTCGACAACCTCGGGGTCCAGGACCGCGAGGCGGCGGTGCGGATTTGCCCGGTGCGGCGGCTCGGCGACGGCGACGTGGCGGCGCAGTTCCACTTCGAGGTCCGCGCCTGCGACGCGGCGGCGAGCCCGCATCTTGCGCTCGCCGCGCTGGTGCATGCGGGCGCCGCGGGGATCGAGGCGGGCCTGGCCGCGCCCCGGGCCACCGCCGAGGACCTGTCGCTCTTGTCGGCCGATGCGCTCCGGGCGCGCGGCCACCGGCGGCTGCCCGGGTCGCTCGGCGCGGCGCTCGACGAGCTCGAGGCATCGGAGGAGGTTCGGCGGATGGTTCCCCGACGGCTTCGCGGCCGATCTACCTCGCCCACAAGCGCAAGGAGATGGCGAGCCTCGAGGGAAGCGACGAGGCGGCGGCCGTCCTCGCCTACCAATCCGTCTACTGACGCCGCTTTCAAAGTTGCTAATCACGCCGCTTCCGCTAGTGTTTTCACAGGGATGGACCCCAAGTCCAACGGGAGGGAGCAAATGCACGTTTCGAGGGCGGCGATCGCCGCCGCGTTCGCGGCCGTGCTGTCGGCAGTGCCGGCGGCGGCTCAGGAAGACCCGATCGTGTTCGGCGGGGCGCTGTGCCTGACCGGCGTTCAGGCGCCGCTCGACACGCCCGGGTTCCGCGGCGCGCAGGTGGCGGTCAAGGCGCTGAACGACGCGGGCGGGCTGCTCGGGCGGCCGGTCGAGTTCGTCAACATCGACGGCAAGTCCGACCCGGTCACCGTCGGCAACGCGGCGGTCGAGCTGATCGACCAGGGGGCGGACCTGATCCTCGCGCCCTGCGACTTCGACTTCGGCGGGCCGGCGAGCCGCGAGGCGCAGACGGCCGGGCTCGTCGGGCTGTCGCTCTGCGCGTCGGACCCGCTCTACAGCTCATGGTCGCTCGGCGACAAGCAGTTCACGCTCTCGATGTGGAACACCACCATGGGGGCGACGGCGGCCGAGTACGCCTTCAAGGAGCGCGGCTGGAAGACCGCATACGTGGTCACCGACCAGTTCATCGCCTACACCAAGTCGCTGTCGAAATACTTCGTCGAGCACTTCGAGGCGCTCGGCGGCGAGATCGTGCTCGAGGACACCTACACCAACGGAGACAACGACTTCTCGGCCCAGCTTGCGCGGCTGCAGGCGCTCGACACCAAGCCGGACGTGATCTTCGTCTCGTCCTACGGCCAGGACATCGGCGTCATCATCCGGTCCTTGCGCGAGGTCGGCTACGACGCGCCGGTGATGGGCGGAGACGCCTACGACGACCCGGCGATGATCGCCTCGCTCGGCGAGACCCTCGGCAACGACATCTACTTCGTGACCCACACCTGGATGGGGCCCGAGGCGCACCCCGACATGCCGAAGTTCATCGAGCTCTACACGGCGATGTTCGACGAGCCGCCGGACACGGCGTTCGCGGCCACCGGCTGGGATGCCGTGATGATGCTCGCGCAGGCGGTCGAGGCGGCCGGCTCGACCGATGGGGCGGCGGTGGCGAAGGCGCTGGAGGACGGGCAGTTCAAGCTCTTGACCGGCGATCTCGACTATCGCAGCGCCGAGGAGGGCCACGGGCCCGACAAGGCCGCGGTGCTGGTGGAGGTCAAGGGCGGCAAGCCGAGCTTCCTCGGCTGGCGCACGCCGGAAAGCACGCCGCCGGTCTGACCTTGCCGGTCACGCAAGCCGTCGCGCTGGTCGCATCCGAGGTCTCGGTCGAGTTCGCCGGCCTGCGCGCGCTCGACCGGGTCTCGCTGGCGCTGCCGCAGGGCGAGATCCTCGGGCTGATCGGGCCGAACGGCTCGGGCAAGACGACGCTGGTTAACGCGATCACCGGGCAGGTGCCGGTCCGGCACGGGCGCATCACCGCCGGCAAGGTCGACCTGACCGGACGCCCGCCGAACGAGGTGGCGCTGGCGGGGGTCGCGCGCACGTTCCAGGTCGGGCGTCACTTCGACCGCCTGACGGTGCTGGAGAGCGTGGCGGCGGCGGCGCTGAGCCACGGCGCCGGCATGGCCGCGGCGAAGGCGAGGGCGCGGGGGCTGCTGGAGGAGTTCGGGCTCGGCGCCCGGCACGACGAGCTGGCGGGGGGCTTGAGCTTCGGCGACAAGCGGCGGGTCGAGGTGGCGCGGGCGCTGGCGGGCGAACCGCAGTTCCTGCTGCTCGACGAGCCCGCCGCGGGGATGAACGACGTCGAGACCGAGGCGCTCCTGGAGCTGCTGTCGGGACTGCCGGGGAGCCGGGGGCTCGGGCTGCTGATCATCGACCACGACATGAGCCTGATCATGCGGCTCTGCGGCCGGCTGCACGTGCTGGCCTCGGGCCGCACCATCGCCGAGGGCGACCGGCAGGCGGTGCGCGACGACCCGGCGGTCATCGAGGCCTACCTGGGCCACGAGGCGGCGGATGCTTGAGGTCGAGGGCCTCGAGGTGCGCTACGGCCCGGTGCGGGCGGTGCGCGGCGCGTCGTTCTACGGTGGCGCGGGGCGAGCTGGTGGCGCTGCTCGGCGCCAACGGCGCCGGCAAGTCCTCGACGCTGATGGCGATCGCCGGGGCGGTGCGGCCGGCGGGCGGCAGCGTGCGCCTCGACGGCGCCGACGTCGACCGGTGCGCGGCCCGAGCGCATGGCGCGGCTCGGCATCGCCACGGTGCCCGAGGACGCGCGGCGTCTTCCCCGACCTCACGGTCGCGGAGAACCTGCGGCTCGGCGCCTTCACCCGCCGCGACGGGGCGGCCGAGATCGCGCGGGACCGCGCGCGGTTCCTCGAGCGCTTCCCGATCCTGGCGGAGCGCGCCGGCCAGCCGGCGGGGACGCTCTCCGGCGGCGAGCAGCAGATGCTGGCGATCGGCCGGGCGCTGATGGCGCGCCCGCGCGTCCTCTGCTCGACGAGCCGTCGCTCGGCCTCGCGCCGGTGGTTGACCAGGTCTTCGAGATGCTCGCCGGCCTCAAGGCGCGGGCGTCACCATCCTGCTCGTCGAGCAGAACGCCCGCCGCGCTGGAGCTCGCCGACCGCGCCTACGTCATGCGCCTCGGCCGCATCGAGGCGGCCGGGCTCGCGTCGGAGCTCGCCACCGCGGGCGCGCTGCAGGCGCTCTACCTGGGCAGCGACGCATGAGATGGCTGCAGTTCGCCATCGACGTGC
>CAVVSO010000037.1:0-62841 GCA_963750745.1 uncultured Alphaproteobacteria bacterium | reverse complement strand
TTTCTCCTTCGCGATCCGCTTCAGCAATTCCGACGCCGGTTCGTCGTTCGGGTCCTGCGGCACGAGCTTGCCGCGCACGGCGAGGTTGAGGATGGTCTGGCGCAGTTGCTTGATCTGGTCGGGGCGCGTGGTGAGGGCCGGCAGCGCGTCGAGGGCGAAGCGGGCGTCGGCCTGGAAGGTTTCGGGATCGGGCGCGTTGAGGCGGGCGAGGCTCGCCGCCGCCAGCCGGTCGCGCGTCGCCTCGCGGCTCGCCCGCGCCGCCTCCAGCCGGTCGCACAGCGCCATCAGCTCATCGACCTTGGCGACGATGCGGTGCTGCTCGGCGAGGGGTGGGAGGGGAAACGGGAATGTCCGAAATCGCCGCGCTGATTGCAGCGTTCGGCTGCCGTGCCGGTCGCCTCGGCGTCAGCTCATCGAATGCAATGCGACTTCGAGAGCACGATCAAGAAATACTCGCGATCAGACAGACGTGCCGTGAGATTGCAAGATCGCTGGTTGCAGACGCCGATCGTCGCGAGCCAATGAACGCTTCCGATGAGCTGCAACGTTGCAGCAGATCGTCCGGCGCGATCTGCACGAATCAGAATCATCGCGCTTCGCGAATGATCGTTGCGGCGTCGATCGAGCCGATCGTCGAACGTCGATGATCGGCGACGCGTCAGCCTCGCAATGCCGTCATTCGAGATACGACGGCTTCGATCGTGGCGATGTCCCGTCGCCGATCAGTCGCAGATCGTCGCCGATGCGAGCCCACGCCAATTCGACGGCAGATCGAAACGGCGCTGCTTCGAGCGTCGGCGAGGTCGCTTCGGCGTTCCTGATCTCGCCCGCCTTCACCAGCCGCGCCTTCTCCTTCGCGATCCGCTTCAGCAATTCCGACGCCGGTTCGTCGTTCGGGTCCTGCGGCACCAGCTTGCCGCGCACGGCCAGATCGAGAATGAAGCGGCGCAGGCGGGCAATCGCGTCGGGCGCGTCGGCGATCCGCTCGTAGTGCGCGAGCAGGCGTTCGGCGTTCATCGGGCCAGCGCCTCGGCGAGGATCGCCTTCAACTGGTCGCGCAAGCCCGCCGTCTCGGCCTCGGCGGCGGTCAAGATCGGCCAGCAGCGTTTCCGGGTCGCCGTGGTCGTCGGCCACCGCGTGCGGGTTCTTGATGTCGAGGTTGTAGCCGCGCGCCTTCACCTCCTCGGCGGTCACCTTCCACGCCTGCGGCGTCTCCTCGCGGCCCTTGCGCTCCTTGCCGCCCCACCAGTCGATGCAGCCTTGCAGATGCTCGAAGCGGATCGGCTTGGTCATCGAATAGGCTTTCTGGCCTTCGGGCACGCGGTGCTCGTAGAACCAGATGTCCTTGGTCGGCGTCGCCCTTCTCGAAGAACAGCAGGTTGGTGCCGATCGAGGCGTAGGGCTTGAACACGGAATTGGGCAGGCGGACGATGGTGTGGAGGTTGCACTCCTCCATCAGGTGTTCCTTGAGCCGCGTCTTCACGCCCTCGCCGAACAGCGTGCCGTCGGGCAGCACCACGGCGGCGCGGCCGTCCGGCTTCAGCAGGCGGATGATCAGGGCGAGGAACAGGTCGGCGGTTTCCCGGGTGCGGAAGTGCTGCGGGAAGTTGGTCTCGATGCCGTCCTCCTCGCGCCCGCCGAAGGGCGGATTGGTGAGCACGATGTCGACGCGGTCGGCCTTGCGTGTAGCTGATGTAGGGCCGCGCCAGCGTGTTGTCGTGGCGCACGAAGCTCGGGTCCTCGATGCCGTGCAGCAGCATGTTGGTGACGCAGAGCATGTGCGGAAGCTGCTTCTTCTCCACCGCGCGCAAGGCGCGCCTGCATCGTCTCGCTCGTGCTTCGGGCGTCTTCACGTAGCGCTTCGCGCATGTGGCGGATGGCGCAGGTGAGGAAGCCGCCGGTGCCGCAGGCGGGATCGAACAGGATTTCGCCGGGATGCGGGTCGATGCGGTCGACCATGAAGGCGGTGACGGCGCGCGGCGTGTAGTACTCGCCGGCGTTGCCGGCCGATTGCAGGTCGTTGAGGATCTGCTCGTAGATGTCGCCGAAGTGCTGGCGCTCGGTCAGGTTGTTGAAATCGATGCCGTTGATCTTGTTGACCACCTGCCGCATCAGCTGGCCGGACTTCATGTAGTTGTAGGCGTCCTCGAACACGTCGCGCACCACGCGGCGGCGGTCGCCGGGCTTGGCCGAGAGCTGCAAGGTCCTTCAGCGCCGGGAACAGCTCGCCGTTGACGAAAGCGAGCAGCGCCTCGCCGGTGATGCCCTCCGGGTCCGCCGCCCAGGTGCGCCACTGGTACTTCTTCGGGATCGGCGAGCGGTAGTCGTCCTGCGTGAGTTCGAGTTCCTGATCCTGATCGTCGATGATCTTGAGGAAGAACATCCAGCACAGCTGGCTGATGCGCTGGGCATCGCCATCGACGCCGATGTCCTGGCGCATGATGTCCTGAATGGATTTGACGATGGTGCGGACGGACATGGCTTAAGCGGTCTCCTGATAGAGAGCGTCCTGCAGTTCGTGGACGGCCTGCTCGAAGCCCTGCCTTGCCGCCGAACGCCTTGATGAGTTGGACGACGCTGCCCATCGCGGTGAAGGGCGGCGATCTTCAGCACGTTGGCGTCGTCGAGATTGAGCACGCCCTCGTCGGCGATACTTTGCGAGCAGCGCATCGAGCACGGCGCGGGCCTGTGGCGCCGTATTTGGTGAACACGTCGCGCTTCTTGACGTTCTCGGCCCGCTCGCGGCGGGTGAGCGGCTTCGTGTCGAAGGCGACGTGGCAGATCAGGTCGAAGGGATCGAGGTCCTTGCCGAGTTCCTCGGCGATGGGATCGAGCGGCAGGCCCTCGGCCTCCAGTTCCTCGATGATCGCCTGCTTGCGCTCGGCCGCCTTCCAGCGCTTGAGGAAATCGTCGAGGCTGGCGAAGCGCTTCTTCAGCGCCTTCTTGGTGAAGTCGCGCAGGCTCTCGGTGACGAGCTTGCCGTTCTCGTCGAGATATTCGACGCGCTCGGCGATGATGCGTGGCGCCGACGCCATCGACATAGATCTTGCGCTGCGTCCGCCGCCCGGCGGCAGCGGCAGGCCGGGCTGCATCGACGATGGTTTCGTCCTCGCCCGGCGTCGGCGGGCAGCGGCTCGCCGTCCTCGTCGGTCGGCGGCGCGTCGTCGGGCGGCGCGATCGGATCGCCCTCGCCCGGCTCGTAAATCTGCACCGGCTCGCCGTCGAAATCCGGGTCGGCGAAATGGCTGGTCGCGCCGCGGAAGTCGATCAGCGTGAAGTAGAACTTCTTGGTGTCCTCGTGCACGCGGGTGCCGCGCCCGACGATCTGCTTGAACTCGGTCATCGAGCCGACCTCGCGGTCGAGCACGATCAGCCGGCAGGTCTGCGCATCGACGCCGGTCGAGAGCAGCCGCGAGGTGGTGACGAGCACCGGGATATTTCGATTCCGGGTCGATGAAGTTGCCGAGCTGCGTCCTGGCCTTCCGTGTCGCTGCCGGTGATGCGCATGACGTAGCGGTGGTTCTCGGCGACCAGATCGGCGTTCTCGTTGATCGAGCGCCTGCCGCATCCGCGCCGCGTGCTCCTGATCGACGCAGAAGACGATGGTCTTCTGGAAGCGGTCGCCGCTCTCCTTCAGGAACTCGGTGACCTTCTTGGCGACCAGCTTGGTGCGGTCGTCGAGCACCAGCGTGCGGTCGAAATCCTTGGCGTTGTAGATGCGGTCCTCGACCTCCTCGCCCTCGCGGTCGAGCTGGCCCTTCTCGGGCCGATAGCCTTCCACGTCGCGGTCGATGTGGACCTTGATGACCTTGTAGGGCGCGAGGAAGCCGTCGCGGATGCCCTGCTTCAGCGAATAGGAGTAAACCGGCTCGCCGAAATAGTCGATGTTGGAGACGTATTCGGTCTCCTTCGGCGTGGCGGTCAGGCCGATCTGCGTCGCGCCGGAGAAGTATTCGAGGATTTCCCGCCAGGCCGAATCCTCGGCCGCGCTGCCGCGATGGCACTCGTCGATCACGATCAGGTCGAAGAAGCCGGGCGAGAACTCGCGGAACAGCTTCTGCCGCTCCTCCGGGCCGGTGATCGCCTGATAGAGCCCGAGATAGACCTCGTAGGCGGTGTCGATCCGGCGCTTCTTGTCGAGCGCCAGTGGTCAGATCGACCGTGCGTGCCGTCCTGCGCGCTCGATGGTCTTGGCGTTGGTCGAGAGCTTCGCCATCGCCGCGCCGAACGGGCGGAAGTCGTTCACCATCGTCTGGTCGATCAGCACGTTGCGGTCGGCGAGGAACAGGATGCGCTTCTTGCGGCCCGCCTTCCACAGCCGCCAGATGATCTGGAAGGCGGTGTAGGTCTTGCCGGTGCCGGTCGCCATCACCAGCAGGATGCGGTCGCGGCCCTTGGCGATGGCCTCGATCGCCGCGTTGACGGCGTTGACCTGGTAGTAGCGCGGCGCCTTGCCGCTGCCGTCGTCGAAATAGTCCTGAAGGACGATCTGCTCGGCTTCGGCGTCAGGCCCTTCCAGGCGCGATAGCGCGCCCACAGATCGGCCGGCGACGGGAAGGCGTCGAGGCCGAGGTTCGTCTCGATCGCGCCGCTCGCGCCGGTGCGGTCGTGGAACACGAAGCCGTCGCCGTTCGAGGAGAACACGAAGGGGATGTCGAGCGTCGTCGGCGTAGTCGAGCGCCCTGCTGCATGCCGTCGCCGACGCTGTGAGTGTTGTCCTTGGCCTCGATCAGCGCGATCGGGATGTTCGGCTTGTAGTAGAGGACGTAGTCGGCGCGCTTGGCCTTGCCGCGCGTGACCAGCTTGCCGCGCACGATGATGCGGCCCTTGGTGAAATAGACCTCCTCGCGGATCTGCAGCATCTCGTCCCAGCCGGCGCGCTTGACGGCGGGCAGGATGAACTTGGTGCAGATGTCGCGTTCGGTGAGGCTCCGTTTGTCCATCGTCGCGGGCGAATCCTTCAATCGTTCAAGTCAAAAGCAGTATTGGCACGGATGCGAACCGTTGCATCGAGTGCGAACCCGCGAACCCAGGTGCGCACCCGGTTCGCACCCCTGCCGCTGGCGACGCATCGCGCCTTTGCCGCCCGCATACGACAGGCGCCGGGAAGAACCTAACCGGCCCGCCCGCATCGGGAAAGGATGCCACCGGCCTATTCGTCGCCGTCCACCTGTTCGACAAGGCCCTTCATGGCGCGCAACAGCGCCGCCAGCTCCCGCCGCTCGGCGATGGCCTCGGCGGTGTAGCGGCCATGCTTGAGGGCGTTTCTGTTGCCCTTCGGCGCGCCCGGCGACTTGCCGCCGTGCATCCGGCAGCGCCCGTTCGGCATCGCGGGCGACCGGCACGGCGTCCCGCTCCGCGTCCGGGCTCCGCAGCGCGGGCTCAGGTGCATGGGCAATCTGCTTTGCATGGGGTTGTTCCTCCGATTTCGCTGCGATCCCCACCCCCCGGTCGGTGCTCGACCATGCCGACCACCGCCTGCCCGCCCGCATGGACGTGGACGTGCTCGACCGTGACCTTCTGCTGGCCCTTGCCGCGATGGCGGTTGAGGGCTTCGAGCAGCGCCGCATAGGTGCGGGACAGCTTGTTGGCCTGGGCCAGGTTCTCGCGCCGCCCCTCGAAGGTCTGTTCGCCGATCATGGCGCGCCGGTAGCATTCCATCGCGGCGTTGTGGGCGGCGATCAGTTGCGCCGCCATCATGCCTTCCAGCTCGTCCTTCGGGCCGATGCCGACCAGCGCGGCGACGGTGGCGCTCAACTGCTTGTCGCGTGTCTTCGGCGTCTGAGTTCTTCAGCCAAAGCGCCTGCACCGCCTGATTGGCGAGCATGTTGTTCCAGTGGTCGGATTGCGAGCCGCCGATGTTCTTCAGCGCGCCCTTCCGATCGTCGGGATCGTTGGCGACCACGGTCGTCGGCTCGTTGGCGGCGGGCTTCTTGGCGCTCATTGGCGATGTCCTCATGTCAGATTCCCATCGCTGCAAGGGCGGCGACCGCCTCGGCCTTCCGGCCTGCGTGCCATGCGGCCCAGCAGCGCGAATGCAGCCAGGCATGGCCGGTCGGCTCGGTGCCGAACGGCAGCAGCGCGTCGTGGGCATGTCGCCGCCACCGCAGCCGAGGCAGCGGCCGGGCGGCGAGCGCACCGGATTGCGGTTCAGCCATTCGGCGACGCAGCAGGCGAAGGCGCGGGCCTCGGCCTCCGCGCGCGGCAGCCCGCCATCGAACTCGGCGATGCCCGCCCGCTCGTCGAAGAAGGCCCGCCAGTCCTCGCCCGACCAGCCGTCGCTCGCCGGTGCGCAGCAGCGCGATCACGCCCGCCTTGTGACGCGACAGCAGGTCGAGCACGGCCGGCAGGCGGCGCGGCGTCGGCGTCCAGCGTGAGGTCGTCGCCGTCGATGCCGATCCGAACGCCGGCATCGCGCGCCGCCTTCAGGGCTTGCGACGGCGCTCATAGCCGCGCCCTCCAGCCCGCATTTTCCGGCGCGGATTGGGGCGGGCGGTTTGCGTCCGCACCGTCCGCATCGGTCCGCGCCGTTGGATTTCAACGGGTTGGCGCGGACGGTCGCGCCGTTGCTCGCCCGCTGAACCGTCCGCGACGATCGCCGACCGTCCGCAAGCCCGGCGACGCGAAGCCGTTGCCGGAATTGGCTTTCGGCCGATCGGCGGACGGTGCGGACGATGCGGACGGTTGCGCCCCTCCGGTTTCTGGCGAGGCGGGTTTGCCGGTCGTGGTGATGCGGATGATCCGCGTCCGCGCCCGGCCTTCGCGCTCGAAGCCGATGTCGATGCCGATCTTGCGCAGGAAGGTCGCCGCCCGGCGCAGCCGGCCCGCCAGCGCCCGAGGGCTATCGGGCCAGGTCTTCGACTTGGCGACGCGCTCGCCCGCCATTTCGGCAAGGGCGCCCAGAAGCTCCGAGGCGGTTCCCGTCCACTCCGTCCGCGTCGGTCATCACGGCGCGCACGGCGGCGGCGATCGGATCGGCGTCGATCACGCCTTCCACCGCCTCGTCGCGATTGCCGCAATAGGCCGACCAGAACGTGCCCGCGGGCCAGAGCGCGGTTTCGCAGGCCGTCGCCCACAAGCGCGAAGTCCGCCATGCGCGGCAGCTTGTCGAGCTTGGTGCGCGGCAACTCGGCCAGGCCCTTCGCCACCGCATCGAGCAGCACGCCGAGGATGCGCGGGCGTTCGGCCTCGAACGCCGCCCACAATTCCTGCTTCCGGGCGGCGGCGCTCCTCGGGGATCGGCTCCAGCGTGAGGAACACGGCGCGGTCGGCCAGGTCGGGCCGCGTGACGATGTCCTCGATCCCGTTCAGGATCACCGGCCGGGCGGCGTCGAACAGCACCTCGTCCTGATCGGAATAGAGCTGGCGCACCGCGAAGCCGCCGCCCGTGGCGAGGCGGCAAAGCGTGTCCGAAATCCAGGCGGGCAGGCCCGACACATTGTCGAAGGCGAGCACATGGCCGTTGCTGGCGGCGATGAACAGGTCGCGATCCTCGCGCGGCAAGGCCCGCAAGCGGCGCGGTGTTGGGATCGAGCAGCGCCCGCAGGATCGCCGAGAAGGTGGACTTCGCCGAACCCTGCTCGCCCGACAGCACGATCACCGGATAGGGACCGCGATTGCGCAGGCAGGCGAGCGCCCAGGCGACCACCAGCACGAAATCGGCGTCGGTCTGCACGTTGAGGAACGAGCGCAGCGTCTCGACCGATCCGCCGCGCACCGGGATCGGCATCGGCTTCATGCCGGAAGCGCGGCGGAAGCGAACGGGCGGGTTGTCGATGACGCGCCAGCCGGTGGCGTCGATCTCCACCGCGCGCCATGTTTCATCGCCGAGGTCGAGATAGAGCCGGCCGTCGAGCCCGCCGACGCGGATATGGACCTGCCGTTCCGGCGCATCGAAATGCGCCTTGGCCTCGATCACGTTCAGCGCCGATTGCAGCGCTTCCGAACTCGGCGCGCCGCCCGTCTCCTCGAAGAAGCGGCGGGCGAGCCAGCGGCGGAAGCCCTTGGCGCGGATCGGCCAGGTTTCGCGATGGCCGTTGATGTCGAGGTCGGCGAAGCCGGTGCCGTCCGGCGTGTGGAACAGTTCGGCGGTTTGCGCGAGGTCGATCAGGATGTCGGCCTGCGTCGGCCCGCGCCCGCCTGCGTCGCCGCTCTCCTCGGCGATGGCCTCATCGAGCGCCGTCACCCGGCATCCGGCCTTCTTCAGTTGCGACCGCAGCGCCTCGAAGGCGGCGCGGTTGTCCTGACTTGAGCGCCGCGAGCGCCTCCAGCGCTTCCGGCATGAAGGGCGCGCCCGGATCGGCGGCGGTCTTCTCGGCCAAGCCCGCCAGCGGATCGGGCATCTCCTCGGCGGCGTCGATGGCGTCGGCGATCAGCTGATCGGGTTCAACGGTGGCGTCGGGGTTCATCGCGCGCCCTCCGTGAAAGAGGGATTGCGGGCCTTGAGCAGATCGTTGAAGTCCATGCCTTGCGGCGGGCGGGCGATCCGAACGCGCCGCCCTTCGCGCTTCCAGCGTCGCGCACAATCCTGCGCCGCCGCTTCGCCGGGTTCGTCGCCATCGGCGAGCACGATCACGTCGCGAACGTCGCGCGGCAGATCGAGCGACCGAAGGCCCGAGGTTGAAAGCGCCGCCCAGGCGGCGTTTCCCGTCGCCTGCATGGCGGCAAGGCAGGTCTCGATCCCTTCGCCGACCATCAGCACGTCGCCGGGCTCGCCAAGACGGACTGCACCGCCGCGACAAGGCCCGAGCATCATCTTCGCCGGATCGACCGGCGCCTTGCCGCCGCCGTCGCGGGCGAGAAAGGTGCGGTGAATGGCGATCGGCGATCGGCGTCGGCGCCGTGCGTCACCAGCGCCACCATCGCGGGCCAGACGCCGCCCGAGGGATGCTTCAGGCCGGCGATGGAAGCGCAGCGCACGGCGGCGCCGGAAGGTCAGAGCCCGCGCGACGCAGATAGGCTGCGACGGGCGTTCCCTCGGCCGGCGTGCGATGCCTGCCAGATCGCCAGCGCCGCCGCGCTGCGCTTCAGGCCTGTCGCTGATCGGGTTCTGGCTCGGCGACCTTGCGGCGAGGATCGCGGCGAAGCGGTCGAGCGCGCCGTGCCGCTCCCACAGGCCGCGCTCCTGCAAGGCCGCGATCAGGTCGCGCTGGTCGCAGCCGGCATGGCAGCGCACCAGCACCTTGCCGTCCGCCGGCCTGATCGAAAGGCTCGGGCTCCGATCGTCATGCGCCGGGCAGCGGGCCATCCATGCCTTGCCGCCCGCGCGGCCCGCCGAGCGCCCTGGCGATGGTTTCAGCGGTCATGGCGCACCTCGCCATCGTCGGCTGGCGGGCGCAGCGGTTGTCATTGGCGGCGGCGAGCCTCTCGGCCCGCGACCATTCGGCGAGCACGGCGAAGAAGCCGGTGACGTTGTGCATGATCTGCGGGCGTCCTCGTCGGTGAGGTCGCGCCCGAGGCGCGGTTGCCAGACTTCCCGGGTCTCAGCGCTCATGGGCGCTAGTTCTCGCAGGCGCTCAGCCACTGCCTGAGCCCATCGATGGTCACCAGGCGCCGCTTGCCGATCTTGGAGCTTCTCAATGCGCCGGACGACAGCGCGGCATAGAGCGTCGTGCGCCCGATGCCGATCAGCCGCGCCGCTTCGTTCGGCGAAACCGCAATCGGCTGAGGCGCAACGACAAGCTGTTGGAGTTCATTTAGTTTCGTCATCGCTCATGATCCTTCCATTGGACATGAGCGGACGTTGAGGCAGCGAAGCCGGTTCAGAAAAGAGGCCAGGTTTTGACCCGGTTATGAACCGCCGCGATATTTGCTGAGCGCACGTTTAACGCTGCTTTCGGAAGGTGTCCGTTCCGTAAGGGCGAGCGTTGGCCAGATTGCCTGGATCGCACGGACTTCCGCGTTGAGGCCAGAGCGGCAACTCCGTCCCGGTCGCGCGTCTCGATCAAGTCGGACAGCATTGGCTCGTAGACAGCCGGCCTGCCGCCACTGCGCTGAACCGGAACACCAGCAAGCCTCGCGACTCGATGCGGCCTGGCCTCCAAGCCCAGCACCGAATCAATCGAAATGGCGTCACTCAGTTTCGCGATCGCGCATCCAGCGATCTCAAAATCGCGCATGTTGTCCAGATCGGGGGTCAGCAGCACTCTAAAACCCGCCCTTGGTTCCGCCGAAATCGCTGCGGCGCATCGCTGCGCCTCGTCAAGCGTTGCAATTCGCGTCGCAAGGTAGACGGCGACATCCTGGTTCGCCCAGTCAAAGGTTCCGACACGCCAGAGCAGCCCATCGATCAGCGGGCGTTCGCGGCGATTTCTGCACGCTAGCGACGCCGAGAGTCTCGTGACAATTGCTTCGATTGACACCCGAAAGGCCGCGAGCCGTTCCCGCTCGATCGGAAAGAACCCGTGCTCATAGCAGATCCAACCGTAAGCCGCTTCCCCGTTGTGGTATGTTACCGGTGCGTCATGGGTTTGTTCGCATTCCTCGCAGCGAACCGACTGCAGCAAGCCGGCATCCCTGATGATGAGACATTTCCGTAGCGCGGGGAACCCTGGGCGGTTCGAGTAGGCGTCGGTTGGCAGCTTGTCTGTCCGGAGTTCAAGCATCTCCGACAGAAGAGAGACTGCGGACAACTAGTCCGGCTCCACCAGAAGGCGGCCATCATTCGGAGGCGTGAAAACGCCCCATCGCGTCAACAACCCGGTTACAAAAATCCGGTCGTCCTCGGTCTTGTTGCGAAGCGTCGTCCGATTTGGCGACTTCAGGTCGATCGTGAGCGTCTTCTTGCGCCCTTGGTCGTCTTGCGGGTTGCGCACAATGCGAAGCGTTGCAGCAACGATCTTCCACCCCTGCGCGGTCAGTGGTGAAGCGCCCCCGAAACGCCGTTCGATGAAACCGTATATGGAACTCGCAATCTCCGCGACGCTCGAATTTAGCGAACCCACCGCCAACAGAATAGAGAGCAAGTTCGGAAACTTCGTATGTCTCGATTTCATCGGCGGGATCAATATCGAAGGCCAGCACTTTCGAAAGCCGATCGAAATTGATCTCCCGTCTCGGTGTCTCGACTAGTCCGTCGGCGTTGTCGAGAAAACAGCCGGCGAACGCCCGCGCATACTTGTCGCGCTGGAGCTTTCCGCCAGATGCGCAGATTCCTCGAAGACATGATCCTGCGGATCGTAGGCGATGCCGACTCCCCCACCGACACGGGGAACGATCTTCCGTTCGACAGTATTCCCGTCGCCGAACGCAAGGCCGCTTTCGGAGCGCTCCTCAACATAGATCGTCGCCTGGGTGACGTTGGTTTCCTCGCCTGTAACGGGATCGCGGCGGATTGCGGAATACCAGTCCGCTTCCCTCTTTCGACCCGGCGGCACATCGAGAATCGCCAGCGCCTCCGCCAAAAAACGTTCGCGCGAGGCCTCGTCCGAAATATCGATCGAAGATCGGTCGTCCGACAGTTCGAACGTGGACCAGTCCCGCCCGCCGTTGCGGCGCTTGAACGATGACGCTGAAATGGCACGTTCGAACATGTCGTGGTGATCAAGCGCGAGCATCATTATCGCGTCGTGTTCTCCTCTGCATCCGTCGAGGTCTATTTCGCTGCCTCGACAGATTTCTTCGACGGTTCGCCAGCCGTCCCCATCCGCTATCCTCAAGATGCTTTCGAGTTCGACGCGAATGTTATTTTCGAGTTCCATGCCGGCGTGCGAAATCCGCTCGTCCAACGCGTTCGCGAGTTCTGCTCCGTCCACGCTCCAGTCGAAATCGTCTGGGAAAATCCGCCATGCGCTCAGTGAAGTAGGCTTTGAGCCGCGCAGGCGGCGTCTTTCGAAGCGCGGCTCTGTAGTTCACTGTATCGGCTCCGAAGGCCTACCGACCCAGAAATATCCTTTGCGACTGCGCCGCGCAATCAGCCTTGCGCTGAAAGCCGGACGGCACGTAGAAGCTCAGCACCCGACGCTGTCGCGCGGAATCGAAGAGTGACGCGCCGCCTCCCTCTCGCTTGTCCCGTCAGCACACGCCAGACGGACCTTCCGATACAGATCCGCTGTGATGCGCCGCTAGGACGCAGAGTGCGTGAACTGAAGCCTGTCAAGGTGGTCAGCGTAGGCCTGCATCATCGCGTGCCGTTCGGCTCGCCACTGGGTGCGGTTGTAGGCGGTGCCGTGAATGTCCTTCGGGACATGAGATAGCTGCATCTCGACCTGCGCTTCGGGAAATCCGAGACGTTCGATAAGGTGCGTCCTCGCGATGGCGCGAGCACCGTGAGCCGTCATGACACTCCGATCGACACCGAGGCGGGAAATCATCACGGTCGGGATCGGGTCGGAGAGCGGCAGGCCGGTAGTTGGGCTGGCGAAGACAAACGGGTGCCTGCCGGTGAGCGGGCGCATGCCATCGATAATCGCAAGCGCCTGCCGAGACAGGGGCACGATATGGTCCCGCAGCGCGACCTTCGAGACCGTGTAGGTCCGATCCCTCCGCTGCCATGTCGATCTGATCCCAGCGCATGCCCCCCACTTCGCCCGGCCGCGCGAAGGTAAGCAAAATCGTCTTCAGAAGTTCCTTGGCGACACTCTCTGTGAGGGTGTTGCCAAAGCGTGCGCAGGAAAACGCCGAGGGCGTCGGGATTGTAATATCGCGGCGCGGCTCCGCACTGGCGGCGCGTCCCCGAGGCGCAGCGGCGAGCCCGACGGTGGGGTTCGACCGCGCGAGACCAAGCACCACAGCTTTCGCCATCACCTGCCCGATCATCCCGACGGTGCGCTTAGCGCTGTCCATTGCGCCTCGGTCGATGACGGCTGGACGGCGCTGACCACGTCAAGTGCTGCGACCCTGTCGATCGGCATCGATCCTATTACCGGCAGCACGTCGCCTCGCATGCGTTGTTCGAACCGCTTGCGGTGCCCACTCGCCCAGCCTGTCCGGCCCTTAAGATATGCCTCGACCGCGTGCGCGAAGGTGTTGCCGCTTAAGACAACGTCGCGCGCCCGCTTGCGGCGCTTCTCGACCACGGGGTCCGTTCCCTCCGCGAGAGCCGCACGGGCGTTCTCCGCGGCAATGCGAGCGTCCTTGAGCCCAACGCGCGGGTAGGCTCCGAGGCCAAGCATGGATTTCCCGCCCGTTTCGCCGGTAGCGGAGCCGCCAAAGCTTCGAGCCGGACGGCGTGACCAGAAGGTGCAAGCCATGTCCGTCCGCCAGCTTGTATGGCGCGGGCTCCGGCTTGGCGCTTTTAACGGCGATGTCAGTCAAGGGCATGAGAGCCTGTCCTCCGGGTTTCGCAACCCGCATTTGTACCCGCCATTCCCGTGGCTGATAACGGAACTCGCGCGGACTGATACGGCCTAGGTTAAAGGCGTAACAAATTGCAAGTTATTATATTTTTAGAACCGCGGCGAACGATCGCGAACTAGCCCGGATTGAGTCGCGGTAGGCCCGGAGGGACTCGAACCCCCAACCAAAGCGTTATGAGCGCTCTGCTCTAACCATTGAGCTACAGGCCCGGCGACCCCTGCTATCGCGCGGGCCCGCCGAGCGTCAAGCGCGTGTTCCCTTGGCGCGCGCCATGCGCTAGAGCATCCGCCACCGAGAGCGCAAGCGGAGGGCGATCGTGACGGAACGGCCGAACCGGCTGACCTACGCCGAGGCCGGCGTCGATATCGACGCCGGCAATGCCCTGGTCGCGCGCATCAAGCCGGCCGCGGCGGCGACCGCGCGGCCCGGGGTGATGGCCGGGCTCGGCGGCTTCGGCGCGCTCTTCGATCTGAAGGCCGCGGGCTTCGCCGACCCGGTGCTGGTGGCCGCGACCGACGGGGTCGGCACCAAGCTCCGCCTCGCCATCGACACCGGCAAGCTCGACACCGTCGGCGTCGATCTGGTGGCGATGTGCGTCAACGACCTGGTCTGCCAGGGGGCGGAGCCTTTGTTCTTCCTCGACTACTTCGCCACCGGCAAGCTCGATGTCGCCGCCGCCGCCCGGGTGGTCGAAGGCATCGCCGCCGGCTGCGCCGAGGCAGGCTGCGCGCTGATCGGCGGCGAGACCGCGGAGATGCCCGGCATGTACGCCCAGGGCGACTTCGACCTTGCCGGCTTCGCGGTCGGGGCGATGGAGCGCGGCGGCGCCCTGCCCCGCGACGTCGCCGCCGGCGACCACCTGCTCGGCCTCGCCTCCAGCGGCATCCATTCCAACGGCTTCAGCCTGGTGCGCCGGGTGGTCGAGACCGCCGGCCTCGGCTGGGACGCCCCCTCGCCGTTCGGCCCCGGCCGGCTCGGCGAGGCGCTGCTGGCGCCGACCCGGATCTACGTGCGCCCCGCGCGCGCGGCGCTGGCGGCCGGCGGCCTCAACGGCCTCGCGCATATCACCGGCGGCGGGCTGACCGAGAACCTGCCCCGCATCCTGCCGGACGGCCTCGGCGCCGAGATCGACCTCGACGCCTGGGCGCTGCCCGCGGCCTTCGCCTGGCTCCGCGCCAGCGCCGGCATCGCCGACGCCGAGATGCTCCGGACCTTCAACTGCGGCATCGGCCTGGTGGCGGTGGTCGCCGCCGACCGCGCCGCCGCGCTGACCGCGCTCCTCGCCGAGGCCGGCGAGAGCGTCCGGGAGATCGGCCGCGTCGTCCCCGGCGAAGGCGTGCGCTATTCGGGCCGTCTGTGACCCGCAGGCGCGTCGCCGTCCTGATCTCGGGCGGCGGCTCCAACATGCTGGCGCTGGTCCGCGACATGGCCGATCCGGCGCATCCGGCCGCGCCCTGCCTCGTCCTCTCCAGCCGGCCCGGCGCCGCCGGCCTCGCCCGCGCCGCCGCCCTCGGCCTGCCGGTGGCCAGCGTCGATCACCGCGCCTACCCCGACCGCGAGGCCTTCGAGGCGGCGCTGATGGCGCCGCTCCGCGCCAGCGGCGCCGAGATCCTCTGCCTCGCCGGCTTCATGCGGGTGCTGACCCCGGGCTTCATCGCCGCCTGGGCCGGGCGGATGCTGAACGTCCACCCGTCGATCCTGCCGCTCTTCCCCGGCCTCGACACCCACGCCCGCGCGCTCGCCGCCGGCATGGCGGTGCACGGCTGCAGCGTGCACGAGGTCACCGAAGCGCTCGACGCCGGCCCGATCCTCGGCCAGGCGGTGATCCCGATCCTGCCCGGCGACACGCCCGAGACCCTCGCCGCCCGCCTGCTGCCGGTCGAGCACCGCCTCTACCCCGCGGTGCTGCGCCGCTTCGCCGCCGGCGACCGCAGGCCGGTGGCGCTGTTCCCGTAGTTCCGCAGCAGTCGCAAAAGCCGCATTATCGAACAGCGGCATTTAAGCTGTCCCGCGATCACGTGAGCTTCACGCAACCAGTGACGCGCTGACGCTTCCGCGATACGCAGAAAACGATTTATTTCGAGGGACGCATCCCATGCGAAACACTTTTGCCGTCGCTGTTCTGGCGGCCACTCTCGCCGTGCCTGCCTATCCGCAATCCACCACCGCTCCCGCCACCACCACCGCCGTGGCGACCGAAACCACGGCCACGGCCGAGCCGATCCCGGTGCCCGAGAAGGCGCCCAAGGGCTCCTCGGGGCCAACGGCCGTCGGGGTCGGCGTCGGAGCCGGCGTGGTGATCGTCGTGCTCGGGGTCATTCTGCTCAGCTCCGTCGCCTTCATGCCCTCGTCATGACGGCGCGCGCGCCCGGCCTGGTGCTGGCTCTTGTCGCCGGCCTCGCGCTCGCAGCCGGCTCGGCGGCGGGGCAGACGGCGGCGCCATCCGCGCCGGCCGCAAGCGACGAGCCGATCCCGGTAAAGCCGAACGCGCCGCCGGGCTCGTCGGTCCAGGTGGCCACCGGCGCCGCCATCGGCGTCGTCGTGGGGCTGGCGGTGCTGGTCTTGGTGTTCTCGACCGCCTCCAGCGACTGACGGCTCAGCCGACCAGCTCGAGCCCCGAGAAGAAATAGGCGATCTCGACCGCGGCGGTCTCCGGCCCGTCCGAGCCGTGCACCGAGTTCTCGCCGATCGACAGCGCGAACTCCTTGCGGATGGTGCCGGCGGCGGCCTCGGCGGGATTGGTGGCGCCCATCACCTCGCGGTTCTTCGCGACCGCGTCCTCGCCTTCGAGCACCTGGGCCACGATCGGCGCCGAGCTGATGAACTCGGTCAGCTCGGCGAAGAACGGCCGCTCCTTGTGCACCGCATAGAAGGCCTGCGCCTGCGCCAGCGTCAGCTGCATGCGCTTCTGCGCGACGATCCTGAGCCCCGCCGCCTCGAGCTTGGCGTTGATCGCCCCGGTCAGGTTGCGCCGCGTGGCGTCCGGCTTGATGATCGAGAACGTGCGCTGCACGGCCATGACTGAAAACCCCTCGTTGTGCGGATGCCGGTTAGCACGCGGGCGCCGACCGGAAAAGGGGACAAGGCCACCGGGCGCGGCGGAGACCACCCGCAGCCGTGCGGGCTAGGCGATGGTGAGCCTATGGGCGTTGCGGTGAGCACAATGCCTCGACGGCAACGACGCCGTGTCGTGTGGGCCGACCCCTGCGCCCGCCGAGGTCGCCGGCGCTGGCGATCTGACTTTGGAGTCAGGTTCCAACGTGATAGCATAGTCCCTCCAATGATCGGATATTTACCTGGGAGTAGTGCCATGAATTGCATCTCTATGGTAACAGGACTTTTTTTATCGGTTTTTCTATCTTTACCTGCCATTGCGGATGATTCTTTTTTGGTTTTACCGGACCAATTAAAGTGGTCCGCTCCTCCCGCGCTAATGGAGGGCGCGGAAAGCGCGGTTGTCGCCGGCGATCCCGCGGGGGAAGGGCCCTACGTGCTTCGTCTGAAGCTTCCGGCGGGCTTCAAGAATTCTTCCGCATACCCATCCGAACGTGGAAAACGCCACAGTGCTTTCAGGAATGCTTCACACTGGGATGGGAGAGACGTTCGACGAGGCCGCGACGCAAGCCGTGGGGCCCGGTGGTTTCGTGAGCCGCCCGGCGGGAATGGCCCACTTTATCTGGGTCAGCGAGGACACGCTGCTCCAACTTCACAGCATCGGTCCGGGCGGCATCACCTACGTCAACCCGGCCGATGATCCTCGAAAAAAGTAATGGCTGACGGCTAAATGGTCCGCGCCAAAACCTGCTCCAGAGCCGCGAAGAACTTCGGCCACCCGTCCTTGGCGCCCTGGTAGAATTGCGGCTGATCCGAGCGGAATCCCGATTGCACCATCTGCAGTCGAGTCCCGCTGGATGTCGGCGTGAGCGTCCAAGTGACGACGCTCTGAAGTCCAGCGGCCGCCCAAGTATAGGAAAGCGATCCTTGCCGGGCTCAATCGCTCACCACCTCGCAGTCGACCGCGCCCCAGTCGGCGCGAAAACGGAAGCGGTGGCCGACCGCTGGCGCGAAGTCGTTCTGCATCAGCCATTCCGCGATCAGCTGCGGCTGCGTCAGCGCCCGCCAGATCTTCTCCGGCGGATGCGGCAGCTCCCGCTCGATTACCACGGAAAGCGTCTCGGCGGCTTCGTTCATCGTCCCCTCCTCATGCCGGTCGTTTTGCGCGAGCCGGCGGCGCCCGCCGCGGCGTTGAGCGCCACGGCGGCGCGGACCAGCGCCTTCAGCGCCGCGGCGTCGATCGTCTCGCCCGCGCGGATGTCGATCGCCCGCCGGGTGTTGCCCTCGAGGCTGGCGTTGAAGAGGCCCGACGGATCGCGAGCGCCGCGCCCTTGGCGAAGGTGAGCTTGACCACCGCCTTGTAGGTCTCGCCGGTGCAGAGGATGCCGTCGTGCTCCCAGACCGGCACCCCGCGCCACTTCCAGGTCTCGACCACCTCGGGGTCCGCCTCCCGGATCAGCGCCCGGATCCGCGCGAGCGTCTCGCCCCGCCAGTCGCCGAGCTCGGCGATCCGCGCATCGATCCGCGCCGAAGGCGCTTCCGCGTCCGTCGCAAGGCTCTCGGTCTTGCTCATGGGTCCTGCTCCCTGATGATGGCCTCGGGCTACATCTTCTCGCCGGGCAGCCTGCTCGCCTGCCGCATCCAGTCGGCCAGTTGCGCCTCGTCGATCCGGTCGTGCTCGTGGATGTGAAAGTAGCGCACGTCCGCCTGCTTGGACGCTTCGGGCGGCACCGGACGCAGCGCGGCGCCGCGGAAGAAGGCGAGCTTGATGTAGCGGGCGAAGCAATGCAGGCCGAGAAACCAGCCCTGGTCCTCGATGCCGTAGAGCGGCGAGTTCCATTTGACCGCCTTCTGCACCTCGGGCACCGCGCGCACGATCAGCGCGTCGAGGCGGCTCCCGACCGCGCGCTTCCAGCCCGGCATCGCCGCGATATAGGCCTGCACCGGAGCGTCGCCGATGCCCTTGGCGATCTGCGGGTTGCCGCCCGAGAGCAGCCGCGGCGTCGCGTTCTCGGGATGCGTCACTGGTCCATCCTCCTCAGCACCTCCTCCAGCCGGTCGAACCGGCTCTCCCAGAAGCCGGTCATCTGGCTGGTCCAGTCGATCAGCGGCGCCAGCGCGCCGAGCTCGGCGCGATAATGCGTCTGCCGCCCCGCGTGCCGGTCGCGCACCAGCCCGGCCCGCTTCAGAGAGTCCCAGATGCTTGGAGACCGCCGGCTGCGACACCCCGGCCCGGGCGGTCAGCGCGCCCACCGTCTGCTCGCCGTCGCGGCAGAGCCGCTCGAAGAGCCCCCGCCGCGTCGGATCGGCGAGGGTCCGGAACAGGACGGCGTTCGGGTCGGGCATGGGCTTACCAATAACCGGATGGCTATGGGTTGCCATATCACCGCCGGGCTATCGGTCTGTCAACCCCCGCAAGCGGCATCGTTGACAAGCCCCGCGCCCCGCGCCACATCGGCGCCATGCTCGCGTTCAAGAACATCAGCTTCACGCTCGAGGGCAAGCCGCTGTTCGAGGACGCCTCGGCGCTGATCCCGGCCGGGCACAAGGTCGGATTCGTCGGCCGCAACGGCAGCGGCAAGACCACGCTGTTCCGGCTGATCCGCGGCGAGCTCGCGCTCGACGGCGGCGAGATCGAGGTGCCGCGCCGCGCCCGCATCGGCGGCGTCGCGCAGGAGGCGCCGGCCACCCGCGACAGCCTGATCGACACCGTGCTCGCCGCCGACACCGAGCGCGCCGCGCTGATGGCCGAGGCCGAGGACGGCGCACGACGCGCACCGCATCGCCGAGATCCACGCCCGCCTCGCCGACATCGACGCGCATTCCGCCGAGGCCCGCGCCGGCTCGATCCTGAACGGCCTCGGCTTCGACGCCGCCGCCCAGGCCCGCGCCTGCGCCGAGTTTTCCGGCGGCTGGCGGATGCGGGTGGCGCTCGCCGCCGTGCTCTTCGCGCGCCCCGACGTGCTGCTGCTCGACGAGCCGACCAACTACCTCGACCTCGAAGGCGCGATCTGGCTCGAGACCTTCCTCGCCCGCTACCCGCACACCGTGCTGGTCATCAGCCACGACCGCGACCTCCTCAACCGCTCGGTCGGCGCCATCCTGCACCTCGACCGCCGCAAGCTCACCCTCTACCAGGGCCCCTACGACACCTTCGAGGACACCCGCCGGGCGCGGCTCGAGCAGCTCGTCTCCGAGAAGCGCAAGCAGGACGCCGCCCGCGCCCATATGCAGTCCTTCGTCGACCGCTTCCGCGCCAAGGCCTCCAAGGCCCGCCAGGCCCAGAGCCGGATCAAGGCGCTGGAGCGGATGAAGCCGATCGCCGCCATCGTCGAGGACAGCGTCACCGGCTTCAACTTCCCCACGCCGGAGGAGCTGTCGCCGCCGATCATCCGGCTCGAGGACGTCAGCGTCGGCTACGGCGGCCGCCCGATGCTCCACCGCCTCGACCTCCGGATCGACCAGGACGACCGCATCGCGCTCCTCGGCCAGAACGGCGAGGGCAAGTCGACGCTCGCCAAGCTCCTCTCCGACCGCCTCGCGCCGATGGCCGGCCGCAAGCTCGCCTCCTCCAAGCTCCGCGTCGGCTATTTCGCCCAGCACCAGGTCGACGAGCTCGAGCTCGACGAGACCCCGCTGCAGCACCTCGCAGCGCCTCCGCCCCGACGAGCCGCCCGGCAAGCTCCGCGGCCGCCTCGCCGCCGGCGGCCTCGGCGCCGACATCGTCACCACCGAGGTCGGCCGGCTCTCCGGCGGCCAGAAGATCGCGCCTCGCGCTGCTGCTCGCCACCCTCGACGCGCCGCACCTGATCATCCTCGACGAGCCGACCAACCACCTCGACATCGAGAGCCGCGACGCGCTGGTCGAGGCGCTGACCGAATACGGCGGCGCGGTGATCCTGATCAGCCACGACCCGCACCTGGTCGAGCTGGTCGCCGAGCGGCTCTGGCTGGTCAAGGACGGCCGCGTCACCCCCTTCGACGACGACATGGACGCCTACCGCCGCCTGCTCCTCGCCGAGCGCAACGGCACGCCGCTCCGCGCGCGCGCGACGACGAAGCCCGAAGCCCCGCGCCGCCGCCCCGCGTCCGAGATCGCGCCGCTCCGCGCCGAGGTCGCCCGCTGCGAGGCCCGCGTCGCCAAGCTCGAGGAGATGCGCGCCGCGATCGACGGCCGCCTCGCCAACCCGCTGCTCTACTCCCGCGGCGACACCGAGGAGATCGCCCGGCTGCAGAAGAAGCGCGCCGAGGTCGAGGACGCGCTCGCCCGCGCCGAGGCGCTCTGGATGGCCGCGCTCGAGCGGCTCGAGGCCACCGGCGAGCCGGTCTGATGACCCTCTCGCTCCTGGTCACCACCTTCGTCACCCTCTTCGTCGTCATCGACCCGATCGGCGCTGGCGCCGCTCTTCATCGCGCTCACCCAGGGCATGACCGACGCCGAGCGCAAGCGCGTCGCGGTCCGCGCGCATCGTGGTCGCCTTCGGCCTCCTCGCCGCTCTTCGGCCTCGCCGGCGAGCAGCTCGCTCGCCGGCATCGGCATCGGCCTGCCCGCCTTCCGCATCTCCGGCGGCATGCTCCTGTTCCTGATGGCGGTCGACATGCTGTTCGAGCGCGCAGCGAGCGCCGCGAGCGCCGCGCCGCCGAGGAAACCATGAGGCCCGCCCCGATCCCTCGGTCTTCCCGCTCGCCATGCCGCTGATCGCCGGCCCCGGCGCGCTCGCCACGATGATCCTTCTGAGCTCGCAGCACCCCGGCGACCTGCCCGGCGCTCCTCGGCATCAACCTGGTGATGGTGGCGGTGCTCGCGCTCACCTTCCTGCTGTTCCGCGTCGGCGGCCTGGTCGAGCGCCTGCTCGGCCATACCGGCATCGTGGTGCTGACCCGGCTCTTCGGCATCCTGCTCGCCGCGCTCTCGGTGCAGTTCGTGCTCAACGGACTGCGCGACCTCGGTCTGCTGCCGGCTTGAGCCGGATGTTCCCCACCGATCCCGACACCCGCATGCGGCTCGTCTACCTGGTGCTGCTCCTCGCCTTCGTCGGCGGCTTCTTCCTCTGGGGCCGGCGCGACCGGCTCGGCCGCACCTTGCGCGACCTCGCGGTCTGGGCGCTGATCTTCGCCATGGTGGTCATCGCCTACGGCTTCCGCGACACCCTGCGCGAGGAGCTGCTGCCCGCGGCCATGGTGCAGATCGCGCCCGACGCCATCGAGCTCCGCCGCGGCTCCGACGGCCACTTCCACGCCGACCTCGAGGTCAACGGCAAGAGCGTCCGCTTCATGATCGACACCGGCGCCTCCGACATCGTGCTCTCCCGCCGCGACGCCGAGCGGGTCGGCATCGACCCCACCGGGCTCGCCTACCTCGGCAGCGCCCGCACCGCCAACGGCGACGTGCCGACCGCCACCGTCCGCCTCGGCCTGGTGCGTCTCGGCGACTTCACCGACACCGGCGTCCGCGCCAGCGTCACCAGCGGCGGGCTCGACACCTCGCTCCTCGGCATGTCCTACCTCGACCGCTTCTCCAGCATCGAGATCGCCGGCGACCGGATGACGCTGCGGCGCTGAGGCGGGTCATCGCTTCCGGTGACGCGGCGCCGTCGCCAAGCGCCCGCCCGATTTGTCCGTCGACAAATCGGGCCGCGCCTGCCCGCCCGGGGCAGGCGCGCAGCGCGCGCCAGCCGGGCAGACGCGGCCCGATTACAACCGTCCGAGCAAGCCCGCACCCCCCTCGCCCTCCGCAAGCTTGCTCCGGGCGACGGACCGGGCGAGGCTGCACAGCAGCCTCGCTTATCCGGTCCGGGACGAGCTACCCTCAGCGCGCGTAGACCGGCTGGCCGTAGCGGTCGTAGCCGACCAGTTGCGCCTGCGCCTGCAGCGGCGGCTGGGCGTAGATCGCGTTGCCGTTGCGGTCGTAGCCGACGATCTGCTGCTGGGCCTGCGCCTGCGCCGGCGCCAGGCAGTTCGGATTCTGCGTCCCCGCCAGCGCGCCGAGCCCGGCCCCGAGCGCGGTCGCAAGATCCTTGCCGCCGCCGCCGCCGACCTGGTTGCCGAGGATCCCGCCCGCGGCCGCGCCGCCGAGCACGCCGCCCGCGCAGCTCAGCTGCCGTCCTTGATAGGTCTGCGGCGCGCAAGCCGCCAGCGCCAGCAGCGCCAATGCCATACAGGTCTTGTTCACCGGATAATCTCCACGTCGTGATGCGGTCGGGTCGCTTCCTCGCGGCTCCAGCTTATCACGGTCGGATTGTGCGCGCATCCGTTTGCGCCGGCCGCGCGGGCGGCACCCTACGCACCCCGCTCGCCCTCCGCGGCTTCCATCACCGCCGCCCAGTCCGCGACCTGACGGAGCATCATCGGCAGCTGCTCCGCCTCGTCGGCCGCCTCCGCCAGTTCCGAAAGCCGATGGAAGCCGGTGAGGACGCGGATGCGCCGGCGGTCGAGCCGGCGTCCGGTCAGGCCTTCGTAGGCCGCGACGATCCGCTCGGTCAGATCCGGCGCGATCAGGTTCGAATAGACGAACTCCTGATGCAGCGGCCCGAAGCCCGAATCGGCGAAATCGTAGATGCCGTTCAGCCGGCCGCGCTCCGCGTCGAAGGCCATGTTCCAGCCATGCCCGTCGAAGAAGCCGTAGGTCTGCCCGTGCGGATCCGGCGGCAGCCGCTCGAAGGCCGCGACCGTCGCCTCGGCCCAGGCGCCGAGCGCCGCCGGCAGCAGCGGCAGCGCCGCGCGCCGCACCGTCTCCGGCGTCTGCCACGCCGCGATCGCCCGGGCGCCGGCCGCCGCCATCTCCTGTTGGCCCAACGCATGCAGCTCGGCATAGAAGCGCCCCAGATCCCGGCCCAAAAGGTCGCGGGCCGGCTCCGGCAGCGCCAGATAGTCGGCGGTCAGAAGCTGCCCGCCTTCCAGCTTGCGGTGGCTGGAGAAGGTCGGCGGCCCGCGGTGGAGCCGCATCGCCGGCACCGGCAGGCTGACCCGCGGCCGGACCACGGCGAGCAGCCCCGCCTCGCGCACCAGCGCAGCTTCGGCCGCGTCGCCCTTGGGAAACTTGAAGATCAGCCCTTCATCGGCCTCGACCGCCACCGAGTGCCAACCCTCCGCCAGGCGGCGAAACCGCGCCCGTTCCAGCTCGGGGAACGAACCCAGGATCACCGAGCGAAGCGCCGCGATCTCCACGCGAGCTCAGGGCCTCGCGCCATGAACCGCGAGCGCTTCGAGCGCCTGCCGCATGCCGTCGTGGGCGCCGCGGTTGCGCTCGATGCCGAGCGCCCTGGTGGCTTCCGGCGCCTTGTCCGGGTGGCCGGCGTCGAACGGCGGCGCCGGGTCGTACTCGATGCCGAGCTGGATCGCCTGCGCCACCTCGGGCCCCGCCAGCTCGGCGACGACGCTGAAGGCAAAGTCGATGCCCGACGAGACCCCCGCCGCGGTGAAGACGTTGCCGTCGCGCACGATCCGCGCCTTCTCGTGGCGCGCGCCGACCAGCGGCAAGCAGATCGACGAAGGCCCAGTGCGTCGTGGCACGCCGGCCCCGGAGCAGCCCGGCCGCCCCGAGCAGGAACGCCCCGATGCAGACCGAGGTCACGTAGCGCGCCTGCCCGCCCTGCCGGCGGATGAAGTCCACCGTCTCGACGTCGGCCAGCGCCTCGATGACGCCGGGACCGCCCGACACGCAGATCAGGTCGAGCGCCGGCGCGCTGGCGAAGCTGCAGGTCGGCAGGAAGTTGAGGCCGCGGTCGCTCAGGACCGGATCCGGTGTCTTCGCGACGATGTGGACCGTCGATCGCGAAAACCGGCTGGGCGCCGAGAGCGACGGCGGCGTCCCGAGCCGGCTCAGCACCTCGAGCGGCCCGGTGAAGTCGAGCTGGGTGATGCCGGGAAAGATCACGAAGCCGATGCTGAAATCAGCCATGCTGCACTCCCGTGTGCCGGAGCGGCCGTCCACCGCCGCGGATCATCGCGCCCGGCGGAATTATCCACAGCCGCCCGGTTTTATCCATACGCTTTCCAGATGCGTTCCAGATGCCTTCCAGACGCGTTTTCCCGAGCCTTTTCAGCCCGCTACCCGCTCTCCGCCTTCTGCACCCACTTCCCCTGCTCCTGCCCCCAGTATTTCGCCGGCAGCCCGGCCTCCCTGACCGCCCGCCAGTCGTCCCGCGCCGCCTCCACCGCCCGCGCGTCCTGCCCGTCGAAGATCAGGCAGGTCCGCTCGAAGGCCGCCATCTCCGGCAGGCTGGCCCGCCCGCCGTCGATCAGCATCAACACATTGGCGTTGTTGGGATTTTCCTCGCCGAGCGTCAGGTAGATCGGCTGCCGCGCGCCATCGCTGCGGCCATGCGGCAGGAAGGCGTCGTCGCGATAGGTCCAGAGCATCGCGTCGAGCCAGGCCATCCCCGCCTCCGACCCGCAGCGCAGCACCACCCGCCAGCCGCGGCCGAGGCTCCGCTCCAGCATCTCCGGCAGGCTCGCCTCCAGCGGCGAGCTGGTCAGGTGATAAAAGATGACTTCCGCCAAAGCCTTAGCCCTGGTACTTGTCCCCGACCAGCCGGTCGAGCGCCCGCACCCCCCAGCCGGTCGCCCCCTTCGGCCCGAGCTCGAGATCCTTGCTCACATAAGCCACCCCGGCAATATCGAGATGCACCCAAGGCACGCCCTGCTTCACGAACCGCTGCAGGAACTGCGCCGCGGTGATCGCCCCCGCCGGCCGCCCGCCGACGTTGGCGATGTCGGCGATCCGGCTCTTCAGCGCCTTGTCGTAGGCCGGCGCCAGCGGCATCCGCCACGCCCCCTCGCCCTCGGCCTCGGCCGCGGCGAGGAAGGCGTTGGCCAGCGCGTCGTCGTTGGAGAAAACCCCAGCCTTTTCATGGCCTAGCGCGATGATGATCGCACCGGTCAGCGTCGCCAGATCGATCATGCCCCGCGGCTTGAACCGCTCCTGCGCGTACCAGAGCACGTCCGCCAGCACCAGCCGGCCCTCGGCGTCGGTGTTGATCACCTCGATGGTGTCGCCCTTCATCGAGCGGACCACGTCGCCCGGCCGCTGCGCCTTGCCGTCCGGCATGTTCTCGACCAGCCCGACCAGCCCGACGACATTGGCCGGCGCCTTGCGCAGCGCCAGCGTCTTCATCACGCCGGCGACCACCGCGGCCCCGCCCATGTCCATCGTCATCTCTTCCATGCCGCCCGCCGGCTTGATCGAGATGCCGCCGGTGTCGAACACCACCCCCTTGCCGATCAGCGCGAAAGGCGCCTCCTCGCCGCCGCCCTTCCACTGCATCACCACCACCTTGGACGGGCTCTCCGACCCCACCCCGACCGCGAGCAGCGTGCGCATCCCGAGCGCTTCGAGCTCGGGCTCCTCCAGCACCTCGACCTCGACCCCGAGATCGCGCAGGCCGACCAGCCGGTCGGCGAACTCGGTGGTGGTCAGCACGTTGGCGGGCTCGCTCACCAGGTCGCGGGCGAAGAACACCCCCTCCGCCTGCGCCGCGAACGGCGCGAAGGCCGCCTCGGCCGCGGCCGGGTCGCGGACCTCGAAGCTCACCGCCCGGTTCGGCGCCGGCGCATCGGCCTCCGGCGTGCGATAGTCGGTGAAGTCGTAGGCGCGCAGCGCGAGCCCGAGCGCCACCTCGGCGATCCGCCCCTGCCCGCCGGCGAGCACCGTCAAGGGCGACGTGGCGTTGAAGCCCGCGATCGCGGCGCCGGCGAGCCGCGCCTGCGCCGGCGTCGGGCGGCGCGGCAGCTTCACCACCTGCACCGCCTCCGCGGCCAGCCCGCCCGGATGCGCGAGGACATGGCCGCTCCCGGCCTTAGCCTTGGCGAAGGCCGCGCTCGCGATCAGCCGCCCGACCGCGCCGCGGGTCAGCCGGTCCACCCGCTTGGCCAGCGGCTCCAGCGGCGACGACGCCATCGGCAAAAACCACGATCCGCCCGCCAATTCCGGCAATTTTGGCCGGCTCGGCGGCGACGAAAGCGGTTTGCAGTGGCGCGGTCACGATGCTCTCCATAGAATTCGGCCGAGAGCCAAGCCCTAGCGGCTTTCCCGGGCTTTGGCCAGAAGGGCGGCGCGAGACCGCGAAGCGAGAGGCAGGAGCCGGCGTGATCCGACTGGACCGCTACATCCTGCGCCAGCTGGTCGTGGCCTTCGGCTTCTTCGTGCTGATCTTCACCGGCGTGGTCTGGCTGACCCAGGCGGTGCGGCTGATCGACACCGTGGTGGCCAGCGGCGCCAGCGCCGCGGTCTTCGCCGAGTTCTCCGCGCTGGTGCTGCCGCAGGTCTTCGTCATCGTGCTGCCGCTCTCCGGCCTCGGCGCCGCGCTCTACGCGCTCGACCGGCTCTACAACGACAGCGAGCTGATCGTGATGATGGGCGCCGGCCTCGGGCCGCTCGGCCATGCTGCGGCCGGTGGCGATGTTCGGCGCGCTGATCGCGCTGGCGATGGCGTTGGTGATGATGGTGCTGGTGCCGCGCTCCGGCGCCATCCTCGCCGAGCGCACCAAGGCGATCCGCTCCGACCTCGCCAACGCGCTGATCGTCGAGCGGCAGTTCCTGCACCCGATGGACGGGCTGACGCTCTTCATCACCGACACCAGCCGCAGCGGCGAGATGGCGGGCATCTTCCTCAACGACCAGCGCGACCCCGAGCGCCCGGTTACCTACTCCGCCCAGCATGCCCGGCTGGTCCGCGAGGGCAAGGAGGCGCGGCTGGTCATGCTGGAAGGCGTGGCGCTGGCGCTCGGCGCCAGCGGCGAGCAGCTGACCGCGGTCCGCTTCGACCAGTTCGTCTTCGACCTGAGCGCGCTCATCGCCGACGACAGCGCGCGGGTGCCCCGGCCGTCCGAGTACCAGGTGGGCGACCTGCTCCACCCGACCGCGGCGATGCTGGCCGGCGGCCACTACACCCTCGCCGACTACGTCGCCGAGGGGCACTACAAGATCACCCTGCCGCTCCTGGCGATGATCTACCCGATGATCGCGCTGGTCACCCTGCTCGCCGGCGGCTACCGCCGCAGCGGCTTCGGCGAGCGCGTGGTCGTGGCGGTCGGCGTCGCGGCGCTGCTTGCAGATCCTGCTCTTCGCGGTGCGCGCCCGGGTGCAGGACCAGGTCGAGCTCTGGCCGCTGATGTACCTGCCGCTGCTCGCGGCCGCCGCCTACCTCACCGCGCTGCTGGTGCGGCTGTCACCGGCCGGCGGGCGGCCGGCCCGGCCGGCATGACGCTCTCGCGCTACATCCTGCGCGGCTTCCTGCGCTCGGTGCTCGCCGTCTTCGCGGTGATCGCGCTCGTCATCATCCTCTTCACCTCGGTCGAGAACCTGCGCCGCTTCGGCGAGTCCGGGGCGAACGCCTGGCGACGTGCTGCACATCACCCTCCTGCAGGCGCCGGAGGTGCTCTACCAGGTGTTCCCGCTGGTGCTGATGCTCGCGAGCCTCGATCACCTTCCTGCGCTTCGCCCGCACCAGCGAGCTCGTGGTGATGCGCGCCTCCGGCGTGTCGGCGCTGCAGCTGATCGCGGTGCCGGTGGTCGCGGCGATCGTCCTCGGCATCGGCTTCGTCGCCATCGTCAACCCCTTCGTCGCCGCCTCGATCCGGCGCGGCGAGGCGGTGTCGAACGACTTCACCAGCTCCGGGCTCGAGCCTGCTCTCCTTCTCCAGCGAAGGCGTCTGGCTGCGCCAGGCCGATCCCGAGGGCCAGACGGTGATCCAGGCGGCCCGCACCAACGCCGACGGCACCATCCTGAGCCGGGTGCGCATGCACCGCTTCGACAAGGCCGGCACGCTCTACGCCCGGCTCGACGCGCCGGCGGCGCGGCTGACCCCCGGCGCCTGGCTGCTCGAGAACGCCAGCCGAATGGCAGCTCGATCGCCGACGAGCGCTACGAGCGCACCGCCTCCGGCGGCCGGCTGAGCCTGCCGACCACGCTGACCAGCGACGAGATCCTCGACAGCTTCGCGCCGCCGGAGACCGTCGGCTTCTGGGATCTCGGGCGCTTCATCGCGCCAGATGGAGGATTCCGGCTTCTCCGGCCAGCGGCACCGGCTGTTCCTGCAGAGCGAGCTCGCCAAGCCGGCGCTCTACGCGGCGATGGTGCTGATCGGCGCCGCCTTCGCGCTCCGGCCGACCCGGTTCGGCCAGACCGGGGTGATGATCCTGCTCGCGGTGCTCGCGGGCTTCGCGCTCTACTTCCTCAAGGACTTCGCCGAGTCGCTCGGCGGCCAGGGCGACATCCCGATCCTGGTCTCGGCCTGGACGCCGCCGCTCGCCGCGATCCTGCTCGCGGTGAGCCTCCTGCTCCACCTCGAGGACGGCTGACGCGACGATGGCGCGGCGACCCCTCCTCGCCCGGCTGCGGCTCCGGATCCTCGCGGGCCTGGCGCTGGCCGGCGTCGCGGTGGCGGTGCCGTCCGGCGCGCAGCAGAGCCAGCCGGCGCCGCCCCCGGCGCCGCAGCCGCTGCCGGCGAGCCTCGTCGCCGACCAGGTGACCTACGACCGCGACAGCCAGGTGCTGACCGCCACCGGCAACGTCGAGGTGCTCTACCAGGGCCGGGTGCTGCGGGCGAGCCGGGTCGTCTACGACCAGAAGGCCGACCGGATCGACGTCGAGGGTCCGCTGCTCCTGACCGACCCGGCCGGCCGGGTGCTGATCGCCGATTCCGCAACGCTGACCCCGGACCTCGAGGACGGGCTGATCTCGAGCGCGCGCCTCCTGATCGCCGGCCAGCTCCAGCTCGCCGCGGTCGAGGTCCGCCGCACCGGCGGCCGCTACGCGACGCTGCAGCGGACCATCGCCAGCTCCTGCACCATCTGCGCCGAGAACCCGACGCCGACCTGGGCGATCCGCGCCTCGCGGGTCACCGAGGACGCCGGGCTGCGCCGCATCTACTTCGAGAACGCCCGGATCGAGATGTTCGGCCTGCCGGTCGGCTTCATCCCGCGGCTCAGCATCCCCGAGCCCGGCGTCGACCGCGCCAGCGGGCTGCTGGCGCCGAGCTTCCAGCAGTCGGACATCTACGGCTTCGGCTTCAAGCTGCCCTACTACCGGGTGCTCGGGCCGTCGGCCGACACCACGATCACGCCGTTCCTCACCACCGAGGGCGGCCTGCTGATGGAAGGCGAGTACCGGCGCCGCTTCTCCAACGGCGGCTTCGACCTCTGGGGCGTGATCTCGCTGACCGACGGCCTCAACCAGGACCTGGGCGGCGGCGCCGGGCGGGGCGCCTTCTCCGCGGTCGGCCGCTTCGAGCTGCCCGAACGACTTCATCCTCGACTTCGACCTGAACCGCGCCACCGACTCGACCTTCCTCAACCAGTACGACTATACCGACACCGACCAGCTCACCAGCGTCGCCCGCGTGCTCAGGACCCGCGACAACGACTATTTCGAGATCGGCACCGTCGCCTTCCAGAGCCTGGTCGAAGACGAGGACAGCAAGGACGTCCCCTTCGTCTTCCCCGAGTTCACCTACCGCCGGCTGATCGAGACCCCCGGAGTCGGCGGCCGCCTCGGCCTCGAGCTTCAACTCGCTCGGCATCCTGCGCGACACCGGCAGCAACATGTTCCGCGCCGGCGGCGAGGTGGACTGGACGCGCGACTGGACGCTGCCGCACGGCGTCCTCGCCTCGGGCATCGCCTCGGCGCTGGTCGACATCTACCAGGTCTGGGAGAATCCCGACATCCCCGACGGCATCCAGGTCCAGGCCGCGCCCGACCGCCGCCTTCGAGCTGCGCTGGCCGCTGGTCCGCCACGCCGAGCGGGCCGACCACGTGATCGAGCCGATCGTGCAGGTCGTCTACTCCAGCGCGCTCCGCGACCAGCACGACATCCCGAACGAGGACAGCCGGCTGCCCGAGTTCGACGAGACCAACCTCTTCTCGCTGAACCGCTTCCCCGGCCTCGACCGGCTGGAGACCGGCCTGCGCGCCAACCTCGGCATCAGCTACACCCGCTACGATCCCGCCGGCTGGTCGCTGGGGATGACCCTCGGCCAGGTGCTGCGCTCGGAATCGCAGGAGGACTTCGCCGAAGGCACCGGGCTTGCCGGCCGATCGTCGGACTATGTCGGCGCCGTCTCGCTCGACTTCGGCTGGGGCCTGCAGCTCATCAACCGCGCGCTGTTCGATCCCGGCCTGAACTTCCGCCGCAACGAGTTCGCCCTCGCCTACGACGGCGACCGCGGCAGCCTGCGCGCCGCCTACGTCTATCTCGCCGCCGACGCCTCGAACCCGATCCTCGGCCCGCAGCCGGAGACCAACGAGATCGCACTCGACGCCCGCGTCCGGGTGCATCGCAACTGGGAGCTGCAAGGCCTCTGGCGCTACGACGTCGCGACCAACAGCAACCTGCGCGCCGCCGCCGGGATCACCTACGGCAACGAGTGCGCCGAGTTCGACCTTTCGGTCTCGCGTCGCTATACCTCATCGGATAATCTCCCGCCCTCGACCTCGATCGGCTTCAATCTGCGGCTCGCGGGGATCGGCACGAACGGGCAGAACGACTGGCCGCGCGAGGGTCTGCACCGCACGCGGGACCTGAGCGGCGCCGAAGGAATGACGATGCGTAACCTGATCAGAGCGCTGGCGATCTGCCTCTTGCCGCTGGCGCCAGCCCGCGCTCGCCGCGAACCCCTTCGCGCCGGCGCTCACCGTCAACGACAGCGTGATCACCCACTACGACATCGAGCAGCGGATCAAGCTGCTCGACGCGCTCGGCGCCAACGGCGACCTGCGCAAGCTCGCGGTCCAGCAGCTCACCGAGGACCGCGTCAAGGTCGCAGGCCGCCGCGCGAGCTCGAGATCGAGCTGCCCGAGGGCGCGATCGACGCCGGGATCGAGGAGTTCGCCACCGGCCGCGGCCTCACAGACCGAGGACGTCTACCGGGTGCTCGACGGCCCGCGGCATCGACCGCCAGACGATGGACGACTTCGTCGAATCCGGGCTGATCTGGCGCGAGGTGGTCGGCGCCCGCTTCCGCGCCCGCGCCACGCCGACCGAGGCCGACCTCGACGCCGCGCTGGCGCATCGAGGCGACGCAGCCGACCGAGATGATGACGCTCGCCGAGATCGCGCTCCCCTTCGCCGAGCGCGGCGAGGCCGAGACCGACGCGCTGGCCGAGCGCATCTACCGCGAGATCCGCGCGGCGGCGCGAGCTTCGCCGCGATCTGGCGCGCGAGTACAGCCGCAGCGAGACCGCGCCCGCAGGGCGGCGTGCTGCCGGCGATGCCCGCCGGCCCGGCTGCCCGCCGGCCTTCCGCAGCCAGGTGCTGCTGCTCAGCCCCGGGCCAGGCCACCCGGCCGCTGCCGATCTCCGGCGGCGTGGCGATCATCAAGCTGGTCTCGATCTCCCAGGTCCGCCCCGATCCCAAGGCGACCGACGGCCGACGATCCCGGAGGTGCGCGAGGCGCTGCGCCAGCAGCTCTTCACCGAGCGGATCACCAGCTTCGGCCAGGGCTACCTCCAGGAGCTGCTCGGCGACGCCCTGATCGTCGAGCGATGACCCTGCCGGTCGCGCTGACCCTCGGCGACCCGTCCGGGGATCGGCGGCGAGATCGCGCTCAAGGCCTGGACCGCGCTCCGCGGCCGCCTGCCGTTCTTCCTGATCGGCGACCCCGACCACATGCGCCGCGCTCGGCCGCGCGCCTCGGCGTGCCGGTGCGCGCCGATCGCCGCGCCCGACGACGCGGCCGCCGCGATGCCGACGGCCTGCCGGTGCTGCCGCACCCGCTGCCGCGGCCCGGCGCGCGCCCGGCCGCCCCGACCCGGCGAACGCCGCCGCCGTCGTCGCGATCATCGCCCGCGGCGTCGAGCTGGTCCGCGGCGGCGCGGCGCTCGCGCTCTGCACCAACCCGATCAACAAGAAGGCGCTGATCAGACGGCGCCGGCTTCGCCTTCCCCGGCCACACCGAGTTCCTCGCCCACCTCTCCGGCGCGCCGCTGCCGGTGATGATGCTGGCCGCGCCCGGCGCTGCGCGTGGTGCCGGTCACGATCCACATCCCGCTCGCCGAGGTGCCCCGCGCGCTGACGCCCGGAGCTCCTCGAGGCGACGCTGCGCATCACCCACGCGCGCGCTCGTCGCCGACTTCGGCCTCGCCGCGCCGCGCATCGCCGTCGCCGGGCTCAACCCCCACGCCGGCGAAGGCGGCGCGATGGGCCGCGAGGAGATCGCGGTGATCGCCCCGGTCCTCGCCCGCCTCCGCGCCGAAGGCCTCGCCCTCGACCGGCCCGCGCTCCGCCGACACGCTGTTCCACCCGGCGGCGCGGGCGCGCTACGACGCGGCGGTCTGCATGTACCACGACCAGGCGCTGATCCCGATCAAGACCATCGACTTCGACGGCGGCGTCAACGTCACCCTCGGCCTCGACTTCGTGCGCACCTCGCCCGACCACGGCACCGCCTACGACATCGCCGGCACCGGCCGCGCCAACCCCGCGAGCCTCATCGCCGCGCTCGAGCTCGCCCGCGCCCTGGGAGCCACCCGGGCGGCACGGCGATGAGCCTCGCGCCGGACGGCCTGCCGCCGCTGCGCGAGGTCATCGCCGCGCACGGCCTCTCGGCGCGCAAGGCGCTCGGCCAGAACTTCCTGCTGGACCTGAACCTGACCGCGAAGATCGCCCGCCGCGCCGGCGACCTCGCCGCCTGCGACGTGCTCGAGATCGGCCCCGGCCCCGGCGGCCTGACCCGCGCGCTCCTCGCCGAGGGCGCCCGCCACGTCGTCGCGATCGAGCGCGACGCCCGCTGCCTGCCGGCGCTCGCCGAGATCGCCGCCGCCTGGCCCGGCCGCCTGACCGTGCTCGCCGGCGACGCGCTGGCGATCGACCCGCTGCCGCACCTGACGCCGCCGGTCCGGATCGTCGCCAACCTGCCCTACAACGTCGGCACCGAGCTTCTGGTGCGCTGGCTGACGCCGCCGGCCTGGCCGCCGTTCTGGACCAGCCTGACGCTGATGTTCCAGAAGGAGGTCGCCGAGCGCATCGTCGCCCGCCCGGGCTCCAAGGCCTACGGCCGGCTGGCGATCCTCGCCCAGTGGCGCAGCGAGCCGCAGCATCGCCTTCGAGATCCCGCCCCGCGCCTTCACCCCGCCGCCCAAGGTCACCAGCGCCGTGGTCCAGATCGACCGGCTCGAGGCGCCGCGCTTCCCGGCCGACGCCGCGATGCTGTCGCGCGTGGTCGCCCTCGCCTTCGGCCAGCGCCGCAAGATGCTGCGCGCCAGCCTCAGGCCGCTCGGCCCCGACGCCGAGGCGCTGCTCGCCGGCGGCCGGCATCCCGCCGACCGACCGCGCCGAGCAGGTGCCGCTCGAGGCCTTCTGCCGGCTCAGCCGGCTCGTCGCCGCGCGCGGCCTGAGCCGTCACTCCGGCCTGCTGCGCCGCGCTCTGTCCGCCGGTGCCGTCGGCCTTCGCCCGGCGCCGCGGCCGCGAGCGCTTCGCCGGCGCGCTCCGTCGGCCGCGCTCGGCCGGCGTCCGGCCGGCCGGCCGGATACCCGGCGCCGTTGACCGCCTCGTGCGCGACGGGCGCCGGCATCGGCTCCGGCCGTGCCATCGGCACGACCACCGGCGCCGGCTCGTCGACCGGGCGCGCGCCGGCCCTCGGGGGTCTCGATCGGCCCGGCCATGTCGTCGGAATCGTCCGGGTCGATCATCGTCAGCCCGGAGCCGACCGGCGCCGCTCATCGGCTGCGGCTGCCGCCGCGCTGGCCGTCGAAGCCGCCGCTCGCTCGCGCTGCGCTGGCCGTCCTCGCGCTCCTGGTTGAAGCGGTTTTCTCCACCTGCTGGCGCTGCGCCTCGCCGAGCAGCCGGCTGTAGTGCTCGGAATGCTGCAGGTAGCTCTCCGCCGCCACCCGGTCGCCCGGCGACCTGGGCGTCGCGGGCCAGCGCCTGGTACTTGTCGATGATCTGCTGCGGCGTGCCGCGCACCTTGCCATCGGGCCCCGCGCTCTCGAAGACGCGGTTGATGATGTTGCCCATGCTGTTGCGGCGCTGGTTGTTGTTATTGTTGTTGTTGCCGTTGTTGCCGTGTTGCCAGGCTTGTTCCTGGAACGCGACTTGTTCGATGGTCTCATGCCGTGAAGTTTTCCGCCATTGGTGGCTTGGGGGACGCGGATGCAGCTGCCTGCATGGCGGCCGATCCGTCGTCCCGATGTGTCAGTGCACGTATCGGATCCGCCCTGTGTCACAGCGAAGAATTCGGACGATCGTGGCGGGATCAACGACGACCATATAAGCATCCTCGGCGGAAAGACAAGCGGAAACCGAGCGCAGCGCCTCATCCGGCGCACCTCGACCACCCGGTCGCGGCCGTCGAGATCGGCATGCACCGCGACCCGCGCGAAGCCCGCGTCGCGCAGCAGCGCCGCCACCGCCGCGCCTTGCCCGGCGCCGATCTCGAAGAGCGCCCGCCCGCCCGGCGCCAGCACCGCCGGCGAGCCCCGCCGCGAGCCGCCGCGTAGCTCTCGAGCCCGGTCGGCCCCGGCGGTCAGCGCGTGCCGCGGCTCCCAGTCGCGCACGTCCGGCGCCAGCGCCGCCACCTCCGCCGCCGGCGATGTAGGGCGGATTGCGACACCACGAGGTCGAACCGCCCGGCGATGCCCGTCGGTCCAGTCGGCCGCGTCGGAACGCCGCCCGCGCCGCCACGCCGATGCCGCGCCGCGTTCGCCGCCGCCACCGCCAGCGCCGCCGGCGTCGATGTCGGTGCCGACGCCCCGCGCGCCGCCGGCCATTCGGCGAGCAGCGTCACCAGGATCGCGCCGCTGCCGGTGCCGAGGTCGAGGATGCGCGCCGGCGCGCGGCCCGGCCAGCGCCAGCGCCACCAGCGTCTCGGTCTCCGGCCGCGGGTCGAGCACCGCGCCGCTGACCGCGAAATCCCGCCCCCAGAACGCCCGCCGCCCGACGATCTGCGCCACCGGCCGGAACCGCGCCCGCTCCGCCGAGCATCCGCTCGAAGGCCGCCGCCGCGCCGCCGGCGCCAGCGCTCCGCCGCCGCCAGCGTCAGCCGCTCCGCCGCCACCCCGAGCGCCGCCGCCATCAGCCGCCGCGCATCGCGCGCCGCGTCGGGCACGCCCGGCGGCCGCGAGCCGCGCCGCGCCGGCGGCCAGCGCCGCCCGCACCGTCGTCGCTCACGGGTCGAGCGTCGGCCAGCCGCGCCGCCTGGTCGGCGGCGGCCAGCGCCTCGATCACCTCGCCGAGGTCGCCCTGCATCACCTGGTCGAGCTTGTAGAGCGTCAGCCCGATGCGGTGGTCGGTCAGCCGGCCTTGCGGGAAGTTGTAGGTGCGGATCCGCTCCGAGCGGTCGCCGCTGCCGACCTGCCCCTTGCGGTCGGCGGCGCGCTCCGCATCGCGCCGCTGCCGCTCCAGGTCGTAGAGCCGCGCCCGCAGCACCTGCATCGCCCGCGCCCGGTTCTGGTGCTGCGACTTCTCCGAGCTCGTCACCACGATCCCGGTCGGCAGGTGGGTGATCCTGCACCGCCGAGTCGGTGGTGTTCACGTGCTGCCCGCCGGCGCCCGACGCGCGCATGGTGTCGATGCGGATGTCCTGCGCCGGGATCTCGATGTCGACCTCCTCGGCCTCCGGCAGCACCGCCACCGTCGCCGCCGAGGTGTGGATCCGCCCGCTCGCCTCGGTCGCCGGCACCCGCTGCACCCGATGCACGCCGGATCTCGAACTTCAGCGCCGCGAAGACGCCCCTGCCCGAGATCTCCGCCACCAGCTCGCGAAAGCCGCCGAGCTCGGTCGGCGAGGCCTCGACCACCTCCCAGCGCCAGCCGCGCGCCTCGGCCAGCCGCTGGTACATCCGCGCCAGATCCGCGGCGAAGAGCGCCGCCTCCTCGCCGCCGGTGCCGGCGCGGATCTCGAGGATCGCCGAGCGCTCGTCCGCCGCGTCCCGCGGCAGCAGCGCCAGCTGCACCGCCCGCTCCGCCTCGGGCAGCGCGGCGCGGATCCGCGTCGAGCTCCTCCTCGGCGAGCTCGCGTCATCTCGGGATCGCCGCGCAGCCGCTCGGCCTCCTCCGCGCTCGCGCAGAAGATCGCGGTAGCGGCGGATCTCCTCCACCACCGGCTTCAGCTCGGCATATTCCCGCGACAGCGCCGGCAGCTCGGCCACCGCCGCCCCCGCGTTCAGCCGCGCCTCGAGGATACTCGAAGCGCGCTGCAGGATCTGGTCGAGCTTCTCGCGTGGGATCATCTGAGGCTCCGCCCGTGCAGCCTCCTGCGCGAGAAGCCCCGGCGCCGCAAGCCCCTTCTAGCCGGCCGCCGCGTCCGCGCTCTCCGTCCGCCCCCGCCGCAGCGTCGCCGTCGCCACGGCGGCCGCAAGCAGCCCGGCGATCGCGATCGTCGCCACCATCGGCGTCGCGGTGCCGTCGAAGAACGGTCCCGCCGCGCGATCATCACCCCGCCGGTCAGCATCTGCAGCGTGCCGCCGAGCGAGGAGGCGAGCCCGGCGATGTCCGGATGCGGATCGAGCGCCATCACCATCGTCGTCGGCATCACCAGCCCGAGGAAGGCGTTGCCGACGAAGAGCATGCCGATGATCACCGGCAGGCTGCCGCCGCCCGCGAGCACGATCAGCGCGAGGAGCGTGGTGATCGCCGCGAAGGCGGTCACCGCCAGCCGCACCACCCGCGCCATGCCGAACCGCTCGCCGAGCGATGCCGCCATCTGCGACGCGCCGAAGAACCCGATCGCGTTGATCGCGAAGGCGAGGCTGAAGCCGGTCGGCGACAGGCCGAACTCCTCGGTATAGACGAAGGACGCGCTGGCGATGAAGACGAAGAAGCTCGCCATCGCGAAGCCGCCGACGAAGGTCAGCCCCATGAAGTCGGGATCGCGCAGCAGCCGCGCGGAACCCCGCCGCCAGCTCCCGCGGCCGCGCCGGCACCCGGTTGCCCGGCGCCAGCGTCTCCTGCAGCACGAAGCCGGTCAGCGAGCAGGCTCACCAGCCCGGCGAGCCCCAGCACCGCGAAGATCAGCCGCCAGCTGCCGACCAGCATCAGCCCGCTGCCGGCGAGCGGCGCCAGCATCGGCGAGACCGAGATCACCAGCATCACCATCGCCATCAGCCGCGTCGCCGCCGGCCCGGTGTGCAGATCGCGGATGATCGCCCGCGGCACCACCATCACCGTCGCCGCACCCAGCCCCTGCACCAGCCGCGCCGCGATCAGCGCGCCGATCGTCGGCGCCAGCACGCAGCCGAGCGTGCCGAGAAGGAAGATCGCGAGCCCGGCATAGAGCGGCGGCTTGCGCCCGTACTGGTCGCTGAGCGGCCCATAGACCAGCTGCGACACCCCGAACGCCGCGAAGAACGCGGTGAGCGTGAACTGCGTCGCCTGCGGGCTCGCCGCGAGATCGGCCGCCACCGCCGGCAGCGCCGGCAGGTACATGTCGATGGCGAACGGGCCGACGGCGCCGAGAAGGCCGATGACGACCGCGATGCGGACCATTCCAGGTTGCGTGGCCATGAGAATTACCGTTGGGGGCTGTTGCCGGGACGCCGCGCGCTCGCGCACGCCCGACACCCATCTCGTTCACTTCACCCCCGGCGTCAATCCCGAAGCCGGCGCCGAGCGATCATTGAAACATGAACCGGCGGCTACTCGGCCGCCTTCGCCGCCGCGGCCTGCTCCGCCTCGAGCTCCGCGGCGCGCTCCTCGACCAGCGCGACGATATGCTCGACCATGGCCGCGTTGCCGAGCTTGTGATGCTGCTTGCCGGCGAGATAGACCATCCCCGACCCCGCGCCGCCGCCGGTGAAGCCGACGTCGGTCATCAGCGCCTCGCCCGGCCCGTTGACCACGCAGCCGATGATCGACAGCGACATCGGCGTCTTGATGTGCTCGAGCCGCTTCTCCAGCACCTCCACCGTCTTGATCACGTCGAACCCCTGCCGCGCGCAGGACGGGCAGGAGATGATGTTCACCCCCCGGTGCCGCAGCCCGAGCGCCCTTGAGGATCTCGAAGCCGACCCGCACCTCCTCGACCGGATCGGCCGACAGGCTCACCCGGATGGTGTCGCCGATCCCCATCCAGAGCAGGCTCCCCATGCCGATCGCCGACTTGACCGTGCCGGTCATCAGCCCGCCCGCCTCGGTGATCCCGAGATGGATCGGCGCGTCGGTGGCCTCGGCCAGCCCCTGATAGGCCGCCGCCGCCAGGAACACGTCCGACGCCTTCACGCTGATCTTGAACTCGTGGAAATCGTTGTCCTCCAGGATGCGGATATGATCGAGCCCGCTCTCGATCATCGCCTCCGGGCACGGCTCGCCGTATTTCTCCAGGAGATGCTTCTCCAGCGACCCGGCGTTGACCCCGATCCGCATCGAGCAGCCGTGGTCCCGCGCCGCCTTGATCACCTCGCGCACCCGCTCCACCGAGCCGATGTTGCCCGGGTTGATCCGCAGGCACGCCGCCCCCGCCTCCGCCGCCTCGATCGCCCGGCGGTAGTGGAAGTGGATGTCGGCGACGATCGGCACCGGACTCTCGCGCACGATCTCGCCGAGCGCCCGGGTCGAGCCCTCGTCCGGGCAGGACACCCGCACGATATCGGCCCCCGCCTCGGCGCAGGCCACCACCTGCGCCACCGTCGCGCGCACGTCGGTGGTCAGGGTGTTGGTCATCGTCTGCACGCTGATCGGCGCGCCGCCGCCGACCGGCACGTCGCCGACGTGGATGCGCCGCGACTTGCGCCGGTCGATGTTGCGCCAGGGGCGAATCGGATTGTGCGTCATGGGATCGGGAATTTCCGTGCAGCTCGGGCTCGGGCACCGAGCATAGGCGCTGGCCCGGGGAATGTCACCCCGGCCCGCCGCCGATCACCCGGCGATCACTGGATCGCGACCTGGGCCTCAGGTGTCGCCGGCGCCGCGAAGGTCTGCGAGATCACCTCCGGCACCTCCGCCACCACCGCAAAGCCGTCGATGATCGCCTGCGGCGCCAGCACCACGCCCTTGGCGGCCTTGGTGCCGCTGCCGAGCGGCCCGTGCAGCTCGCCGCCGACCCGCACGTAGACCGACCCGGCGTTGCCCGCCCAGATCAGCGGCGCGTCGATGCCATCGGGCGGCGTGTAGGTCTCGCCCTTCTCGAGGATCCGCTCGAAGATGATCGTGCCGTTCGGCAGATAGACCCGGACCCAGGCCGCCCGCTCGGCGACCACCACCAGCTTGGCCGGCGCCGCGGCGGCGAGCACGGGCGCCGCCGCGCTCAGGCCTCGCCGCGGCCGCGACCAGCACGGCCGGAACCTCGCCCGCCGCCAGCATCGGCGCCACCACCGGCGTCTCGCGGGCGAGGAGCCCGGTCCGGTCCGGATCGATCGCGGCGATCGGCCCGTCGCGCGGCACCAGGATCGGCACCTCGAGCTCCTGCGCGCGGTAGAGATCGGCGAGCGCCGTCGCCGCCACCGGGCTCGCGAGCTCGGTCAGCTCCGGCTCGACGAAGGCCGGGGTCTCGGGCGCCGCCGGCCGGTCGAGCTCGGCGGCCGCCACCGGCAGCGCCTCGACCGGCGCGAACTGCACCCGCTGGATGTTCTGCAGCACGGTCCAGCCGCCGTAGCCGAGGCCGATCAAGAGCCCCGCCAGCACCAGCACCGAGCCGATCGCCGATAGCGGGATCGCCGGCATGCCGCCGCCCTCCAGCCGCGCGATCGCGAAATCCGGGCGGAAGCCGCCCGCCATCGGCCGCGCCGCCGCGGCGCCGGCCGGCTTCGGCCGCGCCTGGCCGCCGCCTTTGCCGCCGCTCTGGCCGACGAAGCCGCTCTCCTGGCAGAAGCGGTGGAACACCTCGTCCGGATCCATCGCGAGATAGCGCGCGTAGGAGCGCACGTAGCCGGAGATGAAGCTGGGGTTGGGGAAGACCTCGGGCTTGGCGTCCTCGATCGCCGCGATATAGGCGGCCTTGATCCGGAGGTCGCGCTGGATGTCGAGCAGCGTCTTGCCGAGCGTCGCCCGTTCGCCCCGCAGCTCGTCGCCGAGGGCATACTCGTAGGGGCCATAGAGCACCGCCCCAAGGTTGTGAACCATATTGCCCATGAGCCTGCCCGGAGAACCCCTTTACTCGCAGCTCGTCCCGCCTCAGCCCGCCGCCGAATTCGAGCCCGGCGGATTCCGGCCTTTTGCGAGATCGTATCATGTTTCTAATCGCTTCGGGAGCAAAGCTTGCTCCGATCACCGCCGCCGGCGGTAAAAACCCGCATTGTCCCGGCCCCTTCGTCACCGCGTCAGTAGATGTAGCGGATCTGATCGCTCCAGTAGCGCTCCATCCGCCTCAGGCTGGCGTTGATGTCCTCGAGCCGCATGCTGCCGAGCACCTCGCGGCTGAGGATCCCGGTGGCGTGCCGCTGGAAGAGCTGGGCGATGATGGTGCGGATGTTGCGCCCCTTCTCGGTCAGCCGCACCCGCACCGCGCGGCGGTCCACGTCGCACTTCTGGTGATGCATGTAGCCGCATTCGACCAGCTTCTTGAGGTTGTAGGAGACGTTCGAGCCCTGGTAGTAGCCGCGGGTCTTCAGCTCGCCCGCCGTGACCTCGTTGTCGCCGATGTTGAAGAGGAGCAGCGCCTGCACCGAGTTGATGTCGATGATCCCGAGCCGCTCGAACTCGTCCTTGACCACGTCGAGCAGCAGCCGGTGCAGCCGCTCCACCATCGAGAGCGTCTCGAGATAGGCGCCGAGGAAATCCTCCTGCGCGGAGGGCTCCGGGACAACCGCAACCTTTGCGTGCACACTCATGGTCTCACTCCGCAGCCTGGCTCTCTGCGGCGACCCTCGGGCAAAACCTTATACAACTCGTTAAGGCGGCGGGCAGCCCGTTACCCAATGCAGTGATGCGCCCGTATCCGCTCGACAATTTCTTGGAACCGCGCCGGCGTACTGCCCGACCCGGCGATCCATGCATAAAGATCGTGATCGTTCTCCGACAATAGCGCCTCGAACGCTTCGAGGCTCGCCGCATCCAGCCCCGCCAGCGCCGCATCGGCGAAGCGGCCGAGGATCAGGTCCATCTCCCGCGTGCCGCGCCGCCAGCTGCGGATCCCGAGCCGCCGCAGCCGGTCGGCATCGCGGCCCGTCACGCGCCGGCTTCGGTGGCGAAGACCGCCGCCATGTCGCGGAAGCCCTTGAATTCCAGCGTGTTGCCGGCCGGGTCGCGCAAAAAGAACGTGCCCTGCTCCCCCGGCGCGCCGACAAAGCGGATCTGCGGCTCGACCAGGAAGCCGGTGCCGGAGCCGCGCAGCCGCTCGGCCAGCGCCGACCATTCATCGATGCCGAGCACCACGCCGAAATGCGGGATCGGCACCGCCAGGCCGTCCACCTCGCCGCTGCCGCCGTCCCCGGCCGCCGCGAGGTGCGCGCTGAGCTGGTGGCCGAAGAAGTCGAAATCCTGCCAGGTCGGCGCCGAGCGCCCCATCACGCAGCCGAGCCGCTCGCCGTAAAAGGCGCGGGTGGCGTCGAGATCACTGACCGGAAACGCCAGATGGAACGGAAGCGGCATCGGAACTCCTCCCCGGGGGCCGGGCTTGCCCCCTATCGGACCGCAGCCTATGACACCCGCCGTCCGCCTTGCAAACCGGTGCCCCAGACAATGGCCTTCCTCTCCGACGCGCTCGCGCGCATCAAGCCCTCGCCCACCATCGCCATCACCGCGCGCGCCCGCGAGCTGAAGGCCGCCGGCCGCGACATCATCAGCCTCAGCGCCGGCGAGCCCGACTTCGACACCCCCGCCAACATCCGCGCCGCCGCCAAGGCCGCGATCGACCGCGGCGAGACCCGCTACACCGCGCCCGAGGGCATCCCCGAGCTCCGCCGCGCCGTCGTCGCCAAGTTCGCCCGCGAGAACCGCCTCGACTACGCCCCCGAGCAGGTGATGGTCTCCACCGGCGGCAAGCAGGTGCTGTTCAACGCGCTCCTCGCCACGGTGAACCCCGGCGACGAGGTGATCATCCCCGCCCCCTACTGGGTCAGCTACCCCGACATGGTGGCGCTCGCCGGCGGCACCCCGGTCATCGTCGCCGGTCGGCTCGCCAACAACTTCAAGATCACGCCGGAGGATCTCGCCGCGGCGATCACCCCCCGCAGCAAGTGGTTCATCTTCAACTCGCCGTCGAACCCCTCCGGCGCCGGCTACACCCGCGCCGAGCTGAAACGCCTCACCGACGTCCTGCTCGCCCACCCTGAGCTCTGGGTGATGACCGACGACATGTACGAGCATATCGCCTTCCCGCCGTTCGCCTTCGCCACCCCGGCGGAGATCGAGCCGCGGCTCTACGCGCGCACGCTCACCGTCAACGGCGTCTCCAAGGCCTACGCGATGACCGGCTGGCGCATCGGCTACTGCGCCGGCCCGATCCCGCTCATCAAGGCGATGACCGCGATCCAGAGCCAGTCCACCTCCAACGCCTGCTCGGTCAGCCAATGGGCGGCGGTCGAGGCGCTGACCGGCCCGCAGGACTATATCCCCGAGGCCGCCGCCGCCTTCCTCCGCCGCCGCGACCTGGTGGTCGGCCGCCTCAACGCCTGCCCCGGCATCGCCTGCCCGACGCCGGACGGCGCCTTCTACGTCTATCCCTCGATCGCCGGCCTGATCGGCCGGCGCACGCCGGACGGGCGCACCATCGCCAGCGACGCCGATTTTGCCGCGGCGCTGCTCGCCGCCGAAGGCGTCGCGGTGGTCTTCGGCGCCGCCTTCGGCTTCAGCCCCAACTTCCGCGTCAGCTACGCCGCCGCCGACCCGCTGCTGGCCGAGGCCTGCGCCCGGATCCACCGCTTCGCGGCCAGCCTGGGCTGAACGGCCGAGCGGCCGCCCGGTCGGGGCGGCCGCTCAACCGTCGGGAAAGCCGCAGCCTTCCGAAGCTCAGTCCACCCTTACGGCGCCGGCTTCGCGGGCTCAGCCGGCGCTGGCGCCGCGGGCTCGGTCGCGGCCGGCGGCGTCGCCGGAGCGGTCGCCTCGGGGGTCTTCGATCCCATGAAGAAATAGATTGCGAGAATCACCACAATGACTGCGGCGATCCAGTACCAAGTCCGCTGCGACATGCTGCCCTCCACGGCTGCTCCCAATGGCCCGGGACGCCGCCCGGGTCCGCCATCACATGCTGGACACCACCGGGCGATGCAAGGCCCGAAGCGCCCAGATGATGCGATCCGGCAGGAAACGGCCGGGATTTCGACCCCGCCGGCCCGAGGACCGCATCTTCACTTATGGCACGATCTGCACTATTGTTGAAAGCAGACCGGGGCCATGCTCCGGTTTTTTATCCGAGCAACGATCAAAAGGATGCCAAGGCCATAGCCCGCAGACCACACAACGCGCCGCCGACGCGCGACACCGGACCCCGTGTCAACGAACGAATCCGCTCCGCGGAGATCCGCCTCATCGGGGCCAACGGCGAGAATATCGGCGTCATCACCCCGGACCGGGCGATGCTGCTCGCCGAGGAGGCCGGGCTCGATCTCGTCGAGATCTCGCCGAACGCCGAGCCGCCCGTCGCCAAGATCATGGATTTCGGCAAGTACAAATACGAGACCCAGAAAAAGGAATCCGAGGCGCGCAAGAAGCAGAAGATCATCGAGATCAAGGAGATCAAGTTCCGCCCGAACACCGACACCCACGACTACGAGGTCAAGATGCGCTCGGTGGTGAAGTTTCTCGAGGGCGGCGACAAGGTCAAGATCACCCTGCGCTTCCGCGGCCGCGAGATGGCCCATGCCGAGCTGGGCCGCAAGCTGCTGGAACGGGTCGCCGACGACGTGACCGAGCTCGGCAAGATCGAGGCCATGCCGCGGCTCGAGGGCCGGCAGATGGTCATGATGATCAACCCGGTCAGGCACTGAGCCGCCGCCACCGCGCGGCAGCCTGACCGCCGACGACCCGCGGCGGTCGGGAGGAATCGCGGGCCATGACCACCATCGGGCATCTCGCCGAGCCGCCGGGCCGCCGCCTCGTGCGCCACTGGCGCGCGCTGCTGCCCTTGGCCTGGCCGGTGGTGCTGAGCCGCGCCGGGCTGGTGGTGATGGCGATGGTCGGCGTGGTGATGGTCGGCCGCTACGACACCGAGGCGCTCGGCGCCCTGTCGCTCGGCTTCGCCGTGGTCATGCCGCTGATGATCGCCGGCATCGGCTGCACCGTCGGCATCGTCGCCATCGCCGCGCGCGAGCATGGTGCCGGCGGCCCCGACCTTTCCGCCACGGCGCTGCGCGGCCTGCACTGGGCGACGCTGGTCGGCCTCGTCGCGAGCCTCTTGGTGCTCTTCGCCGGCCCGGTGCTCCGGGCGATCGGCCAGGCCCCGGAGCTGGTCGCCGGCGGCACCGCCGTCGCCTGGATGTCGGCGCCGGGGGTACTCTTCCAGATCGTCTTCACCGCCGCGACCTTCTATCTCGAGGGCACCGGCCGCGCCCGGCCGGGCCTGGTGGCGATGGCCGGCGCCAATCTGGTCAACTTCGGCCTGAGCTGGCTCCTGATCGGCGGCCGCATCGGCTTTCCCGAGCTCGGCGCGCCGGGCGCGGCGCTGGCCTCGACGCTGGCCCGCGCGCTGATGATCGCCTGCCTCCTGGTCTGGATGCTGCGCCTGCCCGAGTTCGCCGGCTTCCGCGGCACCCGCCCGCGGCTCTGGGGCCCCGGCGGCTGGGGTGCGGGGCGCGAGATGCGCCAGATCGGCATCGCCGGCGGCGCCGCCTACTTCTTCGAGACCGTGGCCTTCGCCACCATGGCCCAGGCCGCGGGCCTCCTCGGCGCCGAGGCGCTCGCCGCCTACACCATCCTGCACAACGTCGAGACCACGGTCTTCATGATCGCCCTCGGCCTCTCGGTCGCCAGCGCGGTGCGCATCGGCCAGGCCGCCGGCGCCGGCGACCGGATCGAGGCGCACTCGGCCGGCGTCGCCGGCCTCGTCGCCGCGATGGGCCTCGTCGGCCTCCTCGGGCTGGGGCTTCTCGCCGCGGCGCCGCGGGTGGTGGGCTTTTACAGCTCCGACCCGGCGCTGATCGCCCGCGCCGCGCCGATCCTCGCCATCCTCGCGGTCTCGATGGTGTTCGACGCCGGCCAGGTGGTGCTCGGCCAGTCGAACCGCGCCCTCGGCGACAGCTGGGGCACCACCCGCTGCTTCTTTCTCGCCTTCTGGTGCGTGATGGTGCCGCTGGGGCTCACGCTCGCCTTCGCCACGCCCCTGGCCGAGTCCGGGCTCTTTCTCGCCACCGCCGCCGGCTGCCTCACCGCCGTCATCCTGCTCGGGCTGCGCTTCCGCCGCCTCGTCGCCCGGATCTGAGCCGATGGCCCGCCGCCGCCGCCCGCTCCTCGATTTTCTCGCCTTCCTGCCGCAGGGCGCGATGCTCGCCGTCGCCCGCGCCCTGCCCTGGCGCGCCCGGCTCGCCTTCGGCTCCGCGCTGCTCCGGGCGGGCATCGCACTCATCCCCGACCTCCGCCGCCGCATCGACGGCAATTTGCGGCTGATCTTCCCCGAGCTGTCCGCCGACGAGCGCGCCCGCATCCGCCGCGAGGTCGCCGACAATTTCGGCCGCAGCTTCATCGAAACCTTCTCCGCCCGCGCCTTCCAGCGCCGCGCCCCTTGGGGCCCGCCGCAAGGCCCCGGCTGGGCGGCGCTGCAAGCGACGCTCGCCCAAGGCAAGGGGGCGCTGCTCGTCGGCGGCCACTTCGGCCAGTGGGAGGCGGTGCGCGGCGCGCTGAAGGCGCGCGGCATCGAGGTCGGCGCGCTCTACCGGCCGCTCAACAATCCCTGGCTCGAGCGCGACTACATCGAGAATATGACCGAGCACGGCGCGCCGATGCTGCCGCGCGGCGGGGCGGGGATGCGCGAGCTGATCCGCCACCTGCGCGCCGGCGGCGTGGTGGCGATCCTGCTCGACCAGTATGTGCTCGACGGCGCCCCGATCGAGTTTCTCGGCCACCCGGCGCCGACCGGCACCGCCATCGGCGCGCTGGCGGCGCGCTTCGGCGTGCCGATGATCCCCGCCTACGGCACCCGCGGAGCCGACGGCGTCGAGATCGCCATCGACTTCGAGGCGCCGATCGCCCCGGGCAGCGCCGAGGCGATGACCCAGGCCGCCGCCGACAGCCTCAGCGCCCGGGTCCGCGCCCGCCCTGGCCAATACTACTGGCTGCACCGCCGCTGGGTTAAGCGCTTCTGACCGGTGGAAGGGTTCCTGCTCCATATTGGCGATGACGGCGTGGCGCAGCCGAGAGCTGGACACATACCGCTTCGGCGTCTGATATCAGCCGAGCAAATCCGGCTCCGCCGCCACAGCCGGCGGCGCATCGGTCACCGCCGCCGCCGGCAGCCCGATCAAGAGCAGCGGACAGGGATTGCCGACCCCGCGGCTGACCCGGTCGGCGAGCTTCCTCCAGTGCGTCGTCGCCGGCCCGAACTTGTCGGCGACGAAGGTCCGCGCGAAGGCCTCGGCGAACTCCACCCCGCCCGCCGCCAGCCGCTCCACCGCCTGCACCTGCCGGTCGGTCCGCCGCTTCATGCCCAAGGGCAGCAGCCGCTCCGCCGCATCGATGCCGTTCGCCCTGAGATACCCCGCGACCGTCGCCGCCATCGCCGCCTGCAGCGCCGCACCTCGGGTGACGATGATCCCGAGGCTGATCACCGCCTGCGCATGCAGCCGCTGAAAATTCTCCAGATCCCGGTCGAAGAACGGATCCTTGTTGTTCCACTCGATCTCCAGCGCCAGCGTGCCCTTCGCCCCGCGCCGCACATGGTCGATCTCGTGGGTCACCGCCTCCTTGACCCGCCCGTCGACGGTCAGCGCCACCTCGAAGCGATGCTTTTGCCACCCCTGCTCCGCCAGCCCCCGCCGCAGCCGCTGTGTCGAGCGCGCCTCGCCGCCGCCGCTGCCGATCAGCTCCGCCACCGGGATCGCGAACCCCGCGAGCGCCCGGATCAGCTCGGCGATCTCCCCGGGGAAATCCACCGCGAGGATCGCCTCGGCATGGTTGCGCGCGAGCACGTCGAATCCCTGCCCGCGCAACTCCTCCAGCAACCGCCACCTCCAGGCTCCGGGACGCGCCGTTAACCTTTAACCCCGCCCAAACCACCACGCCCGCGCCGGTGCATGCAACGTGCATGCGATGTGCATGGGTTGTACCTGCCCCGCAAAACGACCAACCCGCCATTAACCCTTGGGAATCAACCGAATTCCCAGATCCCTGAGCTGCTCCCCCGTTGCCTCCGACGGCGCCCCCATCATCAGGTCCTCGGCCCGCTGGTTCATCGGGAACATGATCACCTCGCGGATATTCTCCGCTCCCGCCAGCAGCATCACGATCCGGTCGATCCCGGGCGCGATGCCGGCGTGCGGCGGCGCGCCGCAGCGGAACGCGCTCAGCATGCCGCCGAAATGCGCATCGACATGCGCCCGGTCGTAGCCGACGATCTCGAAGGCCTTGTACATGATCTCCGGCGTGTGGTTCCGCACCGCCCCGCTCGACAGCTCGACGCCATTGCAGACGATATCGTACTGATATCCCAGCACATCCAGCGCCGGCATCGTCTCCAGCGCCGCCAGCCCGCCCTGCGGCATCGAGAAGGGATTGTGCGAGAAATCGAGCTTGTTCGAACTCCGGATCCCGCTCGTACATCGGGAAATCGACGATCCAGCAGAAGTCGAACCGGTCCTCGACGGTCAGGTTCAGCTCCTTGCCGATGACGTTGCGCGCCTTGCCCGCCACCGCCTCGAACTTCGCCGCCTGCCCCGCCAGGAAGAAGGCCGCGTCGCCTTCACCCAATCCTAACTGGAGCCGGATAGCCTCCGTCCGCTCCGGCCCCAGCGCCTTGGCGATCGGCCCGGCCCCTTCGAAATACTCGTTGCTTTCGGCTGTTAGGGTGCCCGTCACAGCATACCGGTGGTAACCGACCCCACCGCCAGCAGCGAGCTGCTTTCTCGTAATCTCATCGAGGACTTGCTGCTCGGCAAGTTGGAAGAGGGGATGCGATGGATTGTTTTTTGCCTCATCAGGCAGAGGCTGCCGTCGCCAGAAGATATACCCCATCCCCGGCAGCCCCTCGCCCTGCGCGTAGGCGTTCATCCGGTCACAGAACGCCCGGCTGCCGCCCCCCGGCGCCGGGACCGCGCGCACCTCTGTCCCCGCCTGCTCCAGGAGGCCGGCGAAGACCTTGAAGCCCGACCCGCGGAAATGCTCGGAAACCACCTGCATTTTCAATGGGTTACGCAAGTCCGGCTTGTCCGACCCATACCACAGCATCGCGTCGCGATAGGCGATGCGCGGGAACTCCGGCGTCACCGGCCGCCCGCCGCCGAACGCCTCGAAGACCCCACGCATCACCGGCTCTATCACCGCAAACACATCATCTTGCGTCGCGAAGCTCATCTCCATGTCGAGCTGGTAGAACTCCCCCGGCGAGCGATCCGCCCGCGGATCCTCGTCGCGGAAGCAGGGCGCGATCTGGAAATACCGGTCGAACCCCGCCACCATGATCAGCTGCTTGAACTGCTGCGGCGCCTGCGGCAGCGCATAGAACTTGCCCGGATGCAGCCGCGACGGCACCAGAAAATCCCGCGCTCCCTCGGGCGACGACGCGGTCAGGATCGGCGTCTGGAACTCGGTAAACCCCTCAGCCCGCATCGCGTCGCGCAGGTGGGCGATCGACCTTGGCCCGCAGCATGATGTTGGCATGCAGCCCCTCGCGCCGCAGGTCGAGGAAACGGTACTTTAGCCTTGTTTCCTCGGGATATTCCGCCTCGCCGAACACCGGCATCGGCAGCTCCTCGGCCGCGCCCAGCACCTCCATCTCCCGGACATAGACCTCGATCGCCCCGGTCGGCAGCTTCGGGTTCACCAGGCTCGCATCCCGCGCCTTCACCACCCCGTCGATCCGGATCACCCATTCCGCCCGCACCTTCTCCAGCGCCGCAAAGGCCGGGCTCTCGCTGTCCGCCAGCACCTGGGTGATGCCGTAATGGTCGCGCAGATCGATGAACAGCACCCCGCCATGGTCGCGCACCCGGTGCACCCAGCCGGACAGCCGCACGGTCCGGCCGACATCGGCGAGGGTCAGCTCGGCGCAGGTGTGGCTGCGATAGGCGTGCATCGGGCTATGTCCTTGAGGCGAGATCACGCGCGGATACACCCCGCCACCCCGCCGCTGTCAAGCCCGAGGCCCCGGCTCACCCCAGCCGCGCCGGGATCAGCCCGCGCAGCGAGTTGCCGACCCAGATCCGCCCCGCCCCCAGATCCTCCGCATGGAGCACCCCTTCCAGGCACGCCCCCCGCGCCAGCAGCTCGGCCCGCAGCACCCCCGGCAGCAGCCCGCAGGCCAGCGGCGGCGTCACCAGCCCCTCCCCCCGGTCGACAAAGACCGTGGTGGTCGTCCCGTCGCAGACCTCGCCGCGCTGGTTCAGCAGCACCGCCTCGTCCACCCCTTCCGGCAGACCGGCGCGCACCCGGTCATAGACCGCCCGCACGCTGGTCTTCACCCCCAGCCACGGGTCATCGGCGCGCAGCCGCTCCTCGGCGACGACGACCACCCATTCCGCCTTGCCCGCGCCGAGCGGCGCCGCCGTCACCGCTGCGGCCCCATCCAGCCCCAGCGTCAACCGCACCCGCAGCGCCTCGCTGCCGCCTACCCCCGCCAACAGCCGGTCGACCGCCCCGCGGTCGAACCGCACCCCCAGCAGCGCCGCCCCCCGCGCTATCCGCGCCAGATGCGCCGCGAGCCGGACGAACCCCGCCGCCGGCTCCCAGCGGAAGGTCTCGATCAGCCTCAGATCGTCGGGAGCGGCGCGGCGAAGCGGGCTTTCCACAGGGCCTCCTCGTATTCCGCATCCGCGGTCGATTCCGCGACGATGCCGCCGCCGACGTTCAGCACCGCCTCCCCGCCGGGCAGCAGCGTCACCGTGCGGATCGCCACGTTGAACGCAGCCCGCCCGTCCGGCGCCGCCCAGCCGATCGCCCCGCAATAGGCGTCGCGCGGCCAGGGCTCCAGCCCGCGCAGGATCTGCATCGCCCGGATCTTCGGCGCCCCGGTCACCGAGCCGCAAGGAAAGAGCGCCGCGAGAATCGCCGACAGCGGCGTCCCCGGCAGCACCCTGCCGGTGATCCGGCTGACCATCTGGTGCACCGTCGCATAGCTCTCCACCGCGAAAAGCTCCGGCACCCGCACCGAGCCGACCTCGGCGATCCGCGACAGGTCGCTGCGCAGAAGATCCACGATCATCAGGTTTTCCGCCGGTTCTTCGCGTCGAGCCCAAGCCCGTCGCGATCCGGCTCCGAGTTCGCGCGGTGCTGTGTCCTTCATCGGCCGGGTCTCGATCCCGCCCGCCCCTTGCCCGGCGCGCGGGCCACGACCAGACCTTTCGGCCGCGCGAACCGCGCCGGCCGGCCATCCGGCCCGCGATCGACCTCGATGAAGGGCTCCATGACCTCGCGCGCCCTACCCCGCCGGTGCCGGCCTGTCGCGCGTCCCGGCGCCGCCGTCAAGGCCCGCGCCCGGCCACCCCCCCCGGTGACCCGAAGCGCCAACCCTCGCCGCCCGCGCCCGGCCGCCTGACCGCCTCGGCTGCCGCGTACAAAACCCTGAGTTGAAAGCGCATGCGCGAGACAAACAAACCTTTACAAAAACTTGGCAAGTCCAGCATCTGGCGCTAGCTTCGCTTATCATCGTTCAATTGACTGCCAGAATGCCAATGCTCGAACCAATGCTCGAAGCCGCCTTCCACACCATCTTCCACAAGGAGATTTCCTCCGGGAATTTCCGCATCAAATACCCATCCGGACGCGAGGAGGCCTACGGCGACGGCAGCGGGTCACCGCTCGCGCTGCGCTTTACCGATGCCGGCGCGCTCCGGGCGGTGCTGCTCGACCCCGAGCTCGCGGCTCCCGAGATGTATATGGCCGGCCGCCTCCTCTTCGACGAAGGCGACGTCTACGATCTGATCGCGCTGGCCAAGTCCAACACCAACCCGGAGCTCTCGACCCCGGGCGCCTGGGTGCAGCACCTGCGCCGCAGCATCACCTCCGCGCCGATCCTCCGGGCCATCGGCGTCAAGGCGGCGCGCGCCAACGTCGCGCACCACTACGACCTCGACGAGCGGCTCTACCGGCTCTTCCTCGATCGCGACATGCAATATTCCTGCGCCTATTTCGAGCGCCCCGACATGACGCTCGACCAGGCGCAGCTCGCCAAGAAGCGGCTGATCGCCGCGAAGCTCCTGATCCGCCCCGGCGCCCGCGTCCTCGACATCGGCTGCGGCTGGGGCGGCATGGCGCTCTATCTCGCACGGGTCTGCGGCGCCGACGTCACCGGCATCACCCTCAGCCAGGAGCAGCACCGCGTCGCCACCGAGCGCGCCGAAGCCGCCGGCCTCGCCGACCGCGTCCGCTTCCGGCTGCAGGACTACCGCGAGGTGGACGAGCGCTTCGACAACATCGTCTCGGTCGGCATGTTCGAGCACGTCGGCCTTCGGCAGTACCCGACCTACTTCCGCACCGCGCAGCGGCTGCTCGACCCGGACGGCGTGATGCTGCTGCACTCGATGGCGCAGGCGACGGCGGCGCCCTACAACCAGCCCTTCATGGAGAAATACATCTTCCCCGGCGGCTACATTCCATCGCTCTCCGAGGTGATCCCGGCGGTGGAGAAGTCCGGCCTCTTGATCCGCGACACCGAGATCCTGTCGCTGCACTACGCCGAGACCACGCGGGAATGGCGCCGCCGCTTCCTCGCCCACCGCGACGAGGTGCTGGCGCTCTACGACGAGCGCTTCATCCGGATGTGGGAATTCTACCTCGCCGGTGCCGAATCCGCCTTCCGCTTCGACGCGATGCACGTCGTCCATCTGCAGCTCGTCCGCGAGCAGACCCGGGTGCCGCTGACCCGCGCCTATCTTCCCGCCGAGATGGCCCGGCTCGCCGAGGCCGAACTCGCCTTCCCCGACTACGCCTCGCTGCACGACGCGCCGCTGGCCGAAGCCGCGGCCCTCCGCAGCGCCACCTCCTGACCGCTCCCGGCCCGGAAGGCGCCCAGCGCCCTCCCCGGGGCCGGCCGCAGCCGGTGACGATCTTCCGCGTCCGGCACGTCACCACCTACCGCTACCGCCGCGCCGTGGGGTTCGGGGCGCACACCCTGATGTTCCGCCCGCGCGACAGCTACGATCAGCACCTGCGGAGCGCCCGGCTCGAGGTCGACCCCGCCCCCTCCAGCGTGCGCTGGATGCTCGACGTCTTCGGCAACTGCGTCGCGCAGGTGGCGATCCCCGGCAAGGCGCGCGAGCTCCGCTTCGATACCCTGATCCGGCTCGAGCATACCCCGCAGGCCGAGCCGGATCTGCGCATCGACGCCGCCGCCCTCACCTATCCGTTCGCCTACCATCCCGACGAGGCGGCAGACCTCGCCTCGACGATGCGGCCGCACTACCCCGACCCCGAGGTCGAGGCCTGGGCGCGCCGCTTCGTCAAGCCCGGCCGCCGCACCGCGACCGGGCGCCTCCTGATGACGCTCTGCTTCGCGATCCACGAGAGCTTCGTCTACAACCGCCGGTCCGAGCGCGGCACCCAGCCGCCGCGGCTCACGCTCCAGCTCCGCCGCGGCACCTGCCGCGACTTCGCGCTCCTGATGATGGAAGCGGTGCGCAGCCTCGGCTTCGCCGCCCGCTTCGTCACCGGCTACGTCTATGTCCCCGGCCGCGACGGCACCGAGACCCGCGGCGGCGGCTCCACCCACGCCTGGTGCCAGGTCTATCTGCCGGGCGCCGGCTGGGTCGAGTTCGACCCGACCAACGGCATCGTCGGCAGCCGGGATCTGATCCGCGTCGCCGTCGTCCGCGACCCGAGCCAGGCGGTGCCGCTCGCCGGCAGCTACCGCGGCAAGCCCGAGGATTTCGAGGCGATGACCGTGCAGGTCAACGTCACCACCGAAGCCGGCTAGCCCGCGCTGTCGCAGGCGCCAATGCCGGTTACTTGCGGGGAACCATCGCCGCGGCGATGAGTTGGCTCGAAACTCCCGTCGCGGTGGCTCACCCAGAAAGGACCGACGCAACATGCGGATTCGTGCCGGATACGAACTCACTTACGACTGCACGCAGCCGACAGCGATGCTGCTTGGCGCTGAACATTCATCCGTCCCGCCGCGTCGATCTTCTCACCGATCAGGTGCTGAGCTTCAGCCCGGCGGTGGAGGCGCGCGACTATGTCGACGGCTTCGGCAACGTCTGCACCCGCATCGTCGCGCCGGCCGGCCGGACCACGATCTCGACCGGGTTCGAGATCTACGACCACGGCCGGCCCGACGCCGTCGCCCCCGACGCGCGCCAGCACGACATCCGCGAGCTGCCCGACGATGTGCTCGTCTACCTCCTCGGCAGCCGCTACTGCGACACCGACCGGCTCGGCGACTTCGCCTGGTCGCAGTTCGGCGGCACCGAGCCGGGCTGGCCGCGGGTGCAGGCGATCGTCGACTTCGTCCACGACCACATCGCCTTCAACTACCAGAACGCCGACCCGACGCGCACCGCCTACAACGGCTTTCAGGACCGCACCGGCGTCTGCCGCGACTTCGCGCATCTCGCGATCACGCTCTGCCGCTGCATGAACATCCCGGCGCGCTACTGCACCGGCTATCTCGGCGACATCGGCGTGCCGCCGGTGCCCGATCCGATGGACTTCAGCGCCTGGTTCCAGGTCTTCCTCGGCGGCCACTGGCACACCTTCGACGCCCGCCACAACAAGCCGCGCATCGGCCGCATCCTGATGGCGATCGGCCGCGACGCCACCGACGTCGCGCTCTCGACCAGCTTCGGCGCGTCGCTGCTCTCCGGCTTCAAGGTCGTCACCGAGGAGATCGACGCCGAGCCGGTCGAGCCCCGCGCGCAGGGGCGTCCGCGGCTGCGCCTCGCCACCGGCTGACCACCGCCGCGGTCGGGCCTCAGCGCCCGACCGCCCCGTGATAGAAGAAGACCCCGAGCCCGCTGGTGAAGAGGATCATTCCCGCCACCGCGTGCAGCACCACCGCCAGCGCGAACCCGCCGCGGCCGAGATAGGCCCGGGCGAAGATCAGCCCGCCGGCGAAGGTCAGCGCCAGCGCCACCCAGTTCCAGAACATCAGATGCGCCAGCGCGAACGCCGCGGCGTTCATTGCCACCGCGGTCGGGCGGCTTTCGAACAGCGCCCCATAACGCCGGAAAAACAACACCCGGAACAAGAGCTCCTGCGGCAGCGCCGAGAGCAGCGGATAAAGCGCCATGATCAGCAGCCACAGCCCCGGAGACCGCCGCGGCAGGGCCAGCGCCTGCCCGGGCACCAGCAGCCAAACCAGCAGCGCCGCCACCGCCGCCGTCGCCACCGCGAGAGCCGCGACCGCCCGGACATCGAGCCGCCCCCAGCCTGCGCCGAGCTCGCGCCAGGCAAACCCTGGCGTCACTGCGAGCAGCGCCAGCGCCACCGCCATCAGCCCCGAGGAACACCGGCCACAGCCAGCCCGGCGGCATCAGGAACGCCATCGCCAGCGGCAGCGCGACATAGAGCCCGGCGAACTCCGCCGCCAGCCAGCGCCGTCCCGCCACGTCCCTCGTCTCCCGCATCGTCGCCATGCCGCCCGTATTTCCATTTCCCCCGGCTCCGAGCAAGATGCGCGCGACAGCAAGGGGGCCCGCCATGTCCGACAGCTTCACCACCCGCCTCGCCTCTGAGCTCGACCAGATCCGCGCCGACGGCCTCTGGAAGGCCGAGCGCGTCATCACCTCGCCGCAGTCCGGCCGCATCGACGCCGAGCCCGGCGGCAGCGTGCTGAACTTCTGCGCCAACAACTACCTCGGCCTCGCCGACCACCCGGCGCTTATCGCCGCCGCCAAGGACGCGCTCGACCGCTACGGCTACGGCATGGCCTCGGTCCGCTTCATCTGCGGCACCCAGGAGGAGCACAAGGCGCTCGAGTCCCGCCTCGCCGGCTTCCTCGGCATCGAGGACGCCATCCTCTACGGCTCCTGCTTCGACGCCAACGGCGGCCTCTTCGAGACCCTGCTCGGCCCCGAGGACGCGATCATCTCCGACGCCCTCAACCACGCCTCGATCATCGACGGCGTCCGCCTCTGCAAGGCCCGCCGCTACCGCTACGCCAACAACGACATGGCCGAGCTCGAGCGCTGCCTGATCGAAGCCGCCGACGCCCGCACCCGCCTGATCGCCACCGACGGCGTCTTCTCGATGGACGGCATCATCGCCGACCTCGCCGGCATCTGCGACCTCGCCGAGAAGCACGACGCCCTGGTCATGGTCGACGACAGCCACGCCATAGGCTTCGTCGGCGCCCACGGCCGCGGCACCCCCGAGCACTGCGGCGTCGAGGGCCGCATCGACATCCTGACCGGCACCCTCGGCAAGGCGCTCGGCGGCGCCTCCGGCGGCTACACCGCCGCCCGCCGCGAAGTCGTCGAGCTCCTCCGCCAGCGCTCCCGCCCCTACCTCTTCTCCAACACGCTGGCCCCGGTCATCGCCGCCACCTCGCTCCGCGTCCTCGACCTGATCGACGACGGCGATGCCCTCCGCGCCCGCCTCGCCGCCAACGCCGCCACCTTCCGCGCCGAGATGACCGGGCTCGGCTTCACCCTCGCCGGCGACGGCCACCCGATCATCCCGGTGATCCTCGGCGACGCCGCCCTCGCCCAGGACTTCGCCGCCGCGATGCTCGACCGCGGCGTCTACGTCGTCGGCTTCTCCTTCCCGGTCGTCCCGCGCGGCCAGGCCCGCATCCGCACCCAGATGTCCGCCGCCCACACCCCCGACGACGTCGCCGCCGCCATCGCCGCCTTCGCCGCCACCGGCCGCGAGCTCGGCGTCATCGCGTGAAGCCGCTGCTCCCCTCCGTCGTCGAGGCGATCGGCGAGCACGCCCGCTGGTCGAGCTCGCCCGGCTTCCGGCGCTCGCTCGGCCTCGACGGCCGCCTCCTTGCCAAGCTCGACCACCTCCTCCCCGGCTTCTCCAAGAAGGACCGCGCCGCCCGCCGCATCGTCGAGGACGCCCGCGCCTCGGGCGAGCTCGCGCCCGGCCAGACCGTGGTCGAGCTCACCTCCGGCAACATGGGCACCGGCCTCGCCATCGTCTGCGGCGTCCTCGGCCACCCCTTCGTCGCGGTGATGAGCGCCGGCAACTCCATCGAGCGCCGCCGGATGATGCGCGCCCTCGGCGCCGAGGTCGTGCTCGTGCCGCAAGCCCCCGGCGGCCGCCCCGGCGAGGTCACCGGCGCCGACCTCGCCCTGGTCGAGGCCGAGGCGCAGCGCCAGACCGCCGCCCGCGCCGCCTTCCGCGCCGACCAGTTCGCCCGCCGCGGCAACCCCGACGCCCACGCCGACGGCACCGCCCCCGAGATCTGGCAGCAGTCCGCCGGCGCCGTCACCGCCTTCTGCGACTTCGTCGGCTCCGGCGGCACCCTCGGCGGCTGCGCCCGCTTCCTCGCCCCCCTGGGCGTCCGCTGCTGGGCCGTCGAGCCCGAAGGCGCGGCCGCCCTCTCCCGCGGCGACATCAGCCGCCCCGACCACCCGATCCAGGGCGGCGGCTACCTGATGCCCGACCTCGCGCACCTCCGCGGCGCGCCGCTCGCCGGCACCCTCACCGTCACCGGCGCCGAGGCCGCCGACGCCGCCCGCCTCCTCGCCCGCCACGAAGGCATCTTCGCCGGCTACTCCGCCGGCGCCAACCTCGCCGCCGCGATCCGCCTGCTCCGCGGCCCGGAGGCCGGCGGCACCGTCGCCTTCGTCGTCGGCGACAGCGGCCTGAAATACCTCTCCACCGACCTCTGGGGGACGCCATGAACGAGATGCGCGCGCTGGTGAAATCCCGCCCCGAGCCCGGCCTCTGGATGGAGCAGCGTCCCCGTCCCCGAGCCCGGCCCCACCGACGTGCTGATCCGCGTCGAGAAGAGCGCGATCTGCGGCACCGACGTCCACATCTGGAACTGGGACGCACTGGGCCGCCGCCACCGTCCCGGTGCCGATGGTCACCGGCCACGAGTTCTACGGCCGCATCGCCGACACCGGCGCCGCCGTCACCCGCTTCCGCCGCGGCCAGCGCGTCTCCGGCGAGGGCCACATCGTCTGCGGCGCCTGCCGCAACTGCCGCGCCGGCCGCGGCCACCTCTGCCGCAACACCAGCGGCGTCGGCGTCCACCGCCCCGGCTCCTTCGCCGAATACCTCGCCATCCCCGAGGCCAACGTCGTCGCCATCCCCGACGACGTCCCCGACGAGATCGCCGCGATCTTCGACCCCTTCGGCAACGCCGTGCACACCGCGCTCTCCTTCGACCTCGTCGGCGAGGACGTGCTGGTCACCGGCGCCGGCCCGATCGGCATCATGGGCGCGCTGGTCGCCAACGCGCCGGCGCCCGCAAGGTCGTCATCACCGACATCAACCCGACCGCCTCGAGCTCGCCCGCCGCATGGGCGTCGAGCCACGTGGTCAACGCGGCCGCGCAGGATCTCGCCGACGTGATGCGCGAGATCGGCATGAAGGAAGGCTTCGACGTCGGCCTCGAGATGTCGGGCGCCGCGCCGGCCTTCCGCGACATGATCGACAAGATGAACAACGGCGGCAAGATCGCCATCCTCGGCATCGCGCCCGACCGCCTTCGCGGTCGACTGGAACAAGGTCATCTTCAAGATGCTGACCCTCAAGGGCATCTACGGCCGCGAGATGTTCGAGACCTGGTACAAGATGATCGCCCTGGTCGCAGTCCGGCCTCGACCTCACCCCGCTCATCACCCACCGCCTGCCGGCCGACGCCTTCGAGGAAGGCTTCGCCGCTGATGCGCTCCGGCAACTCCGGCAAGGTCGTCCTCGACTGGCTCTAGCCGCCCGGCAGCGCGCGCCGCGATGTCCCTCACGGTCTTTCTCGTCGTCCTCTTCGGCGCCGCGCTGCACGCGAGCTGGAACGCCATCGTCAAGGGCGGCACGCGACAAGCTGCTCACCACCGTGCTCGTCGCCGCCGCCTCCGGCCTCGTCGCCCTCGCCGTCCTGCCGTTCCTGCCCTGCCCGCGCCGGCGAGCTGGCCCTACCTCGCCGCCTCGGCCGTCGTCCAGGTCGCTCTACTTCGCGCTCGTCGCCGGCGCCTACCGCGCCACCGACATGAGCCGCGCCTATCCGCTGATGCGCGGCCTCGCCCCGGCGCTGGTCGCGCTCTTCGGCGCCGCCTTCCTCGGCGAGCACCTCGGCCCCGTCGCCTGGGCCGGCGTCGCGCTGATCTCCGCCGGCGTCTTCGGCATGACCTTCGCCTTCCGCGGCCCCGCCTCGCGCACCGGCACGCTGCTCGCGCTCGCTCAACGCCGGCGTCATCGCCAGCCTACACGCTGATCGACGGCGCCGGCGTCCGCCTCTCCGGCGCGCCCGCCGCCTACGCCATGTGGCTCTTCCTGCTCAACGCCATCCCGCTGGTCGCCTGGGCGCTCCTCGCCCGCCGCCGCGCGCTCCTCGCCTACGCCGCGCCGCAACTGGCGCCTCGGCCTCGCCGGCGGCCTCGGCAACCTCGGCTCCTACGGCCTCGCGCTCTGGGCGATGACCCACGCCCCGGTCGCCGTCGTCGCCGCGCTGCGCGAGACCTCGATCCTCTTCGGCATGGCGATCGCCGGCCTGATCCTCGCGCGAGCGCATCGGCCCCGCCCGCCTCGCCGCCGCCGCGCTCATCGTCGCTCGGCGCCGCCAGCCTGCGGCTGGCGTGAGCGCCGCGCGAAGGTGTAGGCTGCGGCGGAAACGCCTTGCCGCAAAAGGAAACTCACCATGACCAGCACCGACGCCCTCGCCGCATCTCGCCGGCCGGCCGCTGCTCCGCTCGATGGCCGAACACTGGTGGCTCACGCTGCTGCGCGGCATCGCCGCCGTGCTCTTCGGCATCCTGTCGCTCTGTCTGGCCCGGCATCACCGCCCTGTCGCTGGTGCTGCTCTGGGGCGCCTACGCCTTCGCCGACGGCATCTTCTCGCTCGGCGCCGCGATCATGGGCAAGGGCGCGCCACCACCGGCCAGCGCTGGTGGCTGGCGATCACCGGCGTCCTCGGCATCCTCGCCGGCCTCATCGCCTTCTTCGCCCCGGCCTGACCGGCGGCATCCTGCTGATCTTCATCGCCATCTGGGCGATCGCCATCGGCGTCATGGCGATCGTCGGCGCCATCCAGCTCCGCAAGGAGATCGAGGGCGAGTGGCTGCTGATCCTGAGCGGCGCCCTCGCGATCCTCTTCGGCGTGCTGATGTTCCTGCAGCCCGCCGCCGGCGCGCTCGCCGGTGGTCTGGATGATCGCCACCTTCGCGATCATCTTCGGCATCGACCTGATCTGGCTCGCCTTCAAGCTCAAGGGCTACAAGGACCGGGTCTGATCGCCCCACGCCAGTTTGCCGGCCGGAGGCGAATCCGTATCCCCTGCCGCCCCGCCCCGGCCGGCCTCGCCGTGGCGAGCCGAGGGACCTCCGGGACAAGAATTGACGCACCCGCACGGGGTGCGACATAACCGCCGTCGGGGGATCGAGCCGGAAGCTGATAGACGACGGGAGGGACTTATCCATGCGCGGAACGCTCCGTGTCATGCTGCTTGCCGCCGGTGCGTTCGCACCAATGGCGGCGGTCGCGCAGGAGGCCAAGCCGAACATCCTGGTGATCTTCGGCGACGACATCGGCATCGCCAACGTCAGCGCCTACTAGCGACGGCGTCATGGGCTACGCCACGCCCGAACATCGACCGCATCGGCGAGGAGGGCATCCGCTTCCTCCACTACTACGGCGAGCAGAGCTGCACCGCCGGCCGCGCGGCGTTCCTCACCGGCCAGCACGGCATCCGCACCGGGCTGACCAAGGTCGGCTTCCCCGGCGCGCCGATGGGGATGAGCCAGCTCGATCCCTCGATCGGCGGACTGATGCAAGAACCTCGGCTACGCGACCGGCCAGTTCGGCAAGAACCACGTCGGCGACCGCAACGAGTCGCTGCCGACGGTCAACGGCTTCGACGAGTTCTTCGGCAACCTCTACCACCTCAACGCCGAGGAGGAGCCGGAGCTGCCCGACTATCCGAAGGATCCGGCGTACCTGGCGAAGTTCGGCCCGCGCGGCGTGCTGAAGTCGCAAGGCGACCGACGTCGACGACCCGACGGTCGATCCGCGCTTCGGCAAGGTCGGCAAGCAGACGATCGAGGACACCGGCGCGCTGACCAAGAAGCGGATGGAGACGATCGACGACGAGACCTCCGCGGCGGCGATCGACTTCATGAAGCGGCAGCACGCGGCGGGCAAGCCGTTCTTCTGCTGGTTCAATGCGACGCGCATGCACCTGCGCACCCACGTCCGCCCCGAGCATCGCGGCCGCTACCAGCACGGCGACAGCGAGTACATCGACGGCATGATCGAGCACGACGACACCATCGGCACGCTGCTCAAGGCGCTCGACGACGATGGGCATCGCCGACAACACGATCGTCGTCTACACCACCGACAACGGCCCGCACATGAACACCTGGCCGGACGGGGCGATGACGCCGTTCCGCTCGGAGAAGAACACCAACTGGGAAGGCGCCTTCCGCGTGCCGTGCCTGGTGCGCTGGCCGGGCCACATCGAGCCCGGGCACGGTCACCAACGAGTTGATGAGCCACAACGACTGGATTCCGACGCTGTGCGCGATCGCGGGCGAGCCCGACATCGTCGACAAGCTCAAGGCCGGCTACCACGCCAACGGCATCGACTACAAGGTCCATCTCGACGGCTACGACCAGTCGACGTTCCTGACGTCGGTCAGCGGCACCGTCGGCGAACGACAACGGCGCGAAGAGCGCCCGCGACACGTTCTTCTACACCGACGACGACGGCCTGCTCGTCGGCCTGCGGCAGGGCGACTACAAGTACGTCTTCTCCGAGCAGCGCAAGGAGGGCACGATGGGCGTCTGGGCCGAGCCCTTCACGACGCTGCGGCTGCAGAAGATCTTCAACCTGATGCAGGACCCCTACGAGCGGGCCGACATCACCTCGAACACCTTCTGGGACTGGCAGACTCAACCACGTCGGCAGCGTCTACGGCATGATGGACGAGGTCTTCCAGTTCGCGGCGACGTTCAAGGAGTTCCCGCCGCGCTCGTTCCCGCCGTCGTTCAACCCGGCGAACGTCCTGGAAGGCAAGATGCGGGCGATCCGCGCCGAGCGGGCGCTGCGCCAGGCCTTCCCGATGCTCCCCGAGCCGGCCCGGCCGGCCGAGTAACCGCAACCGCCGCCGACGCCCCGCCCCGCCGCGGCGGCGTCGGCCAACGCGCCGGCGCCAGGGCTTGCGCTGCCCCGGGACGCCTCTATAACCACGCCAATTTGCCGACCCGTGGCGAATCCGTTCCCCTGCCGCCGCCGCGGCGGCGGGCCAGACCGCAAGGCCGCATATGCCCAAGCGCACCGACATCCGCTCGATCCTGATCATCGGCGCGGGCCCGATCGTCATCGGCCAGGCCTGCGAGTTCGACTACTCCGGCACCCAGGCCTGCAAGGCGCTGCGCGAGGAGGGCTACCGGTCGTCCTGGTCAACTCCAACCCGGCCACGATCATGACCGACCCGGAGATGGCCGACGCCACCTACATCGAGCCGATCACCCCCGAGATCGTCGCCAAGATCATCGAGAAGGAGCGCCCCGACGCGCTCCTGCCGACCCTGGGCGGCCAGACCGGCCTCAACACCGCCCTGGCCCTGGACGACACGGGCGTGCTCGCGAAATACGACGTCGAGCTGATCGGCGCCAAGCGCGACGCGATCGAGAAGGCCGAGGACCGCAAGCTGTTCAGCGAGGCGATGGAGCGCATCGGCCTCGAGAACCCCAAGGCCACCGTCGCCAACACCCTCGACGAGGCGCTCGCCGCGATCGAGCACGTCGGCCTGCCCGCGATCATCCGCCCCGCCTTCACCCTCGGCGGCACCGGCGGCGGCATCGCCTACAACCGCGAGGAGTTCGAGCACATCTGCCGGACCGGCCTCGACGCCTCGCCGGTCCACCAGATCCTGATCGAGGAGTCGCTGCTCGGCTGGAAGGAGTTCGAGATGGAGGTGATGCGCGACAAGCGCCGACAACTGCGTCATCGTCTGCTCCATCGAGAACTTCGACCCGATGGGCGTGCACACCGGCGACTCGATCACCGTCGCCCCGGCCCAGACGCTGACCGACAAGGAATACCAGATGATGCGCGACGCCTCGATCGCGGTGATCCGCGAGATCGGCGTCGAGACCGGCGGCTCCAACATCCAGTTCGCCGTCCACCCCGACACCGGCCGGATGATCGTCATCGAGATGAACCCGCGCGTCACCCGCTCCTCCGCGCTGGCCTCCAAGGCCACCGGCTTCCCCATCGCCAAGATCGCCGCCAAGCTCGCCGTCGGCTACACGCTCGACGAGCTCGACAACGACATCACCCAGGAGACCCCCGCCTGCTTCGAGCCGACCATCGACTACGTCGTCACCAAGATCCCGCGCTTCGCCTTCGAGAAGTTCCCCGACGCCGACCCGCCGCTGACCACCGCGATGAAGTCGGTCGGCGAGGCGATGGCCATCGGCCGCACCTT
>CAVVSO010000036.1:0-45688 GCA_963750745.1 uncultured Alphaproteobacteria bacterium | reverse complement strand
TCTTTCTCGGCTCGCTGGTCACCCTGCGCAGCCGGAGGCGGGAGCCGTGAGGCGCGGGATCGGCAGCCTGCTGCTCGACCTCCTGACGATCGGCATCGTTATCCTGATGCTGATGCTGATCGTCTCGGTCTTCCTCGCCTCGTTCAAGCCCGGACCCCGAGATCATGGCCGGCAACCTCTGGCCAACTGAAATCACGCTGGAGCACTACCGCGACCCTCGGCCGCCGCGACTTCCTGATCGCGCTCCGCAACAGCCTCATCGTCGCCACCTCAGTCGCGATCATCACCATGCTCCTCGCCGTGCCCGCGGCCTATTCGCTCGTCTTCGGCTACCTGCCGCACGGCACCGCCAACGTCGCCCCGGCCCGCGCCGTGGTGCCGCTCGGCGACATCGCCGACCCGACGCTCGGCGTCTTCCTCGCCAACCTCAACACCGCCTACAACGGTGTCCTCGACGCGCGGCCGGCGCTCGGCTCGGACGTCGTCGTCTCCGGCCTCGGCGTCATCGGCCAGATCGTGGTACGGCTCCTGAAGCGCGCCGGCGCCACACCATCGTCGCCGTCGACGGCGTGGCGCCGCGCCGCGACCGGGCCCGCGCCGGGGCGCCAGCCACGTCCTCGACCCGCGCAGCGATCCGGTCGCCGAGACCGTCCGCGATCTCACCGGCGGCCGCGGCGCCGACATCGTGATCGAGGTCTCCGGCGCCGCCCCGGCGCTCAACGAGGCAATCCGCGCCGCCGGCTACAACGGCACCGTGATCGCGATGTCCTGGTACGGCTGCAGCTTCGAGACGCTGTCGCTCTCGGGCGAGTTCCACCACAACCGCACCCGCGTCATCTCCTCGCAGGTCGGCGCGGTGAACCCCGACCTCGGCCCGCTCTGGTCGGCGCCGCGCCGTGCCGAGATCGCGCGGGAATACCTCGACCTCCTCGCGCCCGATCTTGCCGGCTTCGTCACCCACCGCCTGCCGCTCTCGGAAGCGCAGCGTGGCTACAACCTGCTCGACCGGGGCGACCCCGACGTCATGCAAGTCATCATCGACTACGGCCTTTAGATGCCGAATCGCACAAGGATCCGTTCATGAAGTTTTCCGCCTGCATCGAATGGCTGTTCGCCGAAGAGGCCCCCGCCTTCGCCGACCGCATCCGCGCCGCCAGGGACGCCGGGCTCGACGGCGTCGAGTTCTGGCGCTGGACCAACAAGGACCTCGACGGCATCGAGGCCGCGCTGAACGAGACCGGCCTGCCGCTCGTCGGTATCGTCGCCGAGCCGATGATCCCGCTGACCGACCCCGGCCGCCATGACGAGTTCCTCGACGGGCTCGACGCCTCGATCCGCACCGCCCGCCGCCTCGGCGCTCCGGTGCTGATCGCGCAGACCGGCAACCTGCTCGAGACGCCCCGCGAAGCTCAGCGACAGGCGCTGGTCGATTGCCTCCGCCGCGCCGCCGACCGGCTCGCCGGCACCGGCGTGGTGCTGGCGATCGAGCCGCTCAACGCGCGCGTCGACCACGTCGGCTACTTCCTCGACTCGACCGCCGAAGGCCTCGACATCGTCGACGAGATCGGCCGGCCCGAGATCCGCATCGTCTACGACATCTACCATGCCGCGGTGATGGACGAGGCGATCGCGCCGGTGCTCGAAGGCCGCCTCGACCGCGTCGCCCACGTTCATCTCGCCGACCGCCCCGGCCGCGGCGAGCCCGGAACCGGCAGCCTCGACTGGCAGGCCCGCCTCACCTGGCTGAAGCGCGCCGGCTACGACGGCTTTGTCGGCCTCGAATACCGCCCCAGCCGGGGCACCGTCGCGACGCTCGCCTTCCGCGACGCGCTCGCCGCCTGATCGCCATGGCCACCGTCGAGCTCAGCAACGTCACCAAGCGCTTCGGAGCCCACGAGGTGATCCACGGCATCGATATTACCGTGCCCGACGGGGCCTTCCTCGCGCTGGTCGGCCCCTCCGGTTGCGGTAAGTCGACGTTGCTGCGGATGGTCGCCGGGCTGGAGCCGATCACCGGCGGCACCGTGGCGATCGGCGGGCGGGTGGTGAACGGCATGCCGCCGAAGAACCGCGACATCGCCATGGTGTTTCAGAACTACGCGCTCTACCCGCAGATGAGCGTCGCCGAGAACATGAGCTTCTCGCTCCGGCTCCGCCGCGCCACCCGGGAGGAGATGCGCCGCCGGGTCGGCGGCAGCGCGGCGATCCTCGGGCTCGAAGGCCTCCTGGAGCGCTACCCCCGGCAGCCCTCCGGCGGCCAGCGCCAGCGCGTGGCGATGGGCCGCGCCATTGTGCGCGACCCACAGGTGTTCCTGTTCGACGAGCCCTTGTCCAACCTCGACGCCAAGCTGCGCGTGCATTTGCACACCGAGATCAAGGAGCTGCACCAGCGCCTCGGCACCACCACGATCTACGTAACCCACGACCAGATCGAGGCCATGACGCTCGCCGATCTGATCGTCGTCCTTCGCGACGGCCGGATCGAGCAGATCGGCACGCCGCTCGAGCTCTATGACCGGCCGGACAACGTCTTCGTCGCTGGCTTCATCGGCTCGCCGGCGATGAACTTCCTCGCCGGCCGCGTCGAGGCCGGCAGCATCGTCCTCGAAAACGGCGAGCGGCTTTCGCCAGCCGAGGGCAGCCTCCCGCCCGCCGGAGCCGGCGTGATCTGCGGCATCCGGCCGGAGGACTTCCGGGTGGCGGAAACCCCGGACGGCGCCCTCACCTTCGAGGTTAGCGTGGTCGAGCCGACCGGCGCCGAGAGAATGGTGATCGGCTGGGCCGCCGGCGCACCGATGACCATCTTCCGCGAGCGCCGCGCGCTCGCGCCGGGCGAGCGGCTGGCTCTGCGACCGAGCGTCGTCCACCTCTTCGATCAGGCGACCGAACGGCGGCTCTGACCGTGGCGGGTTGGTCCTGCCCGTTTTGATCGCCGCATAGAGTCCGAGCTGACTTCCGAAGCGCGGGAAGTGGTGAAACGCGCAGGTGCCCGGACTTTTGGGTGGTTGCTGTCAACCACGGGCTGATCGACGCATTCAACGCCATCATCCGATAACCCATTCCTCGGGGGATTGCAATCCGTCAATCTGCGCGTATCAACTTCAGGGATCTCGCAAGAAATGACCTCCGCCTACCCCGACGACGCCCTCGGCAACTGGAGCGCCCGGCCTTCCCATCGGGCGTGGTTAGCGGCGCGGGCGGATGAGTTGTTCGATCTCTTCGGCGAGAGCGCGCTCAATCCGCGCGGCGGCTTTTACGAGCTCGATCCGACGGGAGCTCCCGCGAACGGTCGAGAATGCCGTCAGGCCGATCCACCTGACGACTCGCATGGCCCATTGCTTCACGATTGCGTCGTCGCCCCGGCGCTCCTGAAATCGTCGATCAGGCAATGAAATTCCTGTGGGAGGGCCATCGCGACAGGGCGAACGGCGGCTACTTCTGGTCGGTAAACGACGACGGTCCGGTCGATGCAACCAAACAGGGCTACGGCCATCCCTTTGTCCTGCTCGCGGCCAGCTCGGCGATGACGATCGGGCACCTCTTGGCCGCGTCGATGCTCGCCGATGTGAGCGAAATCCTCGACGAGCGCTTCTGGCAGCCGACGCATGGCGCGATCGCTGAAGAGTTTGGCGTCGACTGGACCCCGGTCCCCGGCTACCGGGGGCAGAACTCCACAATGCATCTCACCGAGGCGCTGATGGCTGCCTACGAGGCGACCGGCGCGCGGGTCTATCTCGAGCGGGCCGAAAGCATCGCCGATCTCGTGATCCGCCGCGCTGCCGGCGGAGCCGACTGGAGGGTGATCGAGCACTTCACAGAGGACTGGAGCGTCGACCACACCCATATCGGAAACGAGATGTTCCGGCCCTCCGGCACGACCCCCCGGGACATTGGCTGGAATGGTCGCGCCTGCTGCTTGAACTCTGGTGCCTGGGCGACCGTCGGATCGAGTGGCTTCCCAATGCAGCGCGACGGCTCTTTGCGCGGGCTATCGCCCTCGGATGGGACCCAGTGCATGGCGGCTTTTTCTACACCCTCGACTGGGACAACCGGCCGCTGCGGCGGATGAAGCTCTGGTGGCCGCTCAGCGAGGGCGTGGGCGCTGCGCATTTCCTGAACCAACTCGTCCCCGCCCCGGAGCATGAAGCGGCCTACAGCTGTATCTGGGGAGTGATTTCGCGGGCGTTCCTCGACCGGAGCCATGGCGGCTGGCAGGAAGAGTGCACGGACGACCTGCGGCCGGCGTTCATTCTATTTCCAGGCAAAGGCGGTATCTAGCACGCCTTGCAAGCCTGCCTTATCCCGCTCTTCCCGGCGACTGGCAGTCTCACCCAGGAGATCCTCCAACAATGCCGGTAGCGAGCAGCCCCGCTAGATAGGGCCTGCGCGGCTCAGGGCAGCGAGTCAGAGCCGCAGGGTTCAGGCCCGCGGTGCCCCCGTTATGACACCAATTGCCCAGTCCGTGCTGTCGCGCAGGAGTGCGCTCATGGCGGCGTCGAAAGCGGGCACGACATGGGGGGCGTCGACTCCGGTGGCACCGGCGCTCTGCGTGAAGCGCCGCGATGCGATGAGGCGGCCGTCCACATCACGGGCGATACTGAGGGTTACTGCGATCGCGATCCGAGCCGGTGCGCCGCCCGGCGACCCGACCTCGGCCTGGAATGTCTCGACGTCCGTCATTACGGTGAAGTCGGGCAGCGGCCCGACGCTGTTGGTCGAGACGAGGCCGAGCCGTCCCGAGTTGGCGAGCGAGCGAGCCAGGAGGTTGCGGATATGCACCGAGGTCGGCTCGACCCAGCGTCCATCCGCGAGGAAAGCGACCTGCAGCGCGTTCGGCTTCATGACGATCCGCTCGGTGCCAAGAGCGCCGGTCACCGTGGGCTCGGCGACGAAGACCAGCGGACCTCCGACCCGGACCGCATCTTGCGGCGGCAGCGGTCGCAGCTCGTAGGCGTCGAGGTTCCGGGCGGCGCTGTTGAGCGACGAGAATGCGCTGCACCCGGAGAGACCGGCGAGAGCGAGCATGAGCGCGAGGCGAAGCATCCAGGCCATCGGTGCCTATCTCCTGAAGTCGGGCGCCTGCGCGCCGAGGAAGAAGCGGGCCGGGTCGCGCTCGAGCTGTCCGGCGATGCGGTCCAGCCGCTCTACGAGTTCGCGCGCCTCCTGGGTGAAGCGGACGAACTGCGGCAGCCCTTGGGCAGTGAAGTCTCCGACCGGGCCGCTGCTGCGCTGGACGACCTTGTCGATGCTGTCGACGGTGGCGGTCGCGCGCGCGAGCGTGGTCTTGAGCTCGGCGGTGACGGCGGGCAGGTCGGTGGCAACCTGCTCGATCGCCGCATTCAGCCGCTCTGCCGAGGACCGGATATCGGCGGTCGTCGGGCTGATGTCCTGGTTGATGATGCGCTCGGCGCTGGTGAAGGTGCCCTGCGCGGCAGTCATGGTCTGCTCCGCGGCGGCGATTGCCGGTTCCAGCCGCGCAAGGGTGGTGCTTGCGTCGCGGAAGGTCTGCGACGCGGAATCGAGCGTGGTGCCGGCTCGGCCGATCAGCGGGGCGAGGTCGCCGGTGAACTTGGTCACGTCGCCGGAGACCTGATCGATCGTCTGATTGACGGTGACCAGGGAACCTCGCACGTCGCTGATGATATCCGGCAGATCCTGGGTGGTCGCCTTCTCGACAGCTGCGATCGACCGATTGAGGCTGGCGAGCGTGGTACGCGCCTCGGACACCAGAGCGGCGCCGTCGCCACCGACCAGAGTTGACACGCTGGTCGCAGCGGTATCAACCGAGGCCATGGTGGTGGTGGTTCCGGCGATTGCGCTGTCAAGCTCTGCGATCGTCTTCTCGAGCTCGCGTGAGGCGGGCGTTCACCAAGCCGGCCGTGTCGCCGTAGCCGGCGAGCACGGCTTTCGCCTGGGTGCTGATCGCGTCAACCGAGACCCGCAGATCGGCGACAGTGCCCTTGAGCTCAGTCAACGTGTCCGCAGCCTGATTGTCGATCAGACCCGATACGCCCTGCGCTGCGCCATCGACGGATCTTCAGCGCGCCGTCCGCGGTGGCCAGTGTGGTGTGCGCCTGGTCGAAGGCTGCGGTCACCGACGTCAGCGTCTTCTCGGCCTCGCCGAGTGCGCTGCCGACCGAGGCGGCGATCGGGTCCAGCTTGTCGGTGAAGGTCGAGATCTGGCCGGTCGCCTGCGATACGGTCCGTGAAATCGTCGAGAAGTCGTCGATCGCGGTTTGCAGCTTGCCCGAAGCCTCCTCGACGTTGGCGAGGATTGCCGGCGACATGGGCTTGGTTCTCGCCGCCGACGAGGTTCTGGAACTCTTTGACGAGCGTGATGGATTCCTTCAGGAGATTTGGCGCATCCTCGGTCAGCGACTGCACGACCGACCGTTGGCCTCGGATTCCGGGCACCCCCTCCGTCGTATTGCGAAGCAAAGGCGCGTCCGCCCGACCGGGAATGATCGACACGTACGAGAGGCCGGTGACGCCCTGGGCCTGCAACTGGGCAGTGGCGCCTTCGGTGATCGGCGTGTCGGCTTCCACCTCGATCCGGACCCGAACCTGCCCGTTGCTGTTGTCCGCGAGGTCAAGCGACTGGACCGCGCCCACGGTCAGGCCGCTGAAGCGCACCTCCGCGGCCCGGTTCAAGCCAGAGACATTGTCGAAAAGGATGTCGTAGTAGGCGTACTGACGATCGACCTGGAACTTGGCGAGCCAGACGAAAAAGCCGAGGCCCAGCAGGATCGCGACAAGGGTGCAGGCTCCGATCAGCACATAATTTGCGCGGGTCTCCATGCTCGATCCCTATCCCGCCTGCTCAGACATCGCCGCACGCGCGCGTGGCCCATGGAAGTATTCATGCACCCATGGGTCGTCGACCTTCAGCATGTCCGCCATCGTGCCGGTGACCAGCACCTTTTTCTCCGCGATCACCGCAATCCGATCGCAGATCGCGTGGAGGCTGTCGAGATCGTGGGTGACCATGAAGACGGTGAGGCCGAGCGCTTCCTTGAGTTGGCGGATCAGCTCGTCGAAGGCCGTGGCGCCGATCGGGTCGAGGCCAGCGGTCGGCTCGTCGAGAAATACGATCTCGGGGTCGAGCGCCAACGCCCTGGCGAGCCCGGCGCGCTTCTGCATGCCGCCGGAAATCTCCGAAGGGAACTTGTCGCAGGCATCCGGCGGCAATCCGACCATCGACACCTTGAGCTGGGCCAGCGCCTCGCGAAGATGCGGCTCGATGTGCAGCAGCTCGCGCATCGGCGCCTCGACATTCTGCTGCACGCTCAGCGCCGAGAAAAGCGCGCCTTGCTGAAAGAGCACGCCCCAGCGTCGGCTGACCGCTTCGCGCTCCTCCTCGGAGGTGTTGAGAACGTCGATGCCGAACACCCGGATCGTTCCTGCCGCCGGCCGGTTGAGGCCAACGATGGAGCGCAGCAGCACCGACTTGCCGGTTCCGGAGCCGCCGACGATCCCGAGAACTTCGCCGCGATAGACGTCGAGGTCGAGCCCATCGTGCACCACCTGCGATCCGAAGCGATTGACGACGCCGCGGCATTCGATGACGACCTCGCGCGGCTTCTCCTCCGCCATCAGACGTCCACCACCGCGAAGAAGATCGCGAAGATCGCGTCGATCACGATCACCATGAAGATCGCCAGCACCACCGATGCCGAGGTCAGGCGGCCGAGGCTCTCGGCGTTGCCGCCGACCTTGAGCCCGTGGTGACAGCCGATGATCCCGATCACTACCGCGAAAAACGGTGCCTTGATCAGGCCGACGAGATAGTGCCAGACGCCGATCTCGCTGTTGAGCCGCACGACAAACAACGTCGGCGACACCCCGAGCTCGGCCCAGGCCATCGTCGCGCCGCCGATCAGCCCGGCGAAGTCCGCTATGACGCCGAGCAGCGGCAGGGTGATCACCAACGCGAGCACCCGCGGCACCACCAGGATTTGGATCGGGTCAAGGCCGAGCGTCCGCATCGCGTCGATCTCCTCGCGCATCTTCATCGAACCGATCGAGGCGGTGAAGGCCGAAGCGGAGCGGCCGGCGACGATGATCGCGGTCAGCAGAATCCCGAGCTCACGCAGAACCGCGATCGCGATCAGGTCGACAACGAAGATCTCGGCGCCGAACTGGCGCAGCTGCACGGCGCCCATGAAAGCGAGCACGACGCCGATCAGGAACGCCATCAGCGCGGCGATCGGGACCGCGTTCAGGCCCGCTTGCTGCATGTGGGACACCAGCGAGGTGATCCGCAGCTGCCCGGGGTGAATAGAATGCCCGCCACGCGCGCAAGCACCGCACCGAACAGGTTCAGCAATTCGATGACCATGGTGCCGGCGTAGTCGACGCCCTCGCCGACTTCACCGAGCCAGAGGACGAAGTGGTGGCGCTTGGCCGGCAGCGCTTCGTCGGGAGGCAGGGCTGCCTCCACCGTCGCGAGCAGCTCGGCGTGCGGGGACGATAGCCCCTCGATGCGCACCTCGGTGCCCTCGACCTTCAACCGCCGGCAAAGGGTGGCGATCGCCCAGGCGCCGGCAGTGTCGAAGCTCTCGATTCCCGAGCCGTCGATGACGAGCGGCCCTGGGCCACGAACCGCATCGATCTCGGGGAGGACGGCCGAAACGCCCGCAAGGCGCAGATCACCGGACAGCGCAAGGCGCGCGGCGCCGCCGGTGGTGCCTTCCGCCATCAGGACTTGCGCGGGCATTGGTCCTTTCCGCTAAAGCGCTCGCTGCGAACTCAACACGACCGGAGATCGGCGGCAAGCGGCGGGTCCACGCGGCACCGGATTTCGAGTGACCTGTTGTTTCAGATGACGGCCCAGATCCCCACTGGACGACCGCAACGGTGAGTTTCGATGTGCGATCCGTGGAGCGGCCGCGCTCGAATTCGCTTTTCGGTGAAGGGCAATGTCCTAATATCACCCGGCGCCTGGCAATCGGAAGCAGGAGTGGGGCACCCGTGTATTCAAAGATCCTCCTTGCCTATGACGGATCGGTCGAAGGGCGTCTCGCGCTCCGCGAGGGCGCGCGGCTGGCGCAGATTTGCCAGGCGGAGGTCTTCCTGCTGGCGGTGGTCGATCTTTCGGTGGGCATGGTGCTCGGCGAGGCCTCGGTTCCTGGGCTCGCGCTGCAACAGCAGCAGGCCTACGAGGATATTCTCAAGGAGGGCGTGCGCCGGCTCAGGGCCATGGGATTCGACCCGCAGGCCAGGCTGGGGCTCGGCGGCCCTGGCGAGCAGGTCGTTGCAGTCGCCCGCGAGATCGGCGCCGACCTCGTCGTCGTCGGGCATCGCAAACAGGGGACGCTCGAGCGCTGGTGGCGTGGGTCGGTTGGAAACTACCTGGTCGCCAACCTGGAGTGCAGCCTTCTTGTCGGCAGAATGGAAATCGCCGATGAGGTCCTGTTCTCGCAGTCACCGGAGTAAACCGAACTCGCAGGGTCTGGAGCCGTTCGGCAGCTACCATTCTTCGCTCACTACCGCGGCGAGAAAGCTCTGGCGGTGACGGTCGGTATCGGTCCGAACTTCCGGACGGGCGTCGAGGGCGAGGTAGGGATTGCTCTTGCGACGATACGTTGGCCAGGCCGGAAGACCCGGAGTATTGGGATCGCCAGTCTGCACGAAGCTCACCCAATATCTGGAGGCGAGATCGGCAAGGGTCTGGTCCTCAGGTTCGATCAGCCAGGGAAATGCCGACAGGTTGTCAAAGACATAGAGGATTTCGCCGGCATGGAAGCTGCCGGCCTCCCCACTGGCTCTTCCCTCGAACCATCCGTCCGGCGTCAGTGGCGCACGCTCGAAGCGGAACCGGTAGATGGCCGAGCGTCCGGTCGCCCGATGCGCTTCGAGCCAGGCCCAGGTCGGGTGGATGATGACCAGGTCACCGCCGAGCGCCCGGGCGGAGGTCTTGTCGAGCGTGGCGCTTCCGGCGGGGTAGAGGTCGAGAGCCTCTTGCGAGCGTTTTCCGAACAATTCTCGGACCATGTCGGCGTAGCGGGCGTTGGCTTGCTCGCCTTGGAGCAAGGTGAAGTTGAAGCCTTCGTCCTTGTTCCAGCCGGCGAGCAGCGGCACGTCGGTCTGGGCGCCGTCGGCGAAGATCGCGGCGGGGGATCGCGGGAGGAAGTGACCGTCGATGATCGGGCGGAAGCCGAGGCCGGGGGCTGCGGCGAGGATGTCTGCCGCTGGCAGGGCGCGCAGTTCCTTGAGCGAGGCGGCCCCGGCCTTGCGCATGAACCGGAGGCCGGCGCGCTCCGCCTCGGCGAGCAATGCGGGGGCCCGGGCCGGCGAGGCGAAGGCGGCGCCGCTTTCGCCGATGGCGCGGTGGAACAGGCCGCGGGCGAGGGGCGAGGCCATCAGGGCGCTGACGGCTTCCGATCCGGCGGACTTGCCGGCGATGGTGACCTGGCCCGGATCGCCGCCGAATTCCGCGATGTTGCGCTTGACCCATCGCAGGGCGGCGACGAGGTCGAGCATGCCATAGTTGCCCGAGGATCGCTCCGGTGCCTCGGCGGTCAGCTCCGGATGTGCGAGGAATCCCAAGGTGTTGAGCCGGTGGTTGAGGGTGACGACGACGATGCCTTTCGACGCGAGGCGGCTGCCGTCGTAGCGCGGCTCGGCACCTGAGCCGACGACGAAGCCGCCGCCGTGGATCCAGACCATGACCGGGACGGGCTGGTCGGATCCGAGGGCCGGGGTCCAGACGTTGAGATAGAGGCAGTCCTCGGAGATGCCGGCCGGGCGGGGATCAATGTCGTTGAAGACGACGCGCTGCATGGAGTTGGGGCCGAAGGTGTCGGCCGGGCGGATGCCGGTCCAGGGCGGGACGGGCTGCGGGGGGCGCCACCTGAGTGGCCTGATGGGGGGGCGGGCGTAGGGGATGCCCTTGAAGCTTCGGACGCCGGCGGCGTCGGCGGCGGGGACTGCCAGGTATCCGCCTTCGATCGTCAGGTGCGCTGGCAGCGGGTTAATCCTTGATCGGAATCGCCCTGCGGGCGGTCGGGTGGGCGGCAGGGGGTTTTATCGTTTTGGCGGCAGGGACTTGGACGATCTGGAACGCGTCTTCTTTGCATCTTGAATGCATCTAGACAGGTGTTAACGCGCAGCGCCGCTGGCGCTGCGCGGCGGGCGCTATTGCTGCTTCTTGGCGGGAGCGCGGCGCGGCTTCTTCGCGGCGGCTTCGGCCGAGGGCGCGGCGGCGGCCGGCTTGGCGGCGCGGGGCTTTCGCGCCGGCTTTGGGGCGGGCGCCTCGGCGGGAGCCGCGGCGGCTTCGGCCGAAAGCTCGGATTCGGCCGCGTGCCAGTGATCCTGGTCGCGGCCGTGCGGCCGGCCTTCGCGCTCCCAGATCGCGTGCGCCCGGCGGCGGATGCGCTCCTGCAGCTCGCCCGCCTTTTCCAGGATCGCGTGGGCGCCCTCGCGCAGGCGCTCGGTCACGTCCGGCATCGTCTGGTCCTCCTCTTGCAGCGCGCCGCGCACGGTCGCCTGCGCGGCAGCGAAAATCGGCCGCGTCCGAGGCCGGGCGAGGCCGGGGCAATTTAGCAATGACCGGCCCCGCCCCGCAACCTGCGGCGGCCGATTTGATCGGTAGTTGCGTCTCGTGCGAGTAGGCAGCTTGCCCGGGGCGGTCGGCGCCATAGGTTCATGAATGCCTGCTGAGGCCCAAGCCCCTTGTTCCAATGCCGGAGACCGCCGTGCCTGACTTGCTTTTCGACATCCCGCTGATCCGCATCGATGGGTCGCCAGCTTCGCTCGCCGACCATGCCGGCAAGGTGCTCTTGATCGTGAACGTCGCTTCCAAATGTGGGAATACGCCGCAGTACGAGGGTCTCGAGGCGCTTTACCGCGCCTATCGCGACCGGGGGCTGGTGGTGCTGGGCTTTCCGGCCAACGACTTCAAGGGCCAGGAGCCGGGCAGCGAGGCGGAGATCGCGGCCTTCTGCCGGACCACCTACGGCGTCGATTTCCCGATGTTCGGCAAGATCGCGGTGACCGGCGCGGACAAGCACCCGCTCTATCGGGCGCTGATCGAGGCCGAGCCCGTGGCCAGCTTTCCGGAGGGGAGCGCGCTGCGCGCGCATCTGGCCGATCCGGAGAGCCCCGAGGTGCACTGGAACTTCGAGAAGTTCCTGGTGGACCGCGGCGGCGCGGTGGTCGGGCGCTTCGCCCCCGACACCGAGCCGCAGGACCCGAGCCTCGTGCGGGCGATCGAGACGGCGCTGGCCGCCTGAGCAAGTGTGCTCATAGAGGCTCCCCCGGACCTGATCTCGCGCGGAACGGGTGCGGCCTGCCGGATTTGGCCGTCGACAAATCCGGCCGCGGCCGCCCCTCCGGGGGCGGACGCGATTCTTCGCGTCCACCTGGGCGGCCGCGCCCGGATTGCAACCCGACGGTCCAGGCCGCACCCCCCTTCGCCTCCGCGCAGAGCGCTCCGGCGAACGGCCCGGCCGAAGCTCCACAGGAGCTTCGGCTTGTCGGGCCGGGACTCGCGGGCCAAGGCCCGCTTCGGTCGGAAGAGAGGGCCGATCATCGCGCCGGCGGGCGATCATTCGAGAGGCCCGTGGCGGAGGGCGACTGGAGCGAGCGCCTGCCCATGCGGGGTCGTCGCGGCTCCAGGGCAGGCGGAGAAAGCCGTCGTGCTTGCCGTCCGCGTCGCACGCCACCGTGGCCGTGAACGGATTGGCCGTCACCGGTCAGTCCTTGACGAAGAGCTTGCGCGGCACCGAGGCGAGGCATTCGGGACCGGTTTCGCCGATCACGATGCTCTCGGTGATCTCGAAGCCCCAGTCGGCCATCCAGAGGCCGGTCATGAAGTGGAAGGTCATGCCGGGCTCGAGGACGGCACGCTCGCCGGGACGGATCGACATGGTGCGCTCGCCCCAGTCGGGCGGATAGGAGAGGCCGATCGAGTAGCCGACGCGGCTTTCCTTCTCGATGCCCATGCGGGCGAGGACCGCGATGAACCCCTTGGCGATGTCCTCGACCCGGTTTCCGGCCTTCGCCGCGTCGAGCCCGGCGTCCATGCCTTCGAGCACCGCCGCCTCGGCGTCGAGAAACGCCCGCGGCGGCTTGCCGAGGAACAGCGTCCGCGCCAGCGGGCAGTGGTAGCGGTGGTGACGCCGGCGATCTCGAAGAAGGTGCCTTCGCCGGCCCGCATCGGCCGGTCGTCCCAGGTCAGGTGCGGCGCCGCCGCGTCCGATCCCGAGGGCAGCATCGGCACGATCGCCGGATAGTCGCCGCCGGCGCCGATGGCCTCGTCGTAGCGCGAGCGAGGCGTCGTAGATCTCGGCGACCAGGTCGCATTTCCGGACGCCCGGCGCCGCCACCTCGAGGATCCGCGCGTGCATCCGCTCGACGATGCGGGCGGCGGTGCGCATGTAGGCGAGCTCCTGCGGCGACTTCACCGCCCGCTGCCAGTTGACGAGCGCGGTGGCGTCGGAGAAGCGCGCCTCCGGCAGCCCGTGCTCCAGCGCCGCGAAGGCGGCCGCCGACAGCCACCAGTTGTCCATCTCGACGCCGATCCGGGCGCGGCCCCAGCCGCGGGCGGCGATGCGTCCGGCGAGCTGCTGCATCGGGTGGCGCTCGGCCGAGTGCACGTAATTGTCGGGGAAGCCCTCGATGTCCGCCTCGCCCATGAAGCAGGTGCGCAGCGCGCCCGCCGCGTCCATGCCGCGGCCCCACCAGACCGGGTCGCCGTCGAGCCCGAGCAGCACTGCCTGCGGGGTATAGAACGACCAGCCGTCGTAGCCGGTCAGCCAGGCCATGTTCGAGGCGTCGGTGACCACCAGGAGCTCGAGTTCCCGCGCTGCCATCGCCGCGCGCGTCCCGGCGATGCGCGCGGCGTATTCTTCGCGGGTGAAGTGCAGGGTGGGTGTGATCATTTTCCGCCGTTTTCAGAACTTGCCGAATTGCAGGTAGGCCTCGCGCGGGTCGGTGCCGGCGAGGATCGCCTTGCGCACCAGGCTCTCGGTGGCCATCGCCGCCTCGGCTTTCGCGACGATCTCGCCGGCGAGCGCCCGCGGCACGCGGATCAGGCCGTCGCGGTCGCCGACGAGGTAGTCGCCGGGCGCGATGGCGACCTCGCCGATGCGGATCGGGACGCCGGTCGCCACCGGCAGCCAGCGGCCGACGATGTCGCGCGGGGTGTGGCCGCGGCTCCAGGCCTGGAAGCCGAGTTTCATGAGGAAGCTGGTGTCGCGGATGAAGCCGTCGACGACGCAGCCGCGCACGCCCTTGTTCTTCAGCGTCTCGGCCGAGAGCTCGCCCATGTGCGCGACGACCCGGTCGTTGGGCTGCGACACCCAGATCGAGCCGGCGGGCGCCTGCGACAGGAGGCCGGTCCAGGCGAGCAGCGTCTGGTGCGGGTCGGCGTCCTCGAAGGCGCGGCCCTCGATGGTGAAGGCGGGGCCGGCGAGCGGGCGGTCGGGCAGGAGCGGGCGCAGCTCGGGCGGCAGGGTGAAGTCGCGGAGGCCCGCCGCGCGCATCACGTCGTGGACGACGCCGGTGTAGCAGGCGGCGAGGCGGTCGCTGAGCCGGTCGTCGGGCGTCGGGCATCATGCCGCGGGCAGGCACGCCGGGCCGATCGGCTCGAAGGACTTGTAGGTCAGGATGAACTCCTGGTGGCCGAGCTCCTCGGAGCGGGTGCGGCCGCCGGCGCCGAGGCCGAGCACGAGGTCGCGGATCTCGCGGCCGACCTCGTCGAGCGTGGCGCGCGCCTTCGAGGATGCGGCCGGCGTCGACGTCCATGTCGTCGGCCATCCGCCGCTAGGTCTCGGGGTTGGCGCAGATCTTGACGACCGGGCGAGATCGCGGAGCCGACCACCGAGCCGCGGCCGGTGACGAAGAGCACGGCGTGGGCGCCGCAGGCGATCAGCTCGGCGATCTCGGCGTTGTCGTTGATGTTGGGGAAGCCGAAGCGCACCTCGCCGTCGGGCACGACGTCGAGCAGGTAGAGGCCGCCGCGCGGCGGGATGTCGCCGGGCTTGATCAGGCCGGAGATCGGCGAGGCGCCGGACTTGGCGTAGGCGCCCATCGACTTTTCCTCGATGGTCGTGAGGCCGCCGTCGGCGTTGCCGGCGGCGAAGGAGCCGTAGCCGAGGGTGGCGTAGTAGTGCGCCGCCTTGGCGACGCTGGCCTCGAGCTCGCGGCCGAGCTCGGGGGTGATGGCGCGGGCGGCCATGATGTGCTCGCAGCCGATCAGCTCGCCGGTCTCCTCGAAGATGCAGGCGGCGCCGTCGGCGACCAGCATGTCGAAGGCGCGGCCGGCGGCGGGGTTGCCGGTGATGCCGGAGGTGCCGTCGGAGCCGCCGCAGACGGTGCCGACGACGAGCTCGTCGACGCGCCATCGGCACGGTCGGCATGGCGTCGAGGCGGGCGCGCTCGGCCTCGATCCAGGCGCGGCCTTCGGCGATCGAGCTGCGGGTGCCGCCGGAGCCCTGGATGACGATGGTCTTCACCGGGCGGCCGCTGGCGTGCACGGCCTGGGCGAGCCGTGTACTTGTCGAAGCTCTCGCAGCCGAGCGAGACCAGCAGCACCGCGCCGACGTTGGGGTGGGTGCAGAGCCGGGCCATCATCGTCTCGGCGTAGGCGTTGGGGTAGCAGCCGGGGAAGCCGATGACGTGCACGTCGCGGTCGCGGAACGGGATGGCGATCTCGCGGGCGACGTGGTGGGCGCATTCGACGAGGTAGGCGACGACGACGGTGTTGCGGATGCCCTTGCGGCCGTCGGCGCGGAGATAGCCCTGCATGCTCATGCCGCTGCCCTCGTGCGCGCGCCTGCGCGGCGTCGAGATGGTAGGTGGGCGTGTAGTCGCTGCGGATGTTGTGGACGTGGGCGTGCGCGCCGGCCGCGATCGGCGCGGTCGGCGGTGCCGATCGGGGCGCCGTATTTCATCACCTTGTCGCCTGCGGCGATCGGTCGCCGGGCGATCTTGTGGCCGAGGGGCAGGTCCCGCGCGGCGGTCAGCGTCGCGCCGTCGAGGAGGAACGGCTCGCCGGCGCGGATGCGCGACGGTGACCACCAGCACGGTGTCGCGCGGGTCGAGCAGGAGCAGTCTCGGTCGTTTCCAGCGCCGGCGCCTCGAGGCATTGCCGTCGGCCCTCCCCTTGGCCGTCACTTCCAGTCGTGCCCAAAGACGGCGCAGGCGTCCAGCGGGAATATTTTCAATCTTGCCGCGCCTTGCGAATGGCGGATAGCGTCGCGCTCAGGGCGGAGCGCCGGCCGACGGCCCGCCGTGACAAGCGGCGCCGCCCGACAAGAACACAAAGGGAGGAACCACCATGAAATTGCACGAAGCTCAAAACCGTGCTCGCCGCCTCGGCGCTGGCGCTCGTCGCCGGCGCCGCGGCGGCGCAGGACGCGCAAGGTCGCGGTCGATCTGACGACGCTGACCTCGCCGTTCTGGACCTCCTACAACAAGTACATCGTCGAGGAGGCGAAGGCGCAGGGGATCGACCTGCTCGAGCCGTTCAACTCCGAGTTCGATACCGCCAAGCAGATCACCGGCGTGCAGAACGCGATCCAGCTCGGCGCCAAGGGCATCATCTTCTCGCCGTTCGACAGCGCCGCCGCGGGCACCGTGCTGAACACCGCCGAGAAGGCCGGGGTGCAGGTCGTGGCGGTCGACGTGGCGCCGACCACCGGGCCGGTGGCGATCGTGGTGCGCGCCAACAACGTCGCCTACGGCGAGAAGGCCTGCCAGTACATCGGCGAGCATGTCGCCGAGGGGCCGGTGGTGCAGATCATGGGCGACCAGGCCTCGATCAACGGCCGCGACCGCGGCAACGGCTTCCGCGACTGCATCACCAAGAACTTCCCGAAGCTCAAGCTGCTGGAGATCCCGACCCGGGCCTGGTCCGGCGAGGACGCGGCGGCGGGGCTCGACACCATCCTGAACTCGACGCCCGGATCTGAAGGCGATCTACATGCACGCCGGCGGCGTCTTCCTCGCGCCGACGCTGCAGACGCTGAAGCGCAAGGACATGCTGCATCTCGTCGGTGAGGCCGGGCATATCATCATCGTCTCGAACGACGGCATCCCGCAGGAGTTCGACGCGATCCGCAAGGGCGAGGCCGATGCGACGGTATCGCAGCCGGCGGACCTCTATGCCAAGTACGGGCTGCAGTACCTGAAGGAGGCGATCGCCGGGAAGACCTTCGCGCCGGGGCCGACCGATCACGACAGCACCATCGTCGAGGTGGCGCCGGGCGTGCTCGAGGACCAGCTCGCGGCGCCGCTGGTCACCAAGGAGAACGTCGACGACAAGGCGCTCTGGGGCAACAACCTCTGAGCTTCGGCCGGACGTGACCAACGAGGCCACTCAGAGGCGCCGATCGTCGAGGCGATCGGCGTCTCCAAGCGCTACGGGGCGACCGTGGCGCTCGCCGACGCCCGGATCCGGGTGATGCCGGGCGAGAGCCATGCGCTGGTCGGGCGGAACGGCGCCGGCAAGTCGACGCTGGTCGGCATCCTGACCGGGCTGCGCACCCCGGACAGCGGCGAGATCCGCTTCGGCGGCGAGCCGGCGCCGCCGGTCGCGGATCGCGAGGCCTGGCGGAGCCGGGTGGCCTGCGTCTATCAGCATTCGACGATCATCCCGGACCTGACGGTGGCGGAGAATCTGTTCGTGCAATCGCCAGCCGCTTGGGCGGCGGCGGGCTGATCAGCTGGAAGGCGCTGCGGCGCGAGGCGCGCGGGCTGCTCGACCGCTGGAACGTGGCGGTGTCGGAGGACATGCGCGCCGGGGATCTCCGGGTCGAGGCGCGGCAGCTGGTCGAGATCGCGCGGGCGCTTTCCTACGGCGCGCGCTTCATCATCCTCGACGAGCCGACAGCACAGCTCGATGGCGAGGAGATCAAGCGGCTTTTCGTGCGGATGCGCGAGCTGCAGGGCCAGGGCGTGACCTTCCTCTTCATCTCGCACCACCTGCAGGAGGTCTATGAGGTCTGCCAGGCGGTGACGGTGCTACGCGACGCGCGGCATATCGTCAGCGCGCCGGTGGCCGAGCTTCCGAAGGACGCGCTGATCGAGGCGATGACCGGCGAGCGGGTGAATTTCAGCTTCTCCGATGCCGTCGGCCGGAGCTGCCCGCCGACGCGGCGGTGGCGCTCGAGGTCGACCGGATCGCCGGCGTCGATTTCCGCGACGTGAGCTTCAGCGTGCGGCGCGGCGAGGTCGTCGGCATCTCCGGGGCGACCAGCAGCGGCCGGATCGGGGTCGCCGAGGCGATCGCCGGGCTGGGCCGCCGGTCGGCCGGGGAGATCCGCATCGACGGGCGATCGCTGCGGTCCGGCGACGTGCCGGCGGCGCTGGCGCTCGGGGTCGGCTGCGTGCCGAAGAGCCGGCACGACCAGGGGCTGGTGCTGCCGCTGCCGGTGGCGGACAACACCACGATGACGATCACCGACAAGCTCGGGGCCTGGGGCTTCATCGCGCCGCGGCGGCGCAGCGAGGTGACGCGGGCGGCGATCCGCGACCTCGGCATCGTCACCGAGGGGCCGGAGCAGCCGGTGTCGAGCCTCTCCGGCGGCAACCAGCAGAAGGTGGTGATGGGCCGCGCGCTCGCCAACGACCCCTCGGTGCTGGTGCTGATGGACCCGACCGCCGGGGTGGACGTGAAGTCGAAGGAAGCGCTCCTCGCCGTGGTCGAGCGGATGCGGCGGAGCGGCAAGGCGATCCTGGTCGTCAGCGGCGAGCTCGAGGATTTGCGGACCTGCGACCGGGTGCTGGTGATGCGCCACGGCGGCATCGTCGCCGAGCATAAGGCAGGCTGGAGCGACAATGCGCTGGTCGCCTCGATCGAAGGAATATGAGTGTGAAGACCGACGATACCGCGTCGCTCCCGGATCGCCGCCTGCCGGCCTCGATCGGCAGCTCCGCGGTCGCGCGGCTCCGGGATCTGGCGCTGCTGCCGGCGCTGGCGGTGCTGATCGTGGTCGGTTCCCTGGTGAGCCCGGTTTTCTTCACCCAGGCCAACATGACGACGATCCTGACCTCCTCGGCGGCGCTGGCGATGGTGGTGCTGGCGGAGTCGCTGATCATCATCACCGGCAAGTTCGACCTGTCGCTGGAATCGACAGTGGGCTTCGCGCCGGCGATCGGGGCGCTGGCGGTGTTGCCGGCGGCGAACTTCGGCTTCGGCATCGAGCTGCCGACCGTGGTGGGCCTGCTCGTGGTGGTGCTGATCGGCGCGGCGATCGGATTCGCCAACGGGCTGATGGTGGTGGGGCTGCGGCTCAACGCCTTCATCGTGACGCTGGCGATGCTGATCATCGTGCGCGGCATGCTGGTGGGCGCCACCAGCGGGCGGACGCTGTTCGACCTGCCGGACGCTTTCTACGTGCTGATGACGGTGAACCTCGTCGGCTTGCCGCTGGCGGTCTGGCTGGCGGCGCTGGCGTTCCTGATCGCCGGGCGTGATCCTGCGCTACCACCGGCTCGGGCGGGCGCTCTATGCGATCGGCGGCAATCCGGAGGCGGCGCGGGCCGCCGGCATCCGGGTCGAGCGGATCACCTGGGGGGTCTATGTCATCGCCGGCATCCTCGCCGCGATCGGCGGGCTGATGATCACCGGCTACGTCGGGGCGATCAGCGCCAACCAGGGCAACGGCATGATCTTCACCGTCTTCGCCGCGGCGGTGATCGGCGGCATCAGGCTCGACGGCGGCAAGGGCACGATGTTCGGCGCGCTGACCGGGGTGCTGCTGCTCGGGATCGTGCAGAACGTGCTGACGCTGGCGCAGGTGCCGTCGTTCTGGATCCAGGCGATCTACGGCGCGATCATCCTCGGCTCGCTGGCGGTGGCGCGCTTCACCACCGGCCAGGACCAGAGCTGACGGCATCGAAGAGAGACCCCTGAGGGGGGCAGGGGGAGGGACGCAAGATGGATCTGGGGCTCAAGGGCAAGGTCGCGGTGATCACCGGCGGCAGCGTCGGCATCGGGCTCGCGGTGGCCGAGGGGCTGGCGGCGGAGGGCGCCAACCTGGTGCTCGCGGCGCGGGACAGCGGGCGGCTCGAGCCGGAGGCGGCGCGGGTCGCGGCGAAGCACGGCGTGCGGGTGGTGCCGGTCGCCTGCGACGTCGCGACCGCCGAGGGCTGCGCGGCGCTGATCGCGGCCGCCGAGGCGGGCTTCGGCGGCGCCGACATCCTGATCAACAACGCCGGCACCGGGTCGAACGAGACGATCCAGGAGGCGCCGGACGAGAAGTGGCAGTATTACTGGGACATCCACGTGATGGCCGCGGTGCGGCTGGCGCGCGGGCTGGTGCCGTCGATGAAGCGGCGGGGCGGCGGGGTGATCCTGCACAACGCCTCGATCTGCGCGCTGCAGCCGCTGTGGTACGAGCCGATCTACAACACCACCAAGGCGGCGCTGATGATGTTCTCCAAGACGCTGTCGACCGAGGTGATCGGCGACAATATCCGGGTCAACTGCATCAACCCGGGGCTGGTGCGGACGCCGGACTGGGTCAAGACCGCCAAGCAGCTGACCGCGGACAAGGGCGGCGACTGGGAGGGGTACTTGCAGGGGGTGGCGGACGAATACGCCGCGATCACGGCGGTTCGCGAGCCCCGAGGAGCTGGCGCATTTCTTCGTCTTTCTCTGCTCGGACAAGGCGACCTACAGCGTCGGCTCGACCTATTTCGTCGATGGCGGGATGCTGAAGACGGTTTGAGGCGGCGGGCTCAGGGCCAGTGGTCCGGGCCCATGCCCTTGAAGTGGTCGGCGAGGAAGTCGATGAAGGCGCGGAGCTTGGGCTGCGGGAAGCGGCCCTGCGGGTAGACCGCGTAGATGCCGAGGAGATCCGGCGGGCGGTCGGTCAGGATCTCGACCAGGCGTCCGCTGGCCAGCGCGTCGCCGAGCATGAAGGAGGGCACCTGGGCGATGCCGAGGCCGGCCTCGGCGGCGCGCATCAGCGCCTCGCCGTTGTTGACCGTCAGCCGGCCGCCGACGCGGACCTGGCGCTCCTCGCCGGAGGGGCCGCGCAGGCGCCAGACGTTGCCGGTCGAGAGCTGCGAATAATGCAGCAGCCGGTGCTCGCTGAGGTCGTCGATGCTGCGCGGGGTGCCCATCGCGGCGAGGTATGAGGGGGCGGCGGTGATCAGGCCGCGGGCCTCGGCGAGCTTCCGCGCCTTGAGCGAGCTGTCGGCGAGATTGCCGATGCGGATCGCGAGGTCGAAGCCTTCGGCCAGGAGCTCGACGAAGCGGTCGTCGAGCACCATGTTGATGTCGACCTCCGGGAAGGCGCAGAGGAAGTTCGCCACCGCCGGCGAGACCTGGCTGATGCCGAAGTTGATCGGCGCGGAGATGCGCAGCGAGCCCTTGGGGGTCGCCTGCATCGCGGTGACCATGCTGTCGGCCTCGACCGCCCAGGTCAGCACCTGCCGCGCCCGGTCGTAGTAGGCGAGGCCGACCTCGGTCGGGCTGACCCGGCGGGTGGTGCGGTTGAGGAGCCGGACGGCCAGCCGGGCCTCGAGCGCCGAGACGTGCTTGGAGACCGCCGATTTCGAGAGGCCCATCTTGCGGGCGGCGTCGGTGAAGCCGCCTTGGTCGACCACCTGCACGAAGGCTTCCATCTCGGTCAGTCGATCCATCGGCCCGCCCCGCTGCTTCCGGCAGCGTAACGCTATGATGCGCCGGGCGGAATCGTCAATCTCAGCGGGGGGAACAGGTCTGCAGCTGCTGCTCGTAGAGCGCGGCCCAGGCCTCGACGTCGCGGGCGACCGGCGGCAGCCAGGTCTTGCCGCGATAGCTGCCGCGGGCGAAGCCGGCCTTGCCCTCGTGGTAGGCGAGATACTGGTTGTAGGTGTCGCGCAGCGGCACGCCGTTCACCTGGCTGTTGGTATGCATGTACCAGCCGATGAAGTCGGAGGCGTCGGAGAAGTCGTCGCGGTCGGCGCCACGCTGGCCGGTGGCCTGCCGGTAGCCGTCCCAGGTGCCGTCGATCGCCTGGGCGTAGCCGTAGGCGCTGGAGAGCGGCACGTCGCGCGAGAAGAGGCCGCTGCCGACCCTTCGGGTCGGCCGCGCGTCGCTGCGGAAGCTCGACTCCCGGGCGATGGTGGCGAGCTGCACCGACACCGGCACGCCCCACTTGTCCTCGGTGCGCCGCATCGCCGCGAACCATTGCGGCCGTTCGCTCTGCATCCGGCATGCATCGACGACGGTGCTCGGGGGCTTGTCGTGTCCCGAGCACGCGCCGAGGATCGCACACAAAGCGAAAAGGGCGAGCTGGCGCCCGGTACCTGACCTGCCTTCATCTCAACTGCTCGCGTGTCTTGCCGCACGTCGTGGCGGGAGTGTGCCAGCTTCGCGGTACAAAGCCAAGCAAAACCTCACACAAAGGCAAGACAGGCAGGCGCGCCGCAAGTGCGCGCCACTGGCGCCCCACTCCTCCGGTCGGCGATGACGCGGAGAATCCCATGACCGTCGCAGGGAACCCACCGCTCTCGGTTACGGCGGCGGCGTGGCGTGGAAGGCGTGGGCGAGCGCCAGCTCGGCGGCGTGCCAGGCCATCGCCTCGGCGCTCCAGGGATCGCCGTCGAAGCGGCCGAGCCGGGTCGCTGCCTCGAAGAAGCCGAGCGCCGGCAGGCCGTCGCGGGCGCGGCTGACCACCATCGCGGCGATGAAGGGGTGGCCGGCGGCGGCGTCCTCTTCCATCAGCGTCTCCAGGAGCTGCGTGACGCTGTGGATGACGTGCGGGGGCGTGAGCTCGATGCTGCGCGCCGCCTCGTGATAGGTCACGGTCGCCTGCAGCGCGGCGACCATCCTGAGGTTCGCCCGCAGCCGCGCCCGCAGCTGTGCCGGGTCCGGGGTGACGGGCGGTTCCAGCATCGGGTCGGCTCCTCCGCGACAGGCGCCGGATCAGCCGCTGCGCGGGCGCTCGGCCTGGACGATCTTGTAGACGCCGTCCTCGGCGAGCTTCTCCCAGTGGCGGAAGGTCGCGGCGACGGTGGCCTCGTAGGGAAGCTGGCGGTTCGCCACCATCAAGAGCCGCCCCGAAGGCTTCAGGATGCGCGCCGCGGCGACGATGAAGGCGGCGCCGAGGTCGGGCTCGGCGGCGCGGCTCTGATGGAATGGCGGATTGGCGATCACCGCGTCGTAGGGCGGCACGCCGTCGCCGAGGCCGGTGGCGTCGGTCCAGTGGAAGCGGGCGCGCGGGTCGGGGACGTTGGCGCGGGCGGCGTCGAGCGCTGTGGCCTCGGCCTCGTAGAGGTCGAGCTCGGTGATGCCGGGCGCCTGCTCCAGCGCCGCCTGGGCGAGCCAGCCCCAGCCGGCGCCGAGGTCGGCGACCCGGCCGGCGATCCGGCCGTCGAGTGCTGCGGCGAGGCGGCGGCTGCCCGGGTCCGCGTGATCGGGGGAGAACATCCCCGGCGCGGTCAGATAGCCGTCGGCGTTCGGGCTCGGCTCGGCGTCGCGCGCCCAGGTCGCGACTGCGACCGGCAGCGGTCTCGGGCCGGGCCAGCCAGAAGACCCGGCCGTGCGCCTTGACGAAGGCGCCGTCGAGCGGGATCTGCCGGGCCACCGCCCGCGCCAGGCTGTCGATGCCGTCGCTCTTGGCGCCGGCGACCACCAGGGTGCCGCCGGGCGGCAGGATGCTCGAGGGCGCGGGCGAAGTTGCCGAGGTTCTCGGCGCGGCTGCGGGTGAGGTTGACCACGACCATCGACGCCGGCCCCTCGGCGCGGGCCGAGACGGCGTGGCCTCGTTCGGCCAGCGCGTCGTGGATCGGGCGGAAGCTCTGCGCGCAGCGCAGCCGGTCGGCGGGCACCAGATCCAGGAAGGCGGAGGGCACCGCCCTGAGGACGAGGATATCGCCTTCGGGAGGGAGGGAGAGCGCTTGCGACTGGAACGCGAGCGCCAGACGATCGACCTGGGGCATAAGAGGGCGCGCGGGGCGGTCCCTACTCCTTTTCCATCGTGCACTGCAGCGGGTGCTGGTTGCGACGGGCGTAGTCCATCACCTGGGTGACCTTGGTCTCGGCGATCTCGAAGGAGAAGACCCCGACCACGGCCAAGCCCTTGCGATGCACGGTGAGCATGATCTCGATCGCCTGCTGGTGGCTGACGCCGAAGAAGCGCTCGAGGACGTGAACCACGAACTCCATCGGCGTGTAGTCGTCGTTGAGCAGCATCACCTTGTAAAGGGGCGGGCGCTGGGTCTTGGAGCGTGTCCTGGTCAGGACGCCGGCGCTGCCACCTGGAGTTTTCTGGTCCGACGCTGTCATCCTGTGGTCCAAGGCAGAAAACCGAGCACGCCCTCCACGCCCCAATATATTCAATCGGCCGGATTAGGGAAGGGGCCGGCGCGCGGTGGCGGGCGGGAGGCTCCCGCAGGGCGCCGGCCGGACGGACACGAAAAAACCCCGACGGCCATGCTGGCCGCCGGGGGTGCAATCATTACTCTCGCCGGCTTGCGGGCCGCCAGGGAGGAGCAGCGCCCGCGTTCAGGCGTACTGACTTAAAGGCTGAACGACTTCAGGGCCTCGGTGGCCGCGGTGACGCGGGCGCCGAGCGGGGCGCTGATGTCCTTGGCCGCCGCGACGTAGATCTCGTTCATCTTGGTGGCCTGGCTCACGAAGCCCTCGAACGCCGACTGGGCGTAGGAGGTCTGCTTCTCGAAGAGCTCGGTCATGGTCTTGGCCGAGGCCGAGATCCTGAGCGGCGGCGACGCCGTCCTCGAAGGCCTTCTTGGAGTAGGCGCTGATCTCGGTGCCGATGCCCTCGGCCGCCTTGGCGGCGATCTCGGACGACTTCACGATCGCGTCGACATTCTCCTGGCCGAAGGTGGTCAGCCCCTCGAAGCCCTTCGAGAGCTTCTCGAACTGCTCGGTCACGGTCTTCTGGGTATCGGCGACGAAGGTCTCGACCTTGGCGGTCGCTTCCTGCATCACGTTGGTGGCGGCGTCGATGGTCTTGTCGGCGTTCAGGGTCTTGGCGGCGGTTGCTCGGGTGGTCATGGGTTTCTCCGGGTCGCTAATTTCGATGGCCCTGATATAGGGTTTGTGCTGCACTGCGTCAAGAGTTTTTGCTGCACTGCGTCATAAACCTGGAAGCCACACCTGAGCCGAAGCCGGGCACGCCTTGAAACAAATATGTTTTCGAGCCGGAACTCCCATGCTAGCTTAACGGAAAATAAAGCAATCGCCCGCTAGCGTTTGCAAGAAACCCGAGGCATGGCGCTTTTGTGCGCCGGAGGCAGTGATGTTCCAGACCGTGTCGCGCGGGGTGATTCTCGCCGTCGGCTTCATGTTTTTTGCGGTGGTCGCCGAGGCGCAGCAGTATGCCGCGCTGGTGATGGACGCGCGCACCGGCAAGGTGATCAAGGCGGTCAACGCCGACACCCGGGTGCATCCGGCGTCGCTGACCAAGATGATGACGCTCTATATCGTCTTCGATCAGATCCGGCAGGGCCGACTGTCGCTCGACCAGAAGATCACCGTCTCGGCCAACGCCGCCGACGAGCCGCCGTCGCGGCTCGGGCTGAAGACCGGCCAGAAGATCGAGCTGCGCTATCTGATCCGCGCCGCGGCGATCAAGTCGGCCAACGACGCGGCCACGGCGATGGGCGACTATATCGGCGGCTCGGAGCCGGGGTTCGCCGCGATGATGAACCAGTACGCCCGGGTGATGGGCATGACCAACACCACCTTCAGGAACGCCAACGGGCTGACCCGCGACGGCCATATGTCCAGCGCGCGCGACATGGCGACGCTGGGCCGGCGGCTGGTCTATGATTTCCCGCAGTATTACAACATCTTCGGCCGGGTCTCGACCTCCGCCGGCCTCGCGACGGTGAAGAACACCAACCGCCGGGTGCTCGAGGCCTACCAGGGTGCGGACGGCATCAAGACCGGCTATACCCGGGCCGCGGGCTTCAACGTGGTGACCTCGGCGCAGCGCGGCAACCGGCGGGTCATCGTGGCGCTGCTCGGCGGCAAGTCGACCGCCTCGCGCAACGCCGAGGCCGAGCGGCTGATGGACGTGGGCTTCGCCAGCATGCCGGCGGTGGCGCGCGTGGTGCCGCCGACGCCGCTGCGCGGCGTGATGGTCACCTCGGCCGCGCCGGCCAAGGTCACCCGCGCCGCCTCGACTGCCACCGTGGTCGCGCAGGCGAGCGGCGCGCTGGCGCTCGGCGCCGCCGACCGTCCGCTGCCGCGGGCGCTCGACAGCGCCGAGATCGCGCGAAGCAGCGAGACCATCGCCGCGGCGATCGCCGAAGTGAACCAGGAGCTCACCGCCGCCCAGGCGACCCGCAACGCGCCCGCCGCCGTCGTCCGCGACGGCCGGCCGATGCCGCGGCCGAGCAGCACGCCGGCGCCGGCGCCGGTGGCCTCGGCGGGATCGGCCTCGACCTTCGCGGTGGCCGCGCCGCAGCCGCCCGCGGCGGAGCCGGAGCAGGCGATCACCGTGGCGAGCACCGGCGCCGGCCGACCACCGGCGGCAACGACTGGGGCGTGCAGCTCGGCGCCTACCGTGCCAAGGGCGACGCGGAGCGGCAGCTCCTGACCACCGCGCTCAAGGACGTGCCGGAGCTGAGCGGCGGCCTCAGCCGGGTCGAGGCGGCCCGGGTGCAGGGCGCCACCGTCTACCGCGCGCAGTTCGTCGGGCTCGACCAGGCCGCCGCGCTCGGCGCCTGCGCCACGCTGGCGCGGATGCAGGCCGACTGCCTGCCGCTGGCGCCGGGGATCTGAGTGCGCGTCAGGCCGCGCCCTGGCGGCCCGGGCGCGGCACGATCTCGAGGATGGTGTCGCCGGCCTGCAGCGCGGCCGATTCGGGTTCCCAGAAGCCGATGATCCTGCCGTCGCGGTAAACCCGCACCCCGAGGCCGGTACCGATCGCGGAGAGCGGCCGTCCGGCTTCCGCCGGGGTCACCTTGCGCTCCTGGAGCGCCACCCTGCCTTCGGCCGCCGCGAGGTCGGCCATGTAATCGGCGATGTGCGGCCCGTGGGTCGAGCCGGCGAGCAGGAGCCCGGCGAAGCTCGCCGGGTTGATGACGGTGGTGGCGCCGGCCTGGCGCGCGAGATCCTCGTTGTCGTCGGCCCTGACCACGACGCTGATCGGCACGTTCGGCGCCATGCCGTGCGCGGTGAGCACGATCAGGATCGAGGTGTCGTCGCGGCCGGCCGCGACCGCCACGCATTTCGCCCGCTCGATCCGCACCGCCTCGAGCGTCGCGTTGCGGGTGGCGTCGCCTTCGAGCACCGCGACGCCGCGGCTCGCTGCCTCTTCGAGCGCCGCCGCGTTGCGGTCGACCACGACGATCTGCGAGGCGGGGACGCCGCAGCGGATGAGCTCGCGAAGCGCCTCGCTGCCGCTGCCGCCGAACCCGAGCAGGACGACATGTTGGTTGAGTTGGTGCTGGATGCGGGCCATCCGCCATCCCTCCCAGACGTTGCGGAGCAGGAATTGATAGGCGGTGCCGAGGAAGATCAGCCAGACGAAGATACGGATCGGCGTGACCAGGAAGGTGTCGAACATCCGGGCGCGCTGGGTCACCGGCACGATGTCGCCGTAGCCGACCGTGGTGATGGTGATCATCGTGAAGTAGAGGACGTCGGGGAAGGTGATCTCGCTGTCGGCGTTGTCGTGGAGGCCGCCGCGGTCGAACCAGTGCACGGCGAGCGCGACCCCGATCAGCGCAAAGACGACGAGCACCCGTAGGAGCAGCGACATCCAGCCGGGGCGCCCGCTGGCGCGGCGCAGGGTCAGTCGCGGCGTCGAGCGGTCGTGCACGCATCACCCCGGCTAAGGTTGCCTGCGACCAGATTGCAGGCAGCGGGGAGCGACGCCAGAAGCTTTTCGCCGCCGGCTCACCCGAGCAGGCGCGCGGCGGCGGCCACCAGCGCGGCGTTGCTCGCGGCGAGCGCGCCGCCGGGCAGGTCCTGGCCGTCCTCGAGCCGACGCGGGTGGCGAGGCCGCGGCTGGCCGCGAGCTCGACCATCGGCCAGACGCTGCCGCCCTGGCCGTGGAGCAGGATCGGCACGGTGACCCCGGCGTTGCGGAGCGTGGCGAGGATCGCCTCCGCCTCGGCCGCGGCGGTCGCCGGGACCTCGGAGGTCATCTCGACCAGCGCCCGCAGGCTGTAGCGCGGCAGCCGCGAGCCGGCGAAGCGGATGGCGTCGGCGCGGGTCCAGAGCCCGGCCTCGACGCCGATGCCGCGCGCCTGCATCAGCGCGACCACGTCCTCGGCGTCCGCCTCGTGCAGATTGACCGAGACATAGTCGGGCAGCACGGTCCAGCCGCGCATCGCCGCGAGGCGGCCGGCGCCTCGGGGCTCGATCCAGGCGCCGGTGCTGATGCCGACCGGCATGCCGGGGGCCGGCGTCGCGCACCGCGCTCGAGCGCCGCGGCGACGTCGGCGGGCGCCAGCGATTCGCGGCCGTGGGCGTCGCGCGGGTGGAAGTGCAGCGATTCGGCGCCGGCGCGGCGGGTCGCGGCGGCGTCGCGGGCCAGCGCCGCCGGGGTCAGCGGCACCGCCGGATGGTCGCGCCGGGTCTTGCCGCCGTTCAGGCAGGCCTGCAGGCGCATTCAGGCGGCGGCGGAGGCCGCGGGCAGGTCGAGGGCGCGGACGAGGTCGCGGACCTCCTGGCGGGCGGCGATGTTCGACATGCTCATCGCCTGCGGGTCGGTCTCGCGCAGGTCGAGCAGCGTCAGGCCGGAGAGGAACAGCTCGCGGAACACCACGCGCTCGGAGAAGCCCGGGATCAGCCGGAAGCCGATGCGGCGGGCGAGCTCGTCGAGCGCCGAGGCGACCCGGCGCTTGTTGCGGGCGTCGAGGCGTGGCGATGCGGTTGCGCAGCACCACCCAGTCCATCGGCCGCCGGCCGGTGGCGGCGCGGGCCTGGCGCGCCTTCCAGACCATCTCGGAATAGACCGACGGCCCCTTGATCTTGCCGCTGGCCGGGTCGAGGCGGGCGAGCATGTCGAAGTCGACCAGGCTGTCGTTCATCGGCGTGATCAGCGTGTCGGCGGCGGCGTGGGCGAGGCGCGAGTAGGTGCTGTAGGAGCCGGGGCAGTCGACGACGATGTAGTCGCAGGCCGGCGAGCTCGGCGAGCGCCGCCTGGAAGCGCTCCTGCTCCTCGGCCTCGGCCTCGGCGCGGCTGTCGAGCGTGCTCGGCTCGAGCACGATGCGGCGCGGCATCGGCAGCGCCAGGTCCGTGCCGGCGCATGTAGTCCTGGCGGTTGTCGAGGTAGCGGAAGAGGCTCTTCTGGCGCAGGTCGAGGTCGAGCGCGCCGACCGCGTGGCCGGCGCGGACCAGCGCGGTGATCAGGTGCATGGCGGTGGTGGACTTGCCCGAGCCGCCCTTCTCGTTGCCCATCACGATCAGTCGCGCCATGCAGACCTCGAAAACCAAATGGCGCGCCCCTACTGAGGCGCTACACCAGATTTAGACGATCGGCGCGATTCCCGGAAGAAGAATCCGCTGTGTCGGGGTCTGGCGCCTTGACCGCCGCGCGCAGCGGATCGCAGCATGCCGGCAAGGGCAGGAAAAGGGGAAGGCCATGGCGGAAGCTGCAGGCGAGACGCTCGTCTGGCGCGCGGATCCGTTGATCTGGGGGCGCGGGCCGAGGACATTCGAGGCCTTCCTCGAGCCGACCTGCCCCTATTCCGCCAAGGCGTTCCCGAAGCTCGCCGAGCTGCTCTCCGCCGGCCGGCGAGGACCGGCTGACCGTCAAGATCCGCCTGCTGTCGCAGCCCTGGCACCTGTTCTCGGGAATCGTCAGCCGGGCGATTCTCGCCGCCTCCACCACCGAGGGCGGACGCGAGGCGGCCCGGCGGGTGATGGCCGCGGTCTATGCGCAACCGCGAGGCGTTCGAGTTCACCCGGCACTGTTCCGGCGCGAACATGGACGAGACCGCCGAACGGGATTCTCGCCCGCATCGAGGCGCTGAGCGGGATCGGCGTGGCGGAGCCCTTCGCGCATCCCCGACCTCGATCGCGAGATCAGATGGCACACCCGGTACGCGCGGCAGAACGGAGCGCATGCCACGCCGACCTTCATGATCGACGGGGTGATCCGCCCCGATCTCTCCAGCGGCGACCCGGTGGAACGGTGGCTGGAAGCACTGGCGCTGGACGATCCGGCCTCCGTTCCGAGGTAGCAGGCGCTTCCCGGCGAATGCGGGCTCGCCCTCCCAGGACCTGAACACGGAGGATGTCGGCGCGGCCCCGGAGCGGCTCAGAAGCCGAGGCCCTCGTACTTCTTCTTGAACTTCGAGACCCGGCCGCCGGTGTCCATCAGCTTGTGCGAGCCGCCGGTCCAGGCCGGATGCGCCGAGGGGTCGATCTCCAGCGCCAGCGTGTCGCCTTCCTTGCCGTAGGTCGAGCGGGTCCGGTAGGTCGAGCCGTCGGTCAGCTTGACCTCGATGAAGTGGTAGTCGGGGTGGATGCCCTGCTTTCATGGCGGCGCTCCTCAGCTCTCGGTCTTTTCGCGGTAGTTGGTCTTCTCGCCGATGCGGGCGGATTTGCCGCGGCGCTCGCGCAGGTAGTAGAGCTTGGCGCGGCGGACCTTGCCGCGGCGGACCACGGTGATCGAATCGATGTTGGGCGAGTGCAGCGGGAAGACGCGCTCGACGCCCTCGCCGAAGGTGATCTTGCGCACGGTGAAGCTCGCGGCGATGCCCGAGCCGTTGTTGCGGGCGATGCAGACGCCCTCGTAGGCCTGCACGCGGCTGCGCGAGCCCTCGGTGACCTTGTAGCCGACGCGCACCGTGTCGCCGGCGGCGAAGTCGGGGATGTCCTTGGCCAAGCGCCTTGATCTGCTCGGCCTCGAGTTCAGCGATCAGGTTCATCGCCTTCGTCCTTCTCTGCCCGCCTTGCGGCGGTGGTCTGCGCGTCCGAGAGCTCTGCCTCTCCTGCCGGGTCCGCTCGCCCGGCGTTCGCCAGGTAGGCCCGCCAGAGGTCGGGACGACGTTCCTTCGGTCAGCCTCTCCGCCTGGGAGCGTCGCCAGGCGGCGATCCGTCCGTGGTGCCCCGAGAGGAGAACCTCGGGTATCCGCAGACCTTCCCATTCGGTCGGGCGGGTGTAGTGCGGAAACTCCAAAAGCCCGGCGGCGAAGGATTCCTCCACCGTCGAGTCGGCGTTCCCGAGGACGCGGGGTATAAGCCGAACCGTGGCGTCGATCAAGGCCATAGCCGCGATCTCGCCGCCGGTCAGGACGAAGTCGCCGAGGCTCACCTCCTCGACGCCGCGCGCCTGCAGCACCCGCTCGTCGATCCCCTCGAAGCGGCCGCAGAGCAGCGTGACGCCGGGGCCGGCCGCCAGCGCCCGGGCGCGCGCCTGGTCGAAGCGGCGCGCCGCGGGGCGAGAGGCAGAGGACCGGCCAGCCGAGTCGGCCGGTACGCCGCCGGCGTCGAGCGCCGCCGCGACGACGTCGGCGCGCATCACCATCCCGGCGCCGCCGCCGGCCGGGGTGTCGTCGACGCTGCGGTGGCGGTCGGTCGCGGCGTCGCGGATGTTGCGGACCTCGAGCCGCCAGAGGCCGTCGGCGAGCGCCCGGCCGAGTCAGCGAGTGGCCGAGGGGGCCGGGGAACATCTCCGGGAAGAGGGTGAGGACGCGGGCGGTCCAGGGTTCGGTCATGCGGCACCCGAGGCGGGCCTGATGCGTCGCGATGCCTGATGCAGGCATAGCCGACGGCATCAATGATTGCGATCTGCGGCGCCTGCGGCGGGGCGTAGTAGACTACGGGCGGCCTCGGCGAAGTCCGTGCGGCCGTCGAGAAGTTCGCCGACGCCGTGCCATGGCACATGGCTCGCATCAGGGCTCGTGAGCTTCCGCTGCACTCGGGCGAAACCCCGCCGATGCAGACTGTCCTCAATTGTCGAACAGGACCGCATTCGCAGCAACCGATTCGTATTGGAGAACAGCGATGGGACGGAATGTCTTCGGTGCCGGCGCGGCGCCTTCATGGCGCTGGCGCTGGCGGGTCTGTGGCTGGCGCTGTCATCGACGGCCGCGATGGCGCAGGCGGAGTTCCAGGTCGCTCGCGGTGGCCGAGAAGACGGTCGCCGCCTCGCCGGCGCAGCTCTGCGATCAGACCTTCGCAGAGGGTCGTCGGCGACAGCCTCGACCGACGCCCAGCCGCGTCGCGCCTCGTCCAGGGGGCACTGACCGCTCGGACGCGAAGCCTTCGCTCGCTCGATCCGCGGCGTCCGGCTCGCCACGGCCTCGCTCACGAAGCCTGTCACGACGGCGCTGCGCTCCCGCCGATGTGCGGATCGGCCATCCCAGACCTGCTCCGGCCGCTCGCTACGTGGCCATCTCCTATTCAGACTGAGGCCATGCTCGTCCTGATCGGCGGCCTCATTCTCCGACCAGGCCCTCCGGCGGGTCGGCGACGATCCGGCGGGCGGCGAGGTCGACGGTGGGGACGGCGGCGCGGGTGAAGGGCAGCAGGAGGTCGGCGGCGCCGGGGCGGGCGATCTCGAGGATGTCGCCGGCGCCGTGGTCGAGGACGGCACGGACGGTGCCGAGCGGGGCGCCGCCGGTGTCGACGACCGGCGAGGCCGATCAGGTCGGCGTGGTAGAATTCGTCGTCGGCGAGCGCCGGCAGGCGGTCGCGGGGGGCGTAGAGGCGGGTGCCCTTGAGCGCCTCGGCCTCCTCGCGGGTGGCGATGCCGGTGAGGCGCGCGGCGAAGGCGCCGGGGATCGGGTGGAGGAGCTTGACGCCGAAGCTGCGGCCGTCCTCGGTGACGAGCGGGGCGTAGCCGGCGATGGCGGCGGGGTCGGCGCAGAAGGACTTGAGCCGCACCTCGCCCTGCACGCCGAAGCCGCCGGCGATGGCGCCGACGCAGGTGAGGCCGGCGGGGTCAGGCATGGTGCGCCTCGCGGAGCGCGGCCTCGATGACGGCGAAATCGCCGGGGCCGACCGCGAAGAGGCCGCGGCGGAAGGCCATGCCCCAGTGGCTGCCCTTGTCGCGGAGAAAGCCGAGTCGCGGGCAGCAGCGGGCGCACCGGCGCGGTGGCGACCACGTCGTAGGCGGCGCGGCGGACCTGGCCTCGAAACCGCTGCGGATGACCGCGGGGTTCCGGCTCGTCGTCGAGGATGTGGCCGAGCGCGACGAAGGCCTGCACCGGCGCACCTTCGCCCGTCCGCTCGCGCGGGGCGTAGTAGGCGAAGCGGTCGTCGCGCTTCGGGCGCGCCGCGGCCTCGCCCCGCCCGTGCGAGCAGGCGAAGAAGCCCGCGCGCGACCCCGGCCGCCACGTGGTCGGCCGAGATCGACCGCGATCCAGGAGCCGGGCACGGGTTACTCCGCGGCGGTCTCGGCGGGAGCCGGCGGCCTTGTCGGCGCGGGCCTTGGCGCGCTCGATGGCGGCTTGCCGGGCTGGCCGGCCTTGAGGTTGGCGCGGGTCTTCTTCTCGGCGACGCCGGCGGCCTCGAGGAAGCGCTGCACCCGGTCGGTCGTCTGGGCGCCCTGGCCGAGCCAGTACTGCACGCGCTCGAGGTCGAGCTTCACCCGGCCCTCGTTGTCCTTGGGCAGCAGCGGGTCGTAGGTGCCGAGCTTCTCGAGGAAGCGGCCGTCGCGGGCGGCGCGGCTGTCGGCGGCGACGATCGAGTAGTGCGGGCGCTTCTTGGACCCGCCGCGGGCGAGCCGGATCTTCATGGCCATGGGGTTACTCCTTGAGGTTGGCTTGGTCGGGCCAGAGCCCGTTCTCGCGGTGGATCTCGTGATGCCGGATGACTTCCGAGATGATGAAGTTCAGGAACTTGCGGGCGAACTCCGGGTCGAGGTCGGCCTCCTCGGCCAGCCGCTCGAGCCGGGCGATCTGCACCGACTCGCGGGCGGGATCGGACGGCGGCAGGCCGTGCTCCGCCTTGAGGACGCCGACCGCCTGGGTGTGCTTGAAGCGCTCGGCCAGAGTGAAGACCAAGATCGCGTCGAGCCGGTCGATCGATTCGCGGTGCCCGTGCAGGAGGTCGGCGGCGCGGCGGACGGCGTCGGAGCGGGTCATGCGCGGGGCCTCCCGGGCGCGGGGTGACGGAACACGAGATCCCAGGGGTAGAGCGGCGTGGCGGCCGGATCCTCGGTGCAGCCGAGCCGGCGGGCGACGGCGATCGAGCGGATGTTGCCGGGGTTGACGTAGCTGACCGCGGTGGGCCAGCCGAGGGTGTCGTAGGCGAAGCCGCGGGCGGCGCGCGCGGCCTCGGTGGCGTAGCCGCGGCCCTCGAAGCCCGCGACCAGCAGCCAGCCGATCTCGGCCTCGGGGAAGTGCGGCGGGTGCGAGAGGGCGATCTGGCCGGCGAAGGCGCCGCTCGCCTTCTCCTCGATCGCCCAGGCGCCGAAGCCCGTCAGCTCCCAGGCGCCGACGTCGGCGGCGAAGCGGTGCCAGGCGCCCGACTGCGGCAGCGGCCCGCCGACGTAGCGCGAAGCGTCGCTGGCGAGGAAGGCCGCGAACTGCGGGAAATCCTCCATGCGGTGCGGACGCAGGGTCAGCCGCTCGGTCTCGATGCGGGGGGCCGCGGTCATGCCAGCGGCTCCGGTGCCGGGTGGCGGAAGACGAGATCCTCGGGATCGAGCGGCGGCGCGGCCGGGTCCTCGGTGCAGCCGAGGCGGCGGGCGACCGCGATCGAGCGGTGGTTCCCGGGGTCGACGTAGCTGACAGCGGTGTCCCAGCCGAGCGTCCCGTAAGCGAAGCCGCGAACGGCGCGCGCCGCCTCGGTGGCGTAGCCGCGGCCCTCGAAGCCCGGGATGAGCAGCCAGCCGATCTCGCGCTCGGGGAAGTGCGGCGGCTTGCTGAGCGCCACCTGACCGGCGAAGGCTCCGGTGGCGCGTTCCTCGATCGCCCAGTCGCCGTAGCCCAGCAGGTCCCAGCTCCCGACGTCGGCGGCGAAGCCGTGCCAGGCGCCACGCGCCGGCAGCGGCCCGCCTATGAAGCGGGCCGCGTCGCTGGCGAAGAAGGCGGCGAAAGCGGGAAAATCCTCCATCCGGTGCGGTCGCAGGGTCAGCCGCTCGGTCTCGATGCGGGGGGCCGCGGTCACGCCGGCGCCCCCGGGCCGGGATGGCGCCAGACCGCGGCGTCGGGGCCGCAACTTTGGGCGTCGGGGTCGGCGACGGCGCCGAGGCGCTCGGCGAGCCGGATCGAGCGCCAGTTGCCGGGCGCGATGTAGCTGACGAGCGTGGCGATGCCGCGCGTGCCGTAAGCCCAGGCGCGGACGGCGCGGGCGGCTTCCTCGGCGAAGCCGCGGCCTTCGGCGCCGGCGGTCAGGATCCAGCCGATCTCGGGCTCGGGATAATGCGAGGCCCGGTAGAGGCCGACCTCGCCGAGATAGCCGCCGCTCGCCCGCTCCTCGACCGAGAAGGGGCCGAAGCCGTGCAGCACCCAGCCGCCGGCGGCCGAGGCGAACTCGGCCCAGGCGGCGGCGCGCGAGATCGGGCCGTCCTCCCAGACGCTGCGCTCGGAGGCGTAGAAGTCGGCGTAGGGCTCGAAATCCGCGAGCCGCGGGCCGCGCAGCAGCAGCCGCTCGGTGGCGAGGAGGGGGATCGCGGTCATTTCTTGCGGCCGAGGCCGGAGAGGCCGGGCGGCAGCGCGAGGCCGGCCGGGGGGCTCGGCATCTGGCCGGTGGGGAGGCCGGGCATGCCGGCGGCGCCTTTGCCGAAGAGGGCGCCGAGGCCGCCGCGCAGCAGGCCCTTCTTGCCCATGCCGCCCATCTTCTTCATCACGTCGGCCATCTGCCGGTGCATCTTGAGGAGGCGGTTCAGCTCCTGCACCTCGAGCCCGGCGCCAGCGGCGATGCGGCGCTTGCGCGAGGCCTGGAGCAGCTCGGGGTTGCGGCGCTCGCGCTTGGTCATCGAGTCGATCAGCGCGACCTGACGGCGGAGCATCTTGTCGTCGAGGCCGGCCTCGTCCATCTGCTTCGACATCTTCGCCATGCCGGGCATCAGGCCCATCACCCCCGACATGCCGCCCATCTTCTGCATCTGCTGGAGCTGGCCCTTGAGGTCGTTCATGTTGAACTGACCCTTCTGGAACCGCTTCATCATCCGCTCGGCGGCCTCGGCCTCGAGCGTCTCCTGCGCCTTCTCGACCAGCGCGACGATGTCGCCCATGCCGAGGATGCGGCCGGCGATGCGCTCGGGGTGGAACTCCTCGAGCGCGTCGAGCTTCTCGCCGAGGCCGACGAACTTGATCGGCTTGCCGGTGACCGCGCGCATCGAGAGCGCGGCGCCGCCGCGGCCGTCGCCGTCCATGCGGGTGAGGACGACGCCGGTGATGCCGACGCGGCCGCTGAACTCGGTGGCGACGTTGACCGCGTCCTGGCCGGTGAGGCCGTCGACGACCAGGAGGGTCTCGTGCGGGCCGGTGGCGTCGCGGACCGCGGCGACCTCGGCCATCAGCTCGTCGTCGATGTGGAGCCGCCCGGCGGTGTCGAGCATCACCACGTCGTAGCCGCCGAGGGTCGCCTGCTGCTTGGCGCGCTTGGCGATCGCGACGGGGTCCTGGCCGGGGACGATCGGGAGGGTATCGACGCCGGTCTGCTGGCCGAGGATGGCGAGCTGCTCCATCGCGGCGGGGCGGCGGGTGTCGAGCGAGGCCATCAGCACGCGCTTGCCCTCGCGCTCCTTGAGGCGGCGGGCGAGCTTGGCGGTGGTGGTGGTCTTGCCCGAGCCCTGCAGGCCGACCATCAGGATCGGCGCGGGCGGCGAGTTCGATGCGGAGGTGGCCGGGCTCGCCCTCGCCGCGGAGCATGTCGATGAGCGCGTCGTGGACGATCTTGACGACCTGCTGGCCGGGGGTGACCGACTTGGTCACCGCCTGGCCCTTGGCCTTGTCCTGGACCTGCTTGACGAAGTCGCGGGCGACGGGCAGCGAGACGTCGGCTTCGAGCAGCGCGGTGCGGACCTCGCGCAGCGCGGTGGCGATATCCTCGTCGGTCAGCGCGCCCTGGCGGGTGAGCGAGCCGAAGACCCCGGAGAGCCGGTCGGAAAGGGTCTCGAACATGCGCCGCCTTCCTCAAACGACGATCGCGCCGGTGGGCGCGACGCGCTGACCGACGGCGATCCTGGACTAGTCAGGACCGGAGAGTTGGGGACGCTCCGGAAACCCGCGCCTGATACGCGAGCCGGCCGCCGAGGTCAAGGGCGGGGCACGGGGTAGATCAGGGGCGCGGGGCGTCCGGCATCGGCGGGGTGTCCCATTCGAGCAGGTCGAGCGGCAGGAAGCGGGGCCGGGTCGGGCCGATCATCACCACGAGCCGCAGGCCGTCGGTGAAGTAGGGATCGCCGGTGAGGTTGGTCCGGGGCGCCACGGTGGTCGAGGCCCCGACGCCGACGACGAAGCCGAAGCGGGCGACGGCGCCGGAGAGGAGCAGATCCTGCAACAGGTAGTCGCGGTCGAAATCGACGTCGGGGTCGATCTTGTGGGTGGTGAGATACCAGGACTTGTCGGTGAACTCGACGCCGATGTCGCGCGAGATCTGGCCGACGAAGACCGACTGCCCCTGGGTGCGCAGCGGCGTCAGCCAGAGCCGCAGGTGGTTGCGCTGGCTGATGGTGCTGGTCGGCTTCTGCAGCGCCAAGTCCTCGCGGCGGCCGAAGAGCCACATCGGGCTGACCGGCAGGTCCGGGTCGGCGGTGTCGAGCACGAAGGCCTCGGCGGAGGCAGCGGCGCTCCTGAGGTCCAGCGGCTGCACGAAGCGCCAGCCGCGCTCGACCAGCGGGAAGACGATCGAGAGGCCGTCGCCGACGATCACGAGGTTGAGCGGGTCGGCCTTGCCGCTGCCGTCGGCGTTGGCGCCGCAGCAGGGCAGCGCCGAAAGCGCGGAGCGCAGGCCCTCGATGTCGAGGTCGCGGAAGGCGTCGGGGGGCCAGAGCTTCGCGAGATCGACGCGCTCGACGGCGAGCTCGGGGCCGGCGACCGGGACGGTGAAGCGGAAGCGCAGCTCGTCGCCGCCGCGGAGCATCCCGACGGTGACGAACTTCAGGCCGGTCTCGCGGTGGGTGAAGACGTAGCCGGAGGCGGTCGCGCCGGGGGCGATGCGGCCGGGCATCCGGCTGGCGGCAAAGAGGGCGTCGCGCGCGGCGTCGGCCTCGGGGTGGAGCCGTTCGTGGAAGCGCCAGGAGGCTTCGCGGGGGGAGAAGTAATCGGGGTCGGTGACGATGGGGAGGTAGACCGCGACGTCGGGCGAGGCGTTGGCGATCTCGATCCAGACCGGCTGGACACCGCGGGAGTCGAGCGGGACGCCGAAGACCCGGGCGTTGGCCGCGGCGTCGGGGACAGCGATACGCACGGTGACGGGGCCCTGGCGCTCCTCGCGAACTTGGGTGCCGGGCGGCGGGTCCGCCGCGGCGAGCGGGGCCGCGGCGAGGATCAGGAGGACGCCGGCGGCGGCGAGCCGTCGGGCGAGGCCCGCGGCGCGGCTCACGGCTCCAGCGTCACCTTGATCGAGGTCCTGCCGGAGGCGACGAGGTCGATCCCGGCCTGGAACTCGGCGAGCGGCATCCGCTGGGTGACGATCTCGTCCATCGGCAAGAGGCCTTCCTCGATCATGCGGATCGCCACCGGGTAGGTGTGCGGGCTGAGGTGGGCGCCGTGGATGTCGAGCTCCTTGGTGTCGCCGATGATGGTCCAGTCCACCGTCACCGGCTCGCGCATCACCGAGAATTCGACGAAGGTGCCGAGCTTGCGGATCATCGCGAGGCCGTCGATCACCGCCTGCGGGTGGCCGGTGGCCTCGATGTAGACGTCGCAGCCGTAGCCGCCGGTGAGCTTCTTCACCTCGGAGACGATATCGACCCTGGTCGGGTTGAGCCCGATGTCGGCGCCGCAGCGGCGGGCCATCTCGAGGCGGGCGTCGTTGAGATCGACGGCGATGAGCTGGGCGGGGCCCTTCATCCGGGCGGCGGCGACCATGCCGAGGCCGAGCGGGCCGGCGCCGGCGATCACGACGGTGTCCTGGAACTCGATGTTGCCGCGCTGCACCGCGTGGATCGAGCAGGCGAGCGGCTCGATGAACACCGCATGATGCGCCGGCATCGTGGACGGGACCTTGTGGTTCAATGCGCCCGCCGGGAACTTCACGTAGTCGGCCATCGCGCCGGGGGTGCGCTTGCGGAAGCCGTAGATGTCGTGGACCGCGCACATCCAGTATTTGCCGGTCAGGCAGAAGCGGCAGTGCCAGCAGGGCACGATCTGCTCGGAGACCGCCATGTCGCCGAGGGCGAGGCCGTATTTCTCGCCGGCGCCCTCGCCGAGCGCCACCACCTCGCCGACGAACTCGTGACCGGGGGTGATCGGCGGCTGGCAGTAGCCCTCGCGCGTGGCGTCGCCCCAGAAGAGCGGCGCGCCGAGGTAGCACTTGAGGTCACTGGCGCAGATGCCGGCGGACTTCACCTTGACCAGCACCTCGCCGGGGCCGGCCTCGGGCACCGGCAGCTCCTCCAGCCTGTAGTCTTCCGGGGCGTGGCAGACCACGGCGGCCATGGTCTTGGGCAGGTCGATGGCGTTCCTCAGCATGGTCAGATGTCCTGGTTCTGCGGCAGAATGACGAGATCGCGCACGGTGACGCGCGCCGGGCGGGTCAGCATGAAGACCACCGCCTCGGCGATGTCCTCGGAGAGGAGGCCTTCGTGGGCGGCGGCCTTGGCTTCGATCACGGCGGGGTCGGTATAGCCCCAGAGCTCGTTCAGCACGATCCCGGGGGAGACCTCGCCGATGCGGATGTTGTAGGGCGCGACCTGGCGGCGGAGGCCGTGCACGAAGGTCTGGATGCCGTGCTTGGTCGCGGAATAGACCGGCTCCCAGTGCAGCGCGGCGTGGCCGGAGATCGAGCTGGTCACGATGATGTGCCCCGAGCGGCGCTCGATCATGCCGGGCAGCACCGCGCGGATGGCGCGGAAGACGCTGGAGAGATTGACCGCGATCATCGCCTCCCAGGCGTCGGGATCGCCGTCACTGACGTCGCCGGGGACGTAGAGGCCGGCGTTGGCGAGGAAGACGTCGATATGGCCGAAGCGGTCGAGGACGGCGGCCACCATCCGCTCGACCTCGGCGGGCCGCGAGAGATCGACCGGCAGCGTCATCGCCTCGGGCGCGCCGGCGCTGGCGCGGGTGGCTTCGAGCCGCTCGGCGGAGCGGGCGGCGAGCGCGAGCGTGGCGCCTTCGCGGGCGAGCGCGATGGCGAGCGCCCGGCCGATGCCCGAGCTCGCGCCGGTGAGCAGCGCGACCTTGCCGGCGAGGGGAGTGTTCATGCGCGGTCTCCCGGGCTGGCTTCTGGCTGCTCGCGGCGACGATTGCCCGAGGGGCGGCGTTGTCGAGCCCGATCAGCGCAGTGCTTGGTCCCGGAGCCGGCGGAGCGGCGGTCAGCGGCCTCCGGCGCGGCGGTCGCGGCGGGCGGACATCGGCTGGAAGGCGACGGCGACGTGGGTCTCGCAATAGGGCTTGCCGGCCACCGCGGGCAGGCCGCAGAACCAGAAGTCGTCGGTGGCGGGGTCGCCGACCGGCCATTTGCAGGTGCGTTCGGTGAGCTGCATCAGATTGAGACGGCGGGCTTTTTTCGCGACCTCGGCGAGATTGGCCAGGGCCTCCGCGCTGATCTCGGAGGCCGAGGGCTGCGGCGGCAGCGGGCCGGTCGGCTTGGCGCGGACCGCCGGGATCGGGTCCTTGGCCGGGGCCGGGCGGTTGGGGGCGGTGGCCGGCTGCGGCGTCGCGGCTTCCGGCGTCGGCGCGGGGGTCTCGTCGTCGAGGATCGCCTCGGCGGGCGCCCCGAGGTCGTCGGGATGCTCGCCGCCGACGCGGTTGGAGAGGCCGAGGCGGTGCACCTTGCCGATCACGGCGTTGCGGGTGACGCCGCCGAGCTCCTTGGCGATCTGGCTGGCGCTCTTGCCCTCGGACCACATGGTCTTGAGGGTCTCCACACGTTCGTCGGTCCAGGACATATCGGACATGCTCCGGGAGAGGGATGGGGGTCGCGGGCCGAGGGGCCGCGAGGGGTTGGCGGGCATTCTACTCCGGGGCGGCGGGGGGTTACAAGGCCGGAGGCGCGGATGTCGCGCATCCGGCTGAAAATGCTTGGAAAAGGCGATCTGGAAAGCGTCTTGGAACTCTGGAATGCATATGGATGGTTGTTGACGGGAGGTTAACGCGAGCTTCGGCAACCAACCGATGCCCTGGGCCCGGCCGGGGCGGCGCGCGCCGGCGGGTCGCGACGCCCCGACTGATCCCGACGGCGCGTTCCTGCTGGACGCGGGGCGTGGTTACGAGCGCGGGGGGCGAATGCCGCGGACGCCGCCTTCTCCTAGCGCTGGGCCATCAACAGACGCAGAGGCGGGTCTGCATTGCGCCACCAGCCGACGCTCGGCCCTTCAGCAGGAGGGAACCACGGTGATTCTCACAGCGATCTTTCCGTCTGTGCTATCATTTTCTCGATGGACGCTGTGACATTCGGCCCGTTCGCCTTCAACCGCGGCAAGGGAACGCTGACGCGGGAAGGGAAGCATGTTGCGCTCGGAGGCCGCAGCTCCGCGCTTCTGATGGCGCTGCTCGACGCCGAAGGCTCTGTCGTTTCCAAGGCCGAGCTGATGGACCGCGTCTGGCCCGGAACGAGCGTCGAGGAGGGCAATCTCACGGTGCAGGTGGCGGCGCTGCGCAAGGCGCTCGGGCAGCGCGCCGACAACAGCGATTGGATCATTACCGTCGCGCGGATCGGCTACCGGCTCTGGACCGAGGATGCCGAAGCGCCGCGGGAAGCGGCCTCGCCGCTCCCGTCTCTCGCCGTGCTGCCGTTCCACAACCTCAGCGGCGAGGCTGCCCAGGACTATTTTGCCGACGGCATCGTCGACGACCTCATCACCGCGCTCAGCCGGTTCAAGACCTTCGCCGTGATCTCGCGCAACTCGTCGTTCGTCTACAAGGGACGGGCGGTGGACGTTCGGGAGATCGGCCGCGAGCTCGGCATCCGTTACGTGCTCGAAGGCAGCATACGGCGGTCCGGCAACCGGTTGCGGGTCACGGCCCAACTGGTCGACGCGGCGACCGCGGCGCACCTTTGGGCGCAGAACTACGATGGCGCCCTCGAAGATGTCTTCGACATGCAGGATCGCATCACCGAGAGCGTCGTCTCCATCGTCGAGCCGATGGTCAAGCGCGCCGAGATCGAACGCACCCGATTGAAGCCGCCGACCAGTCTCGATGCCTACGACCTTTACCTCGAGGCCATGGCGCTTGTCCTGAAGACGGAACCCGGCGCCACATTGCGCGCCATCGAACTGATCGAGCGCTCGCTGGCACTCGACCCCAACTTCCCGCCCGCGATCGCCATTGCGACGATCGCGTATACCTCGCTCTACGACCGGCAAATGCCGGGGGCGACCGAGGAAACGCGGCGCAAGGGTCTCGAGTATGCGCGCGTTGCGCTGGCCGTCGCTGGCAGCGACGCCAACGTCCGGGTAACCGGCGGAATATCGGTCATCATGCTCGGCGGTGAATATGAATCCGGGCTGGCCGCGATCCGCCAGGCCACCGCCGAGAATCCCAACAGCGTCCACGTTCTTGGCTATGCCGGGGTGGGGGCGCTCTGGGCCGGCGAGGTCGAGGAGGCCGAGGGGTATTTCCTCCGGGCGGTGCGGCTCAATCCCAACGACTATGTCAGCCACTGGACGCTGACGCGATTGGCCCATATCCGCATCCTTCAGGGCCGCTTCGAGGAGGCGCTCGACTGGGCCAGCAAGGCTTATGCCGTGTCACCCAGCAACGCGGTAACCCATACCATGCTGGTCGCCGCCAACGCGTTCCTCGGTCGGCTCGAGGAAGCTGCCCGCTGGGCCGAAGCGCTGCGCAAGGTGACGCCCGAGACCAACTTCGCGAACATCCGCCGCGGCCATCAGATGATGCGAGACCAGCGGCAAATCGAGGTGGTGATCGAAGGGTTGGGATTGGCGGGCATGGCTGAGGAAGAGGCTCGCTAGGCCGGCTGCAGAGCGCCGAGAACAGCCGCCAAGCCCTTTGTACTGCCTCGGATCATTTTGGAATATTTCAGACCCAAGACCACGACCTGCACGGGCCGCGGGTCCAATCTTCTCGTCAGCGGCCCAAAGGGCCAAACACGAGGAGAAGCAAATGTCCGCTCAACTGGTTGGGATCGACACACTAGGAACGGCGAAAGTAGGACACCAGCCGCTCGCAGCGCGAATGATCACCTCGACGATCGCTGTTGTCGTGGGTGTCGCATACAAGATCGCTGACGAGGTCGTCTACTCGATCCGCGAAGACTTCCGTCACGGCCAGATATCGCGCGACCCGAAGGACTGGGAGCGCTGAGGCGCCGCACCAGTCCCTGTCCGGCGGATGCAGGCCGACCGGGGCCTCAAGACCGGCACGATCACGCCCGGGGGACTGAACGCTCTGCGCATTGTCGCGCGCTGACACCGTGCGGAGGGTTGCGGCTCGGCGGAAATTGACTTGGGTGGAGCCTTGCGGCACAACGGCGGCTTTCGTGCGGCCTGCCGAGGGAGCTCCATCGTGATACCGGCTGTCCTTCCCACCTACGCGCGGGCGCCGCTTTCCTTCGTGGCGGGGGAGGGGCCGTGGCTGGTGGAGGCGGGGGGCGAGCGGTATCTCGATCTCGGGGCGGGGATCGCGGTGACGCTGCTCGGGCACGCGCATCCGGCGCTGGTGGCGGCGCTGGAGGCGCAGGCGCGCAAGCTCTGGCATACCTCGAACCTCTACCGGATCCCTAACCAGGAGGCGCTGGCGGAGCGGCTGGTGGCGGCGACGTTTGCCGACACGGTGTTCGTGACCAATTCCGGGACCGAGGCGATCGAATGCGCGATCAAGATGGCGCGCAAGCATTTCGACCAGAAAGGCGAGGGCGAGCGGAACCGGATCATCGCCTTCGAGGGGTCGTTCCACGGCCGCAGCTACGGCGCGATCTCGGCGGCGGGGTCGGAGAAGATGGTCAAGGGCTTCGGGCCGGTGGTGCCGGGGTTCGATCATCTGCCGTGGGGCGACCTCGCGGCGGTGGAGAACGCGATCCGGCCGGAGACCGCCGCGGTCCTGATCGAGCCGATCCAGGGCGAGGGCGGCATCCGGGTGCTGTCGCGGGAGGATCTGCGGGCGCTCCGGGCGCTTTGTGACGCGCGCGGGCTCTTGCTGATCCTCGACGAGATCCAGTGCGGGATGGGGCGGACCGGCAAGCTCTTCTATCACGAGCGGGCCGGGATCATCCCGGACATCATGACGGTGGCGAAGGGGATCGGCGGCGGCTTTCCGCTCGGCGCCTGCCTCGCCACCGAGGCGGCGGCGGCGGGGATGACCACGGGGACGCACGGCTCGACCTACGGCGGCAACCCCCTGGCCTGCGCGGTCGGCTGCGCGGTGATGGACATCGTCACCGGCGCCGGGCTTCCTCGACCAGGTGAGCCGGCTCGGCGGGCGGTTCCGCCAGGGGCTCGAAGGGCTGGTCGCGGCGCATCCGGGGGTGTTCGAGAGCGTGCGCGGCGAGGGGCTGATGCTGGGGCTGAGGTGCCGGGCGGCGAATACCGAGGTGGTGCGCGCCGGCTATGACGCGCGGGTGCTGGTGGTGCCGGCGGCGGAGAACGTGGTGCGGCTGCTGCCGCCGTTGAACCTGACCGAGGCGGAGGTGGACGAGGGCTTGCGGCGGCTCGATGCGGCGGCGACGGCGGTCGAGGCGGCGGCGGCGGGGCGGGGGCGTGAGGCATTTTCTCGACGTGCACACCACGCCGGCCGCGGATCTCAGGGCGATCCTGGCGCAGGCCGGCGCGATGAAGGCGGCGCGCGGCAACGCGCCGCGCGGGCTCCCGGACGCCGAGCAGCCGCTGGCCGGGCGGATGGTGGCGCTGGTCTTCGAGAAGCCCTCGACCCGGACCCGGGTCAGCTTCGATGTCGGCGTGCGGCAGATGGGCGGCGAGACCATCGTGCTCTCCGGCGGCGAGATGCAGCTCGGCCACGGCGAGACCATCGCCGACACCGCGCGGGTGCTGTCGCGCTATGTCGATCTGATCATGATCCGCACCTTCGAGGAGGCGACGCTGCAGGAGCTGGCCGACCATGCCAGCGTGCCGGTGATCAACGGGCTGACCAACGCCAGCCACCCCTGCCAGATCATGGCCGACGTGATGACCTACGAGGAGAAGCGCGGGCCGATCCGCGGCGCGCGGGTGGTCTGGTCGGGCGACGGCAACAACGTCTGCGCCTCGTTCCTGCACGCCGCCGGGCGTTCGGCTTCGACTTCGTGTTCACCGGGCCGGCTGCGCTCGACCCGTCCCCGGCGGCGGTGGCCTTCGCGCGGGAGCAGGGGGTGAGCGTCGAGATCGAGCGCGATCCGCTGAAGGCGGCGTCGGGGGCGGATCTGGTCGTCACCGACACCTGGATCTCGATGCACGACAGCCAGAGCGCCAAGGAGCGGCGGCATGCGCAGCTGCGGCGCTATCAGGTCAACGACGCGGTGATGGCGGCGGCCAAGCCCGGCGCGCTCTTCATGCACTGCCTGCCGGCGCATCGCGAGGAAGAGGTGACCAACGCGGTGATGGACGGCCCGCACTCGGTGGTCTTCGACGAGGCGGAGAACCGGCTGCACGCGCAGAAGGCGATCATGCGCTGGTGCCTGGAGGTGTGAGGCGATCTCCGGGGCACCGCTTCGGGTGAGAAGCGTTCGCTCGCGGCACGAGAACACGACGCGAAAGCGATGGCCCGGCGCCCTGTGAGGCGCCGGGTCGGCAGGGCAAT
>CAVVSO010000035.1:0-15131 GCA_963750745.1 uncultured Alphaproteobacteria bacterium | reverse complement strand
AGAAGCACGGCGAACGTCAGCAGGTCGAAGACCGAGCTGATCAGCCCGAAGACGATCATGAAGCGCTGGACGTCCTTGATGTGCCAGCGCTGCGGCCGCGCGACCGGTCCGGGATCGACGTTGTCGGTCGAGATCGCGATCGACGGCAGGTCGGAGAGGAAATTGTTGAGCAGGATCTGCTTGGCGGCGAGCGGCAGGAACGGCAGCAGCGGGGTCGCCAGCGCCATGCTGACCATGTTGCCGAAATTCGCGCTGGTCGTGATCGCAGATGTATTTGAGCGTGTTGGCGAAGGTCCGCCGGCCGTCCTCGACGCCCGGCGCAAGCACGTCGAGGTCGCGCCTGAGCAGGATGATGTCGGCGCTCTCGCGGGCGACGTCCACCGCCTGCTCGACCGAGATGCCGACGTCGGCCGCATGCAGGGCCGGCGCGTCGTTGATGCCGTCGCCGAGATAGCCGACCGCGTGGCCGGTCCGCTGCAAGGCGCGGACGATCCGCTCCTTCTGCTGCGGGTCGACCTCGACGAAGAGATCGGTGCGCGGCGCGAGATGCCAGAGCGCCTCGTCCTTGAGCTTTGCGATTTCCTCGCCGGTCAGCATCGACTTCGGCGTCGAGCCCGACGGCCTCCGCCAGATGCGCGGTGACGTAGCGATTGTCGCCGCTGATCACCTTGATGCGGATGCCGAGCGGCGCGAGGTCGCTGGATCGTTCGCTTGCGCGTCCGCCTTGGGCGGGTCGAGGAAGAGGAGGAAGCCGCGAAAGTCATGTCCTGTTCGTCGTCGTGGCCGTAGTCGGTCCTTCGCGGCGACCTTGCGTGTCGCCAGCGCCAGCACGCGGAAGCCCTCGGCGCCCTTGGCCTCGTAAGACGCCTCGAGCTGCGCGCGCCGGCCGGCGTCAAGGGGAACGTCGGCGCCATCGCGGGCGAGCGACGAGCAGATGGCGAGCACGTTGGCGAACGCCCCCTTGGTGACGATCAGGTGCTGCGCCGGATCGTCGTCCTCGGCCACGACGATCGTCAGCCGGCGGCGCAGGAAGTCGTAGGGGATCTCGTCGATCTTGGCGAAGCCGCCGGTCGTCAGCCCGGCGCTCTCGCCCGCGGCGACGATGGCCGCTCGAGCGGGTTGTCGATGCCGGTCTCGAAGGCGGCGTTGAGAAAGGCGAGCTGCCGCACCTCGCCGATGACTGGCCGCGGCATCCAGGGCATCGCTGCAGGACGATGACGCCTTCGGTCAGCGTGCCGGTCTTGTCGGTGCACAGGATGTCCATGCTGCCGAGGTTCTCGATCGCGTCGAGACGGCGGACGATGACGCCCGTTGCCATCGCCCGGGCGCCGGCGGAGAGCGTCACGCTGATGATCGCCGGCAGCAGCTCCGGCGACAGACCGACCGCGAGCGCCACGGCGAACAGCAGCGACTCGATCACCGGCCGGCCGAGAAGCAGATTCACCGTCAGGACGAACAGACGATGACGACCATCACGCGGATCAGCAGGTAGCCGAACTGCCGGACGCCCCGCGCGAACTCCGTCTCGGGCGGGCGCGCCCTGAGCCGCGCCGCGATCGCGCCGAACGCGGTCCGGCGACCGGTCTCTGACCGCGAGAACCTTCGCCGTGCCGCTGCGCACCGAGGCGCCGAGGAAGACCGCGTTGGTCCGCGCGGCGATCGGCGCGTCCGGCGGAACGATCCCGGGCCGCTTCTCGACCGGGAAGGATTCGCCGGTCAGGCTCGCCTCGCTGACCAGGAAGTCCTCCGCCTCGATCACGAGGCCGTCGGCGGGGATCAGGTTGCCGGCCGAGAGCAGGATGATGTCGCCCGGCACGATCAGTGCTGACGGGGACGGTCTGTTCGAGCCCGTCGCGGACCACGCGGCATGTCAGTGCCAGGCGGCGCTTCAGCTCCTCGACCGCGGCGGACGCCCGGTACTCCTGAAAGAAGCCGAGCAGCGTACTGCCGAGCACGATCGCGAGGATGATGCCGGCATCGACCCATTGCCGCAGCACCAGGGAGATGGCGGCCGCGAAGACGAGGATGAGGACGAGCGGGCTTTCGAATTGCCGCAGCAGAAGCCGAAGCGCGCTCAGCCGGGGCGCGTCCTCGACGCTGTTCGGCCCGACGAGCGCAAGCTGCGCGGCGGCGCGAGCCGAGGTGAGGCCGCCGAGCCCGGCGCCCAGAGCCGCCGCCAGGACGGAGGCGTCCTGGCTCCAGTAGCTGGCCTCACGCGGTGCATCTGCCATAGGGCGCTCCCGACACGGGGCGCACGCAGCGCCGGCGCAACGACGCCATCACACCACGGTGCCGAACAGCGCACCGATACCGGCGGTCAGCGCCATGGCGAGGGCTCCCCAGAAGGTGACCCGAAGCGTCGCCTTCATCACGTTCGCCCCACCCGCCCGAGCGCCGACCGCCCCGAGAACCGCGAGAAACAGAAGCGAGGCGATGGATACACCCATGACAAGTGCAGATCGCGACATGAACACCACCATGGCCAGCGGCATTGCCGCGCCAACCGCAAAGGTCGCGGCCGAGGTCAGTGCCGCCTGAATGGGGCGCGCCGTGGTCACCTCCGAAATGCCCAGCTCGTCGCGCGCATGGGCCCCGAGCGCGTCCTTCGCCATCAGCTGATCTGCCACCTGATGGGCGAGATCGGAGGACACGCCGCGCTCGATGTAGATCCGGGCAAGCTCCTCGCGCTCGAACTCGGGCTGCGTCTGCAAGTTCCGCCCGCTCGCGCGCAATGTCGGCCTGTTCTGCATCCGTCTGCGAGCTGACCGAGACATATTCGCCGGCCGCCATCGACATGGCACCGGCAACGAGGCCGGCAAGACCCGCAATCAGGACCTCTGATGCCGCGGCCGACGCCGCCGCCACGCCGACCACCAGACTGGCCGTTGAGACGAGGCCGTCATTCGCCCCGAGCACCGCCGCGCGCAGCCAGCCGATTCGATGAACCATGTGGATTTCGGAATGGGAGAGCCTGCTCATCAGAGATGGTCCTTTCAGTTCATACGGCGGGGGATTGCAGTTCGAGCAGCCGACTGGAAACTGGTACGGCAGGATCAGCGGGTATCCGGACAGCTTTCGCGGCACGATCCTCAGTGCCCGCAGGGCGTTCAGGATGACCGCCACGTCGATCAGCTCCTGCAGCAACGCGCCCTGCACGGGCGTCAAGTATCCGAAAGCGGCGGCGATCATGCCCAGGACCGAAAGGCCGATCCCGGCCACGACGCTTTCAAGCGCGATCCGGCGGGACCGTTGCGCCACTTCGATCCCCGGCAGCAGTCGGTCGAGGTGATCGACCAGCAGCACGACATCCGCCGCCTCGGCCGAGGCCGCCGCTCCGCGCGCGCCCATGGCGACCCCGATATCGGCGGCGGCAAGGGCCGGGGCATCGTTCACGCCATCGCCGACCATCATCACCGGGCCATTCTTGCGCTCGGTCAGGACCAGCAGCACCTTCTGGTCGGGGGTCAGGTCGGCCCTGACGGCGTCGAGCCCCAGCCCCTCGGTCACGGTTTCGGCCACGGCGCGGCGGTCGCCGGTCGCCAGCAGGATGCGCCCGACCCCGAGCCGGCGCAGCCCTGCGAGAAGCTCTGCCGTGCCCGAGCGCAGCGCATCCGCCATCACCAGATGGCCCATGAGTTTCCCGTCGACACCAAGCGCCACGACGACCGAACCCGCCTCTGCCACCGCGCCTTCAACGTCAGCCGCACCAACCTGCGATGCGACGAATCCTGCGCCGCCCACCACCACCTTCCGGCCCTCGATGGTTCCCGAAACGCCTTCTCCGGGCGTCTCGACCACGTTTTCCGGAACCGGCAAGGCGGCGCCCCGCTCTCGGGCCGCCGCGACGATCGCCTGTGCGATCGGGTGTTTCGACGCCTGATCGAGGGCCGCGGCATAGTGCAGGACTTCGTCCTCCGACATGTCGCCTTGTGTGTCGATGGACACGATCTGTGGCCGCCCGTCGGTCAGCGTGCCGGTCTTGTCGAGGATCAGCGTCTGTATCCGCGCCAGCGCCTCCAGCGGCTTGGCGCCCTTGATCAGAACGCCGAAATGCGCCGCCCGCGACAGCCCGGCCACCAGCGCCACCGGAACGGCGAGGATCAGCGGACAAGGCGTCGCCACGACCAGCACCGCAACCGCGCGGATCGGGTCGCCGGTGAACCACCACGCGGCGGTCGCCAGCGTCTACGGTGACGGCGAGGAACAGCAGCGAATAGCGGTCGGCCAGCCGGGCCATCGGCGCCTTGGACTTCTGCGCCGCCTCGACCAGCCTGACGATCCCCGCATAGGTGCTGTCTGCAGCACGCCGCGTGACCCGCAGATCGAAGGCATCGCCCGCGTTGGTGGAACCGCTCATCACGTCCTGGCCGCGGTTCAGACGCACGGGCATGGACTCGCCCGTCAGAGCCGACTGGTCCAGCATCGCCCGGTCGCCTTCGACCGTGCCATCGACGGGCGCCACATCGCCCTGCCGGATCAGAAGAAGGTCGTCCGGTTCGATCTCGTCCAGCGGCACCTCGTCCAGCGCGCCATTGTGGTGCCGGGTCGCAGTCCGGGGCACCCGGGACAGAAGGTCGCTCATCTCGCGCCGGGCGCGGCCCTCGGCAAAGCTCTCCAGGAAGGTGCCGCCCGAATACATCAGGGCGACCACCGCCGCCGCGAGCGTCTCGCCAAAGAGAAGCGCCGCCGACATGGACAAGGCCGCCACGATGTCGAGCCCTACCTCTCCCTTTGAGAGGCTCCGGACGATCTCGACCAGCAGCGCAGCAAGAACCGGAATGACGCCCGCCGCCCACGCAATCGTCGCAAGATCCGGTTTGCCCGCCGCCCAGAACCCGAGACCCGCCACCAGGCCGAGGAGTGCAATGACCAGCAACGCGACCTTCAGGCGGTCTTGAAGCAGTGGGTTCATGAATGCATCCCGGGGTCAGGCCGCACGCCCGGGTCTGAACGGGTCTCGAAGAGCCGTCCAACCAGCGTTTCGCGAAGCTGGTCGCCTTCCCGGTCAATGAAGAGGGCGTCGAGATTCTGTCTACGCGCAAGTTCGGCACCCTCCAAGCTTCCTCGCACCATGAGCGCGGTCGCCCAGGCGTCAGCGACCACGCAGGTCGCCGCAACAACCGTGACCGAGGCGGGAGGCGCCGAGAGCGGTCCGCCGCGCGCCGGGTCCATGGTGTGCGAGAGCCGCCTGCCGCCGACATCGACCCAATGCCGGTAGTCGCCCGACGTCGCGACAGCCGCATCGTGGAGCGCGATGATGGAATGCGGCGCGCGACGCTCCGGATCGGGCGCCTCGACCGCGACGATCCACGGCTCGCCATCCGGGCGCAGTCCCTTCGCGCGCATCTCGCCGTCGATGCCGACGAGGCCGGACGCAATTCCGAAGCCGACGAGCGTTTCGGCCAGGCGATCGACGCCGTAGCCCTTGGCAATCCCGTTCAGATCAAGCGCAATCGGGGCTCGCTTGCGCACCCGACCCGCCATCTTGTCGAGTTCGAGCAACTCATAGCGCGGGCCTGCGCGGCGCGATCATCGCAGCGCAGATGCGTTCTGGGACCGCGGCCTCTGGTCCGAAACCCCAGGCCGTCACCGCATCGCCCATTCCGATATCGAAGGCTCCGCCCGAGGCTCGCCCGATCTCGAGCCCGACGCCCAGGACGTGCAGCAGCCGGGTGGGCGCCGCCACCCATTCCCCAACCGGGGCCGCGTTGAGACGCATCAGATCGCTGCCGGGCTTCCACGTGGACATCTGCGCGTCCACCTCATCGACCGCCGCCTGAAGCGCAGCTCGGACCGGCGCCGGGTCGAAGCCGGGAGCCGTGTGGAACAGCGCGGACCAGCGCGTGCCCATGGTGGGGCCGTGCAGCGCGTGGCGCACGAGGTCAGTAGACATCTTCGACATACCGTCCCTCCGCCTTCAGCTCGACCGGCGTAAGCCCGACGGGCGCGAGGATGTCGGCGAGCGCGTGGGCGACCCCCGCCGCCATGTCGCGACCGCCGCAAACCATTACGCGTGCGCCGTTGCGGATAAGCCGGGCGACCTCTTCGCCCTCGGCGCGCAGGGCATCCTGCACATAGTGGGGCCGGGCGCCCCGCGAGACCGCCGTGACGAGCCGCTGGAGGCGTCCAGCGGTCTGCCAGACGGAGAGCTCCTCGCCATAGAGGAAGTCGCTGTCGGGGTGGCGCATCCCGAAGAACAGATGGATGGGACGGCGCCGCGCATTGGCGCGCACGAAACCGGCGAGCGGGCCGATACCGGTTCCCGCCCCGATCAGGATCAGGGGCGCGCGATCCTGACCCGCCTGGAAACCGGGGTTCCGTCGGAGGAATGCGGATACGGCGTCGCCCGGTTCGAGCGCCATGAGCTGCCCCGAACAGAGGCCGCCGGGGTGTTTCCTGACCACGATCTCGACGAAACCGTCGCGGTCGCCGGAGGCGAGCGAATAGAACCGCGGCACGGCGGAGCCCTCGGGCACGATTCCGAGAAGGTCGCCCGCGGCGAAGCGCGCGAAGCCCCGTCCCGTCAGGCGCTGCCAGATCGTCGCGCGCGGCATGGCGAAGCGCAGGATCGCGGTCGGGGCCTGCACCTCGACGCCGTAGTCGCGGCGCGAGACCAACGCCAACGTCTCGGTCGCGGGCAGAACCGGCTGGTGGGCCAGTTCCAGTTCGATCCCCAGGGCCTGCCCGAGGGCGCGCCCCCAGCGCGCGAAATCCTGCGGTGACTGGCGGTCGATCGTGTCGAACGGCAAGAGTTCGCGCCAGCCCTTCGCCTCGGCCGCCGCCGCAACGGCCCTCGCGAAGGCGCAATAGGCGGGGAAGCTGCGATCGCCGAAGCCGAGCACGGCCACGGCCGAGTCGGGCGCTTGGTCGAGTGCCTCAAGCCGGTCCAAGAAGCCCTTGGCCGAGGCAGGTGCATCCCCGTCGCCATAGGTCGCCGCGAGGACGATGATGCGTTCGGCGCGCGCGTAGCGGTTCGGTGCGAAGGTCGACATGGGCGCCGCATGGACGCTCTGGCCGGCCGCGGCCAGCGCGGCATGCAGCGTCGCGGCGAAGCCCCAGGTGCTGCCGCCCTCGCTGCCGACGAGCAGGATCGTCTCGGCCCGGCCCGCCGGCTGGTTGCCCCGGATGCGCGGCCGTGCGCGCCGACCCGCGAGCCAGATCAGCACGCCGGTGCCGCCCATCACGGGCACGCCGAGCGCCATCAGCCCCAGCACCAGCCCGAGCGTGGCGGCGCCCTGACCGGTGTGCAGCATGTAGATCGTTTCCGAGACGCGCTCCCATCCTAGTCAGGTCGGCCCAGCTCAGCAGCGCCCCGGTGCCCTGGTCGAGATACCCGGTGCCCCGGTCCGTCTTCAGCGTGAAGACGTCGGTCGCGTCGCCGGGATAGGGAAAGCTCAGCTCGCGCAGTTCCGCGACGGGCGTGTCGCCGAGCATGGCCATCGCAGCGAGCGCCACGCCGGTCTCGCCGCTCACCTCGGCCGGAATGGCCGGTGCGGTGGCGCCGCTGTCGGGGAGCAGGTCGAAGGTGGAGGCCGTCATCCACAGCGCGGTGGCGGACGACAGGACAAGGCCAAGCACCGCGATCCGCGCGATTTCGACATGCAGCCGGCCGGCAAGCGGCCCGCGCAAGCGGCGCGAACCAGCGCCGCCAGCCGCCCGCACGCCGCGCGACCAGCACCGCGCCGGAGAGCGACAGCACCAGCATCGCCGCCGCGCCCGCCGCCATGGCGATGCGGCCCGCATCGCCCAGAAACAGCGACCGGTGCAGGTTGGTCAGCCAGCGTTCGACCTGGTTCGGGTCGGCGGAGGCCACGCCCTCGCCCGGTCGCGGGGTCGATCACGGCGGCGCCTGGCGCGCCCTGATCGAACCAGTAGGCGGTGATCCGTCCCGACGGCGCGCGGCGGATCTGCTCGACGCCCGGATAGGCGGCCTGGATGCGCTCGGCGAGCGTCGGCGACGGTCAGGCCTGCCTCGGCCTGCGGCGCGGCAAGGCGCTCGGCCGCAGGAAAGACCGACAGCGCCGCGCCGCTGAGCGCCAGCACCGTGACGAGAGCCAGGGCCAGCAGACCCGGCCAGCGATGAAGAGCGCGGATCATGGCCCTGTTCCCTCACATGTCGTAGGCGAAGCTGGCGACGTAGCGACGCCCAGCCACGGGCGTGCCCGCGCCACTCGGTCGTCAGCGGCACCGCGACCTCGTTCGGGCTGTCGCGCATGTCCTCGACGGCGGCGTCGATGTGCAGGGTGTAGCCGGCGTCGAACAGCGCATCGGCGAGGTCGAGCGTGATCTCGAGCGTCCGGCCCGCGCCCACGCTGGCGCCGGTGATGCCGTTGACCTGCGCGGTGTCGCCGCCGGTCGCGCGGTACCAGTCGGTCAGGTGCTCGTAGTATTTCGACTTGCCGCCGGCCATCCAGAGGCTGCCCACGTAGGCGCCCGAGGCGTCGGTGACGTAGAGCGCGAGATAAGCGCCATCGCCGCCGTAGTTGTTGAGCGTCGTGGTCAGCGTGACCGGGCGCGCCATGGCGAGGCCGGGAAGCGTCAGCGCCGTGGTCAGCGCGAGGGTTGCGAGAAGCGATTTCATCGGGTTGGTCCTTGTGTCGGGAGTTGCGTTCGGAGAGGCTCAGTTCACCTGGACCTGCGGCGGGGCGCCGTTCCCGAAGAGCCCGTTCTGCGGAGGTGCGACGGCGCCGGCGGGCGCGGGATTGGGAGCGCCGCCACGGCATTCGTCGTCATCGTCATCATCGTCGCAGTCGTCATCATCGTCATCGTCGTCGTGACCACGCCGCGAGCTCTGCACGTTAGCCGCGGTCGTCGTCGTCGTCATCGTCGCTGGCGAGGATGAGGGGCAGCGCCTGCGCCCCTCCTCGAAGAGCGCCGCGAAGGGCCGAGGCTTCTCGTCGGCGGGCGCTGCATCGCGCTCCAGGCGGGCAAGCCGATGGCGGCGGTCAGCGCCGTGGAGGCGACAAGAAGCGTGAGGGTCTTTCGCATGGCAGGGTCTCCTTTTCGTCTGATGAGACCAATTTGGAGACCCGACCTGAGGCTTCCTGACGGCGCGGCGATTTCCGCTTCAGCTTGCCGTCAGGAAGAAAAACGCCCTGCCGATATGGCGGGGCGGAAAGCAGGGTGCGGGCGCCGCATTGCGCGCGTGCCGTTCGTGTCCTGCGCGTCAGGCGATGAATCGCTCGAAGTGGATCCGTCGCGGCGCCTGGCCCAGTGCCTTATGCCGCCTCGAGAATCACGACTTCCAGACCTCGAGGCCAGCCTCTCGGACCGCGAAGGGTCCATCTCTGTCAGACGCCCGGCCGTCAGGCGTCCATCGCGCGCGGTTGCTCGAAGGCGAACTCGCCTGCCGCCTCAGCCAGTTCACCCGGCTCGGTTTCGCGAACCGTCCGCTCGAAATCGGGCTCGCCCAGTTGGTACAGGGTCAAGAGAACCATCAGCCACTTGTGGACCCGGTACATGCGGTCGAGCCCGCCACACAACGGCTCCAGCAGACGCGGGTGTGCGGCGAGGATCAGGGTCCTGGCTCATGCCGACAACCGCCGCGGCCCCGACGACAATTCCGATGGCCGCATCCGAACCATATGGCGTGTGAAGCCGAGCGGCCCCGCCAAAACGCGCAGCAGGGCGACCAATAAGGGGCCGAACGAATTCAGGGCGTTGCCAACTGCTGTGGATCAGGGGATAAACGGCCGGACTGGCGCCAAGCTGACATTACTTGCGATCTGCGCCAGATCAGTCATCGTTTCGCTCCTCCGCGGTCCATGTCGCGGGCGATCGTCTTCGTCCTCGTCGTCCTCGTATTCTAACTCGATCACCTGGAGCGTGGCGGGATGGACCGTCACCTCGATCCGGCGCCCCTCGGCATCGCTGCCGTCGATCTCGTAGCAGCCGTCGTCGATCTTGATGCGGCGCACCGTCCAGCCGTTCTCTTCGGCCAGCCGCGCAACGGCGTCCCGGGGCTGCCAGTCCGCCATCGGCACGAAGCAGTCATCGTCGGCCAAGGCCGCCCCGGCCAGAAGGACCCCGAGAGAGCCGAGAATTGTCAGTGTCTTCTTCATGGGCCAAACTCCTCGATGCGGCCATCTTGATGCAACTCATGCGCGGCGAAGCTGACGGGAGCCTGAAGCCGGGGACCGCGCAGCGTCAGCCTCCCGTCAGCCAGACAGATGATGGAGGGTCATCGGGAGAGGAACGGGACCAGCCATGCGCATCCTGCTGATCGAGGACGACACTGTTCTGGGCGCTGCCGTGCGGGACCAGATCGCAGGCGATGGCCAGTCGGTGGACTGGGTTACTCGGCTGGATGCGGCCGGCGATGCGATTTCCGGCACGTGCCTACGATCTGATCCTGCTCGACCTGATGTTGCCCGATGGCCGCGGCATCGGGTTCCTCAAGACCCTGCGCGCCAGGGGCGACGTGACGCCCGTGATCATCCTGACGGCGCTCGATCAGGTCTCGGACCGGATCGAAGGGCTGAACGCCGGCGCCGACGACTACCTCGTGAAGCCCTTCGACCTCGCCGAGCTTTCCGCCCGGATCGGCTCGGTCGCCCGGCGCTACTCGGGCAACCCGAACCCGATCATCACCCACGGCCCGCTCGACATCGATCTCGCGTCCCGCAGCATCCGTCGCGAAGGCAAGCCGGTCCAGTTGACCGCCCGCGAATGGGCGCTCTTCGAGGCGTTGCTGTCGCGCCCGGGCCAGATCCTGTCCAAGGCGCAGCTGGAAGAGAAGCTCTACGCCTTCGACGCCGAGGTGGAGAGCAACACCATCGAGGTCCATGTCAGCCGACTGCGCAAGAAACTTGGTTTCGGCGTCATCGAGACCGAGCGCGGCATGGGCTATCGTCTGGGCGCGCCATGAGGCTGCCGCGCAGCCTTCAGGCCCGGCTGGCGCTGTCGCTCGGCATCCTTCTGACGCTCCTGTGGATCGCCGCCGCCTCCGTGACGGCGATCATCCTCCGGCACGAGATGGACGAGGTCTTCGACTCGGCGCTGCAGGAGACCGCGCAGCGTCTCCTGCCGCTGGCGGTCGTCGATATCGTCGGGCGTGAGGAGGATGGCGTCACCCAGCGGCTCGGGGCGATCCGCGCGCATGATGAGTTCTTCACCTACATCGTCCGCGACGCGCAAGGGCGCATCCTGTTGCAATCGCACGCGGCGGATCCGGCAGTGTTCCCGGTATGGGACGGGCCGGGCTTTCGCCAGACCGCGACCCATAGGCTCTACAACGACGAGGCCCTGCAGGGCAGCATCCGGATCACCCTGGCCGAGCCGCTGGAGCACCGCGCGACAGTGGCGCGTGAAATCCAGATGGGCCTGGGATTGCCGCTTCTCGTCGTGATTCCGCTCGCCTTCCTCGCGATCGTCCTCGCGGTTCGCGCCAGTCTCGCCCCCCTGCGCCGCTTTCGGAACAGGCTCGCGGCGCGCAATGCACGGGATCTGTCGCCCGTGCCCGCTGAGGATCTTCCTTCCGAGATCGCACCGATGGCGTCGACCCTGAACAGCCTTCTGGACCGGCTGAAGGCGGCCTTCGACGCCGAACGCAGCTTCGCCGCCAATGCCGCGCACGAGCTGCGAACGCCGCTTGCCGGGGCCATCGCGCAGGCGCAGCGTCTGCGGTCGGAGACCCGGGACCCCGAAGCGGCACGGCGCGGGGCCGAGATCGAGGAGGCGCTCAAGCGCCTGACACGCCTTTCGGAAAAGATGCTGCAACTTGCCCGTGCCGAGGGCGGACGCCTGCGAACTGGCGACCCCAGGGACTTGCGACCGGTTCTTGGCCTTGTCGTGTCCGATTTCGCAAGGTCGGCAGGCGCGGACCGGTTCGACCTGGTGATGTCCGACGCCGCCGTCCTGTCTGACCTCGACCCGGACACTTTCGGCATCCTGTGCCGCAACCTGATTGAGAACGCGCTGAAGCATGGGGCGCCGGACACCGTCGTCAAGATCGGGTTGACGGCGGAAGGGGTTCTGACTGTTGCCAACGAATGCCCTGCGATCGCGCCTGCAACCCTGGGAAGGCTCACGTCCCGCTTCGAGCGGGGATCAGGCGCCGGCGCCGGCAGCGGTCTGGGATTGACCATCGTCCAAACGATCGCCGAACGAGCTGACTGCACATTCACGCTGTCCTCACCAATCGGCGGCCAAGAGACGGGGCTTGAGGCGAGTCTCGATGTTTCAGGCGGGACCGCCCGTCGTCTGCAGAGAATACCCTGATCTCAGGTCGCGCTCAGGCGCTTCAGCCGCACGGAGGTCCAACGAGCCCAGAGTTCCGGCGAAGGGCGCGAGGGGGCGGCTCTCGTCGGGCGCGAACCAGATGTGCGGCCGGAGCCGTCTGACAGCACCGCGGTCTTCAAAAGCTGGTGAAGGGCACGGCGCGGCGGTTCTCCATGCCGAGCCACCGACGCCAATGCGGCGAGTGCTGTCTCATCGCGCCATCACCAGCGCGCCGCCTTCTTACCGATGGCTGGAACAGCCGCGACCGGCACGCTCTCTGGGGTGGGGATTGCCTTCGTTTACTTGGGCGTGCCCCAGATACTGTACAGCCGTGCCCGGCAATCGCCCGAAGGTCAGGTCAAGCCGACAATTCAGCCATCTCGGCCCGAAACCGGCAAAACGCCCGACAACGAAACCGTTCCGCTGGAGCGCTCCTCTGAGCTCGGACGGACGGATGAACAGCGCCGGGTCATGCGTCCCGGGCGGCAGCAATCGCAAGACCCGTTCGCCGATCGTCACGATGACAAAGGACGCCAGCGGGTTGCGGTTTATTGTGTCGAACAGAAAAGTCCCTCCGGGCGCAGGACGCGCCCGATCTCAGAAACCACCCGATCCCATCCTTCAATGTGCTCAAGGACGTCGACGCAAACGACGACGTCGAACGTCGCCGCGCCGAACGGAAGCGCTTCGCCCGACCCACGAGATAGTCTATGTCGAGCTTCATGGCGCCAGAATGCACTCGCGCCGCCTCGATTGCTGCCGTCGCCGGATCGATGCCGGTGACCGTCGCGCCACGCGCCGCCAAGGCTTCCGCCATGAACCCACCACCGCAGCCGAGATCAAGCACCCGCTTGCCCGTCCAGTCGCCGACGAGGGGGTCGAAGAAGGCAAGCCGCGCGGGCACCATGTTCCGCAGCGCCCGCAGCCAGCGCGCATCGTCGCCCCACCAGTTCGCCGAGGCGCCATAGATCGACAGGTCGTTCTTGGCGCCGGTCGCGATCCGGGGGAGCCAGTAGGGAACCTGGCGGGATACGCCACGAACGCGTCGCCAAACCGCTGCCTGAACCGCACTTCCTTCAGTAGCGGGCCGATCAGGCAGTAGCCCGTGAGGACAATTGCGATCACAAGTTGGTCGGGCGTCCAGGTGGGCACGGTCCAGAGTGTCAGGGCGAAGGCGACGTAGATCGGTTGCCGCACGAAGCGGAACAATCCGGTTGTCGGCATCGGCGGAAACACCGGCGCGCAATACGGAAGATCGCCCACCAGCCGAGGAAACCGGTCTGGAGCGCGAGACCCGCATCCCAGATGGCCTTCAGGAGCAGGACCAGGCGGTCGCGTAGAGGGCAACTCAACGCCCAAAGCCTCACGCCCTCGGCACGCCACCAGACGGTTCCGCTCGGCGTCCAGAACGCGAAGAGCAGAAACACCTGGAGCGATGCCACGATCACGTAGGTGGTGGTAGACATCCGGGCAGCCCACCGTCCGAGGCGCAAGCCTGCCGGGACTCTGCGCCCCCCACCGCTCAGCAGCAGCGAATGGCCCAGCGGGAACTGCAACAGCAGGCCCGCGTTCGCGATAAAACTCCAGGGCGGCGCGACCCGCCCGAGCGAACGGCTCATGCCGTAGAACATCGCGGCAATCATGGTCGCGACGCCGATCGTGAACAGGGCGTGGCACACGATACCGTAGAGGATCGCGACGGCGCGATCGAGACCGACGCCACCGCGGTTGTCGATCGAGTTGCCATGGCCTCCTGGACCTGTGCGCTCCGGCTTGTCTGAACATTCAAGCAGGGACACTGGAAGGTGGTAGGGCGAACCGCCACCGGCAAGCCGATCTGGAACGCGCCCGCTTCGTTCGCGCGGCCGACACTTGGAACGGAACCTTCGCTCGCGCATTGATCCACCGTCCTCCGGCGACAACTCCGGCTCGACGTCCCGCCCAGATCGACAGGCTAGGAGATCCTGAATGACGATGCCCGTAAGGCTTCTTTCCACGGCGACTGCTGTCCCGCCCCACCTTCTGACGCAGCGCGACGCCGCAGCAGCGGCGCATCAGGGGTTCGCCTCGCGCTATGACGATTTTCGAGCGACTGGCCCGGGTGTTCGAAAACTCTGGGATCAAGGCAGCGGTTCACGGTGCGGCCGCCTCCACTCGTATCTCGAGCCGCTGGGCTGGCCCGAGCGCAACGCGGCGTTCCCGAAGGGGCGAGCCAGCTCTTCTTCGATGCAGCGCAGAGGGGCCCTCGCGCCTAAGGGGTCAGAGCAGCCGACGTCGATACGATTGTGACGGTTTCATCGACCGGTATCGCGACCCCCAGCCTGGAAGCCCGCGTCGCCGGGCGCGTGGGCTTTCACCCGGATGTCGAACGCGTCCCCGTCTTCGGCCTCGGCTGCGCCGGCGGCGTCTACTTCGGAATATCGATCGGTACCCGGCTTGCGCAGTCCCGGCCGGGCAGCATCGTTCTGGTTGTCGCGGTGGAACTTTGCACCCTCGCGTTCCGCCTCGACAAGCTGACTAAGGAAAACATCGTCCGAGCCACGGCGCTGTTCGGCGACGGCGCCGCCGCCTGCCTGCTCCGCGCCGGAGAAACCGGCATCGCGACCGTGGAGATGAGCGGTCAGCACACCCTGGCCCGACACGCTCGACATCATGGGCTGGGACGTCGACACCGAAGGCTTCGGCGTCATCTTCGACCGCGCGATACCACCGTTTGCGCAGGCGAACATCGCGCCGGCCATTTCCGGCATACTTGCGCCAGCGGGGTTGGCCCTCGGTGACATTGACCGCTTCGCCTGCCACCCCGGCGGGGCCAAGGTCATCGACGCGCTGGAGCGCGCGTTGTCGCTCGGTCAAGGCTCCCTCGATCACGAGCGCACTGTGCTCGCGGAGTATGGCAACATGTCGGCGCC